>NZ_JBGEHL010000005.1:0-302609 GCF_041403445.1 Aliiroseovarius conchicola
TCGGCGGCGTCTTTCGATGTAGTCGGCTTCTTCGTCATCTCGATCTCCTAATCGATAAGATGAACCAGAAATCCTCCTCTATTCAAATCCTCAAATCTGTCCAACGGGTGCTGACGTCAGACAACCAGATCGGTAATGGTGGCGAAGACCCGTTGCAAGCGTGTGGGCAACAGTTCAATGAGGAAACCCATGCGCAAATGGGCCTGATCTCTTTCGACAGTACCTATGCCGATGAGTGCCATCCAGACCCAAATCCAACGTGCTAGCTCTTCAGTCCAAATTGGTCCCTGAACCCAAGAGGTCCGGCCCATGATCTGCAGAACGATTACGAGAAAAAGGATGATGAAAAGGACGGAGGCGATACAGGCCTCAAAACCATACTTCCTTGGCATCCTGCACCCTCCGAACCTTCATCATGGGTCAGGGGGCGAGTTGCCCCCTGATTCAATTCACATTGCGTCGCCGCGCACTTTGGCGATGGAACCTTCACCGAATTCGGCGTCTAGCTCATCCCAGTATGGCTTCATGGCATCACGGAACGGTCCCGTATCTGGGTTAGTAATTGTCAGACCGCGCTCTTCAAAGACGGCAACCAAATTGGCTTCGTCCTGAAATGTCATGCCGTCTGACTTTTCGCCCCCAGCACCCGCAGCGGCTTCGACCCATGCCTTTTCCTGGTCCGAAAGTGATCCCCACGTAGACGTGCCAATTTGAATGGCCGCAGATGCAATGAAGTGATTGGTCATCGCAATGTGGCTTTGAACCTCATAGAACTTCATGGCTTCAATGGTCGGCAGTGGGTTCTCTTCCGCGTCAACTTGATTGGTCTGAAGCGCCAGATAGACTTCTTGGAATGCGACGGGAGCCGGTGTAGCTCCGGTATTCTCAGCATAGGCAATCAGGAAAGGAACCCCTGGTGTCCGTAGCCTTAATCCAGCCATATCTTCAAGCGAGTTGATTGCTCTATTCGATGTGGTCTGCCGTGTGCCCTGATACCAAACGTCGACAAGATGGATGTTTTGTTCTTCCATCTTGGCATTCATCTCTTGGCCCCAAGGACCTGCGACAATGCGTTGTAGATGTGCAAAGTCGTCAACGACATACGGCGCGCCCACAAGTGTCAACTCAGGTATGATGTAAGACATGTCTGGATAGCCAGTCATGACCATATCCAACTCGCCTGCCTGCACCTGTTCTACCATCGCCTTGAAATCACCAAGCGAGGCATTTGGGAATATCTCTACGGTCATTTCGCCGCCAGACAACGCTTCTAGCGTGTCCTTAAATTCGACCACGCCCTGATACAGGTTCGATGTTTCGTTGTTTTGTAGGCCAAATGTCAATTTGCGCTCAGCGTGGGCAGCAGTTGCCATAATTGCGAGTGCAGCTGCTCCCGTCATAAGTTTCTTTAACAAGTCAAATCCTCCTCTGATGTCTAGTATCGGCGTCGGCTAATGCGCCGCCTTATTCGCCTGGGTTGTTGCCAACGTCGTTGGCTCGAATTCGCGATTTCGGAGTTGTGAGCCTAGATTTGTATGATCTTGCAAGATGCTCATCGATCAGACTGTTGGCTCTGACGATCTCGTTGTTCAGGATGGCTTCGTAGATCTGACGGTGCTCTTCATAGACCAGTTCGTCATGTTCCAGTTGGTTTAGCAGCTTGGGTCGATGGGCAAGCATCGAACTGACAAATAGATCGTGCAACTTTAAGATGATCGGGTTTCCAATCACGTCAACAATTGACCGGTGAAACGCGATATCTGTTTCTGGAAAAGTTGCCGTTCCAATTGCGTGAAAGTTGGCTTCAAGCGCTGCCTGCATCTTCGCAAGTTGAATATTGCTGGCGCGCTCTGCAGCGCCACGGACAGCACCAGCCTCAATGAACTGGCGCATTTGTTCAAGATGCGCACCACTTTCCGCGTTGCCTAGAATATCACGTATATGCTCGGCGGCTGACATCAGCACTTGGTCAAGCGAAGGCTGAGTGGCGCGTGGGCGTTTTCCTCCACCAAGCGAAACAAATCCCTTCATGTTCATCAGCGACAAAGCCTCGCGAACCGTTGGGCGAGATGCATCGTACTCCTCACACAACACGCGTTCTGTTGGCAGCGGCTCTCCCTCCTTCAGATCACCCGACTTAATCTTTGCGATTAGGTCGTTCGCAATACGATCGGGTGCACGTGCCGAAGTGTCAGCAGTTTCACTGTCACCATAGGTTGCCGCGCCGTCGCGTTTCGGAGGACTGAATGCTGCCGACATGTATTGATTTCCAACTTCCATCACTTGTTTCGATATTTAGTAAGTCCAAAATAGTAATATTGTCAAACATTACTTTACCAAAGATACTTTTTGGCCTATCCAATTAATTGCATTAGACGATGAAAGAGTGGACCGAATATGAAAACTGATCTGAATGGCATGTATTCTGCGTTACTTACCGGTTTCGACGATGAGGGTCGGTTTTGCTCAAAGCGCCAATCAAACATCATCGACTATGTGGCCCGGCAAGGCCTGCAGGGACTTTACATCGGCGGAAGCAGTGGCGAATCGGGGCTGATGTCGACGTCAGAGTTACTGGAGCAACAGCGCGTTATTGCAGGTCTACGGACCGAAAATCTCGGCAACATCATTGCGCATGTGGGTCAGCCGTCTACGATCGACACCATCGCACTAGCAAAGCAGGCCGCCGAACTAGGCTTTGATGCATTGTCGGCACTACCGCCACACTCTTACCCTTTTTCGGACGACGAGATCCTAACCTACTATTCGGATCTCGCTGCTGCCACTGACCTGCCAATTATTGTGTATGAAATTCCACTGCGTACCAATCGACCTTTGCCAAAGCAATTGCTTCTGAATTTACTTGATCTGCCGAATGTCCAGGGAATTAAATTCACATCGACAGATCTGTTCAAACTGTCAGAACTGCGGAGAGCTCGACCTGACAAGATCTACTATTTCGGATTTGATGAAATTTATGTGGCGGCAGCGGCTCTTGGTCATGTGGGCGGCATCGGAACGACATACAATGTGTTTGGTAAGCTTTATGTCGCGGCTGAAAAAGCCATGCGTCAAAGTGATGTTACACAGGCACAAGCGCTACAGAACATTTCGCAGGAATATGTTGAAATACTTATCGAAACAGGCGTTGTGCCGGGGGTTAAGCTATCCCTCGAAATTATAGGTTATGATGTTGGATCGGCAAGAGAGCCTATGTCGCTTAGATCAACAAACGCTCGCGAATATTTAAGTGACTTTCTTGGGCGAGAAGACGTGAAGCCGTGGCTCGCTTAAGCATCCGGCATATCATGCAACGAATACCAAACGCATTCAGACGGCGACACAAGTGACCGGAAATTTTGACCATGGAGATGAGTAGTGCTGTACTATTTTGCTTTTGGTTTTTCAAATCTAGGTTTTAACGTCATTGCTACTGATCGGTCGAATCTAGTGCGTTCGTATGAGATGATGAAGAACAAGACATGGTGACCTCTCCATCTACTCAAAACAAGGTGAACGAGATGATGGCTTCTGATCAGATAAATGTTGCCCGGGCGATTGTGGTACTAAGGCTTCTTTCGATCACGAATCTCTACGGTGGTCATTCGGTGTTTCGTTAGATGGAACTACCATTCTGAGCGAGTTTCAATAATCTGAGTGGCAATCTCGCCACGCAGCCATTGAAAGGATGCTTTTCATACTGTGGAGCCACAAAAAACATCAGAAACAACGCAGGCACTTTTAGGTTGTGTCATCGTGAACCAGTCAAGAACCGCCAAAACCAGCTACTCGGCTGAAATGTGGTGACGACCGTTTTGTCCCGCTCCTTAGTAGTTCGAGCATGGCGCAGCAAACGGCGCTGTTTCCCGAACCGGCCACTCGTGACCAGCGCGGCGGTGGTGTCAGGAAAGCCCATAGCAGAAGTGTTGAAATTGTGCTGCACGCGCTCGCAGCGTGAAAATCGCCGCACTTGCTCGGTTCGTGGCGTTGTGCAGCGGCCGCGATACCTGCCATTCAGTCGTGGCGCAGCGAAGATTTAGGCGGCAATGATCAAGTCGCGGGACAAAACCGGCGTTCTCAGTTCCCATCCCAATAGTTTTTTTCATCTCACTTCGGATATTCCGATATGGCTTGAAAGAGGCCGATTTCTTAAGTTTCCTTAACAGTTGTGCGAAGTGAAATTTATACACCACGCTGAGAAAGCGCTTTTAAACCTATGCGCTCTTCGCTCGACAGTTTTGCGCGCCTATCCAGCCGAGGAAGGTTCAATTTTGCGCAACTCTCGCTGCATAGAAACGGCGCATAATCAGCGGGGTCAAGTACATCGGAAATTGATAGCAACCGAGGAACAACAGCAAGTGGTCAACCGTTTCTTGTGGCAACGCCACGAGAAAAAGCGCGAAATTGCGATTGCCTGCCACCACGGAATACGCCACGGCACATTCGGTCAGCGGGCCATTTCTGAGAAGCAAAAATCCAAGGACTTGTAAGCCTAAATTTAAACCGAGTGCTAAGGAGAACCACAGCGCAACCAATCCTGGTGTTGTTATGAGTGCGGGACCAAGCGCGGACATCAACCCTAGGACCATGACAACCAAAAGGACGACCATCAGGCCGTCTAAAGTTTCTCGGCTAGGGATGCTCAGTTGCGTCGGGGCCAAACGGCGCGCCGCCAGCGCAAGTCCTACCGTCAATGAGATAGACGCCAGAAGTTTGAGCGCGGCCATGAACGAAGCGGTGATGTCCCCCAGCGTAGGGGTGACCCAAAATATGGGGACCATGGTCAACGGCAGCAACGCTGTGCCCAACAAGAGCAAACGAAAGGCCGGTTCGGGATCATGACCGAGAAGCTGCGTGAAATTTGGACTACCAGTCACAGATGGTGCACTTAGAACTAAAATGACGGCGAGTGCCCACGGTGTTGCGGCGACACCAAGCAATGCAAAGATTGCGAGTGCCGCCAGCGGAAGAGCCAGTTGCAACGCCAGAACGGTCGTAAACGCCTGACGCCCGGGAGCGATCCCTCTTTGGGCTGCTGGTCCAGCCAACCGAAAACTGGACAGGAACAGAAGCGCGAGTACCATTTCAGCCAACCAAGGCTTCAAGGACGTCGCCACTCCGGGGAAAGCTAAACCTGCGAGCAGTCCCAACGGCAGGGCAAGGCGGCCGTGACGCGAAACCAGAATGAGCGGGGCGAGGAGCGACATCATCATTCCAAAAGTTTAAGGCGCGCGTGGGAACTGAGACCGCACTTGCCTTAGTAAAAATGCGGCAAGTTTTTCGCCCGGGCGGCGCGTACCCAGTTTGGTACAAAGGGTATGATCTTGTCTTGCGACGGGACCATGATCTCGATGAAATTTGCGCCGGGATTTGCGATGGCGTCAGATAAAATCTGTTCTATGTCTGCTTCTTTAGTGATCCGGTCGACCTTAAAACCGAAGCCTTCGGCGACCTTACAGTAGTCAACGCGACCGAAATCAGTCGACCAGGGTTCGTCAACGTCGTCCAGCAAAATGGCTTCACCACGGATCCAGCCAAATGTGTCGTTGCGGGTCAGGATGATCGTGACGTTCTTACCGGACCGCTTGATCGTTTCCATGTCGCCGATGACAAAGCCGAACGAACCGTCTCCGGTAAAGGAAATTACCGGGCCATCACTGGCATACGAGGCACCCAAAGCGGCAGGTACAGAATAACCGAGCGCGCCCATTGAATAGTTGGTGATGTACCGGCGCCCCGGTTTCTTAAAAGTCAAAAGTGCAGATGGATAGATCGCACTGACGCCGGGTTCCGACGTCACGATTGCGTTCTCGGGCATGATCTTATCAAGCGCTTGGCTAAGCTTCACTGGCGACAGAGTGCCTTCGGGCATAGGGATGTTCGAGTTGAACACTTTATCCAAGGCAGTTTTCTTCATTGGGTTCAGGTCGATCAGATCTCGTTTCAGGTTCGGGTGCTCTGATTTGATGATCTTGATCATGTATTCCAAACTTGCCCGCGCATCTCCCACAAGCCCAACTTTGACCGGGAAATTGTTGCCCACATGGGCTTCGGCAATGTCGAGATGAAGGAAGGTCGTTTCCTTCGGATTTCCGTACAGCTTCCAGTGATCCGTCGCCGCACTGTCGGTATTCGTCCCCACAAAGAAAATCGAGTCGGCGTCATGTACATATTGATTGGAGTATTCCATCCCGCCACGCCCGCCGATGACGCGCAGCGCCAGCGGGTGATCTTCAGGGATCGTTCCCTTGCCGGGCGTGGTGGTGCCAACAGGGATTTGCAGCAATTCCGCCAATTCCAGAATCTCGTTGCTGGCCTTGGAAATCAGCCCGCCTTGGCCCACTACAATCGCCGGTTTCTTGGAAGCCAGCAGCACATCAATCGTAGCGCGGATTTTGGAGTGATCCGCCACTGGGCGGTGTGCCGGGTAATAGCTGTATTCGGGCTCTGCATACAGGTCGTCCACGTCTGCCTCCTGCCCGAAAATGTTGATTGGAACACGGATGTGCACCGGTGCCGGGCGCCCGGATGTGGCCACGCGAAAAGCCCGACGCATCAGGAAGGGGATTTCTTTGGCGTTTGTCAGAACAAAGCTCTCTTTACAGATGCTTTCATAAAGTTTGGTCTGATCCACACCCGTCAGCCCGTGTTTTTTGTCCTGATTAATTGGGATGTCGGAACTGAAATAGATAACGGGGACCGAGCTAAGGTAGGCTTCGGTGATGCCGGGCGTGCAATGGGTCACGCCGGGGCTTGGGGCCTCTAGCACACAGGGGCGGCCTGTGATTTTTGCGTAAGATTCTGCGGCGTAAGAGGCTGTGCGTTCATCGCGGGTCAGCACAAATTCGATATTGCTGTGTTCGCGCCATTCCTTATACCAGCCGATGGTGGTTTCCCCCGGAAGACCGAACACATGACTCACGCCGTGCAGCTCGAGCATCTTCAGAATGATCTGCGCGCCGTTTAACCGCGTGACGTCAGAGTTTTCCATTGGGTTTTACCTTTCTTAGTCGGTTTTCGCACACAGGCCTGTATGCAGGAAATCCGCAGTTTTTTTGTTTACGTCAGCGGTTCCGTGACGGCGTATTTTGCGAGCATTCCGGGATCGACTTTTACACCCAACCCAGGCCCTGTGGGGACGTGGACCCGGCCATGTTTTACGGGGAAGGGTTCGGTCAGGATGTCCTCAGCGGCGTAGTAGGTTGCCATGTAAAATTCGCATTGCAGGATCAGGTCGGGCACGGCGGCCATCAGATGTGCACCAGCGGCATGGGCCAAGCCTGTTTCAAACATGCAGCCGCCATAGACCTCGACCCCTGCGGCGCGGGCAATTGCCGCAACCTCCAGCGCGCGGCGAATACCACCAGACTTCATGATCTTGAGCGAGAATATGTCAGCAACTTTGTTCTGCACGCCATAAAGCGCGCCTTTGGGATCAAAGACACTTTCATCAGCCATGATCGGGGTGTCGATTACGTGCGTGATATGGGCCAGCACATCACGTTCGTGCATCTTAACTGGCTGCTCGACAAACGTAGGACGAAAGGCTTCGAGGTCGCGGATACAGCGCACCGCGTCATAGGCAGGTAGGCCTTGATTGTAGTCGATACGGATATCAACCTCATCGCCATAGAGTTCACGCAGTTTTTCACATCGCATCAGGTCGAATTTGTGATCCGCAAATCCAGTTTTGAACTTGAAGATGCGAACGCCGTCGTCCCACATGGCTGCAATGTCATCAAGGTCTGCATCGAAATTCGGGTTGGCGATAGAAAAGCTCATCCCCATGCTGTCGCGCATTCTGCCACCGACCAGCTCGCAAACAGACAGTCCGGTAACCTGACCCGTGATGTCCAAAAGCGCCATCTCAAGCGCGGCCTTGGCTTCGGGATGGCCCACCACAATCTTGTCGGCCATGTTCATGTGCTTTTCGACCTGCACCGGGTCTTGTCCAATAAGATGGGGGCGTAAATGTACGTGCAGCGCGGCTGCATTACCTTCTGCGGTACCTGTGAACACGGGCCACGGAGATGCCTCGCCCCAGCCGGTAAGGCCGGTGTCGGTCACCACTTCCAGAATGGCAACATTTATGCCAGCCACGTCGCCACTTCCGTGCGAATGCACAGCCTTCGCAGGGATCGAAATACGATGAACGCGTAGGGTCTTAATTTTATGGTCGCTCACAGTATTCTCCGTGTGAGGTTGGGGCTAGGTTCGGCAAATTCAGATCAACGGGGCCGCACCACCAGCACGCTGCATGATGCATTGCGTGAGACGCGAGCGGCATTGGGCCCGATCAGCAAGTCTTTGACTGATGGCTTGCTTGCACCGATCACCACAAAACTGGCAGCGAGCTTATCCGCCCGGTTGATCAGATTCTCGTAAACGACACCGCGCAAAACTTTTGTACCGAAGGGCACACCTTGCCAATCGAAGCCTTCCGCATAAGACTTCAGATCCCTTTCGGCATCGTCCATAACTTGTTGGCGCATGTCAGCAGGGATGTATTCTTGCGCATAGCTGTTGGCCTGATCCGGCACGACAAAGACAACTTCAACGTCATGGCCATGTGTCCGAGCAAGTAAAATTGCCTCTTCGATCACATGTGTGTCGCTTTCTTTGTGAACCAGATCGACCGCAGCGAGGATCGGGGGTTTTGTCATAATGTTGGCTCCTTAGGAGAATTTGCGACAGGGTTCAGCAGTCCGGCTAGCGGCCCGCCGAACTGACCATGCTGTCTGGTAGATAGGTTGCCAGTCCAGGGAACATGATCATCACAAAGACCATCACCACCATAATTAAGAACAACGGGATCGCTGTTTTGGCGATGTAGCCCATCTCATGTCGGGTGATCCCCTGCATGACGAACAGGTTGAAGCCGATCGGAGGTGTGATCTGCGCCATCTCGACCACGACAACGATGAAGATGCCAAACCAGATCAGGTCAATCCCAGCGCCTTCCACCATCGGCTGCACAATCGCCATCGTCAGTACGACAGACGAGATGCCGTCAAGGAACATGCCCAGCACGATATAGAACAGCATCAGGGCGATCAGCAGCGAAAAGCGGGAAAGTTCCAACCCTTCGATGAACTCGGCAAGCGCGCGCGGCAAGCCGGTAAAGCCCATCGCCAAGGTCAGAGCAATCGCGCCCATCAAGATGAATGCAATCATCGCCGAGGTACGCGTGGCGCCCAGCAAGCTTTCAATAAACGCTTCTTTGGTAAGTGAACCTTGCATCGCAGCCAATGCAAATGCGCCCAGAACACCAATGGCGGCTGCTTCGGTCGCGGTGGCGAAGCCGCCATACATCGACCCGATGACCACAAGGATCAGCAAGATGATGGGGATCAGGAAGCGGCTTTCGTTGAGCTTCTGCATGAAACTCATGCGGTCGGAGATTTCAGGCACTTCAGACCGACGCAGAATGGACCACCCAGCGACATACGCCATGAACATGCCAGCCAATACGATGCCCGGCAGAATGCCTGCCATGAATAGCTTGGAAATCGACTGCTCAACGGCAACGCCGTAAACGATCAGCGTCAATGACGGAGGGATCATAAGCCCCAATGTCGCGGCGCCGGTTAGAGTGCCAATGATCATGTATTCTGGATAGCCGCGCTTACGAAGCTCGGGGATCGACATTTTACCTACTGTGGTCAACGTGGCCGCCGATGATCCAGATACCGCAGCGAAGATCGTACACCCCACGATGTTTACATGGACCAACCCACCCGGAAGTCGCTGCATCCACGGGCTAAGACCGCGGAACATGTCTTGCGATAATCGACTTCGAAACAAGATTTCGCCCATCCAGATGAACAGGGGCAATGCCGTCAAAGTCCAACTGGAAGATCCTGTCCAGATCCGCGTAAGCATCGCATCACCGGCGGGGCGAGAGGTGAACATTTCCAGTCCAAGATAGGCAACGCCGAAAAGGGCCAGCGCCACCCAGACGCCAGTTCCTAGAAGAAGAAATAGGGCGAAGAGGAATATGGAGACGAGATAAAATTCTTCCATTGGCCTTACTCCGCCTGTGTGTCGATCCCAGCGGATCGAATGTTATCTTTCCCCGTAAAGAGGATGGTGATCAGGTTGTCGAAGGCGCAGATCGCAAGAAGGATTGTCCCTGCAACCATCGATAACTGCGGGATCCATATCGGCCATGCGTCTTGACCCTGACTGATGTCGTTGAATCTGTAGCTTTCATAGGTCAGCTTGACGGCATAGCGCGCAAACAGGTAGGTCAGGTAGCTTGCAACAGCCCAACACCATATCTCCCCATACTTGCGAAACCGCCCCAATGCGTTCAACAGAAGGCTGACGCGGATATGACTACCGCTGTTCAGTGCATAGGGCAGCGCTAGAAACGAGGCTGCAGCCATGCAATAGCCAGTGAAATCTGGTGCTCCCGTTATGATCTCTCCCCCCCACCGCGACACCATTTGCAGTGTCACAAAGCCAAGGATCATGATCAAGAAAACTGCACCAAGATACCCAGCCCACCGATAAAGCGCATCAAGAGATACGCGCAACATTGAATAGAGCCCCATAGCTGGTCCCCCAGTTTAACTGACACTTCTGTCGTGAGAAATCCCCGACGACGTATGCCGCCGGGAAAGTGCGTTGTTGAGCTTATTGTGCGGCTTTATATGCGTCGACGATCATTTGACCTTTTTCACCAGCAGCTTCCAGCCATTCGGTGGTCATGGTTTCGCCAATGGCTTGCAGTTCTGCCTGCAACTCTGGGCTGGCTGGCCCTGTGGTCATGCCATTTTTGGCCAGTTCATTCACGGTGAACTCAGTGTACTGGATGGAACGCCAGTCACCCGCGTATTCCGCAAGGGCAGAACAGCCGTTGATGACGTTCTTAGTGGCCTCATCCAGGCCGTTCCAAGCATCCAAGTTAACCATTACATAGTTGCGCGGCATCCACGCATCCACACCGTAGTAATGCGACAGGCTCTCCCAGACTTTGCGGTCATAGCCGGTCGATCCCGATGACACCATCCCTTGGGCCACGCCAGTGGCAAAAGCTTGGCTGATTTCGGCAGCTTCGATTTGAACTGGAAGCATGCCTGCCAACTCGGCCATGCGACCGGATGCAGCATTATATGCGCGGAATTTCAAACCGTCGGCATCTGCTAGCGTGTTAACCTCTCGGTCGAAATACAGACCCTGGCCTGGCCATGGAACCGAGTAAAGAAGATGCAGGTTCTGTTCAGTCAGTAACTCCGACAGCGGACCTTTTGCTACATCCCACAACTTCTCGGATTGCTCAAATGAGGTCGCTAGAAACGGAACCGAGTCAAAACCAAACAGTGCGTTTTCATTCTGGTGGCCTGACAACAAGCGCTCGCCGATGTTGACCTGACCGGTTTGGATTGCGCGCTTGATCTCAGCACCAGCATAAAGCGATCCGCCCGGATGGGTCTGGATCGTCAGATTGCCACCGGTCCCCAAAGTCACGCATTCCGCGAATTCAGCACCGGTAGCAGAATGGAAGTTGGTCGCAGAATAAGCCATGGGCATGTCCCAAGTCTCTGCATTGGCCGACACGACCGAAAGGGTTGCGACCGCCACACCGGCGGCAATCGTATATATAGTTTTAGACATGTTGGGCTCCCTTGTTGCCATAGTTATTTGCCCCGCGTTGGTCGCAGAGCTTTCTTGGTGGTTCATTCTAAAAGCGCATCGGACTATATGCGCTAAGATCAATATTCTCGCGGTCTTTGGTAATCATGCCCGCCAGAAGGCGGCCGGTTTTTGGACCTGCAGTCAGGCCAATATGATGGTGGCCAAACCCGGCCAAAACACCCGTTGTGCCGATTTCTCCAATCAACGGCAGGCTATCAGACGGTGCAGGACGATGCCCCAGCCAGCTTTCGAAGCTTTCATAGGACAGGTCTGGGAACGTCTGGCGCACTTTGCTTTCCAGCAACGCCAACGGCGCCTTAGATGGCCCGGCCTTCAGCCCCCCGAACTCAACGACGCCAGCGCAGCGTAGCCCGCCTGCCATTGGTGTGGCAACGAATTTGCCGGTCGTCACCATCAACGGGGATGAGGGTCCGTTCTTGGGGGCCTTGAACACCATATGATATCCGCGTTCGGATTCTAGCGGTACTTTAAGGCCCAGTTTTTTCGCCAGTGATCCGGACCAGACGCCGGTGGCCAAAATCACATTGACACAATCCAGCGTCCCGCTGGTAGTAACTACCGATGTGACGCGTCCATCTTCGATACGAAAATCTTTTACCTCGGCTTGGTGGAAAACAGCACCTAGCTTTTGTGCCTCGATGGCCAACGCAGCAACATAAGCTCCCGGGTCTTTAGTGTAGCCATGATCGTGCATAACAGCGAGAAGGTTCAGGTCTTTAGACAGGCTCGGTTCAAATTCTCGTACGGCTTCACCTTCGATCAATTCCGGTTCAAAACCGGCAGTTTTGCGCAACATCCAAGTGTAACTGTCGGCTTCGAATGCAGCGCGATCTGGATACACAAAGCTGTAATCTGTTGGCTCAACCCAAGCAGCAGCGTCAGTCCCTTTGGTAAGTGATCGGTGCTGTTCGACCGTATCGCTGGTGATTGGTGCAAGACCCGCAGCGATGCGGCGGGTATCTTTGTCGTTGGCGTGCGACATATAACGCAGCAGCCACGGCATCAGCTTTGGCAAATAGCTCCAACGCAGGAACAAAGGAAAATTCGGGTCGAGCGCCATGCGCGGCCCTTTAAAGGCCAACCCGGGCGCTGTGACGGGTGCCACAGAGCACGCCGCCAATACGCCAGCATTGCCGTATGAGGTTGCTTTTGGGTCTCCGGGAGGATTGCGATCGACGATCGTTACCGCAACGCCCTTGCGTCGCAACCAGATTGCAGCCGAGACGCCGACGATACCGGCCCCGATCACAACCACATGTTTCCCGTCAACTTCCATCATCCCCCGACGCATCAAAGAATCGGCTCCTTGAGGTTCGTATTCCGAACTGTATACAGCCCTGTCGCCATCTGTGAAGACAAATGTTTCCTTTTATGTAATCTTTGATAGAACGTGCCAAACAATGCGGGATTGAAATGTCAAAATTAGAAGGCAGTGTTGAACGGGCCTATGAGGCCCTTCGCAAAATGGCGATCGACTTCGAGTTCAAACCAGGTGAACGCCTGAACGAGTCCGCTCTTAGCAAAACGCTCGACGTAAGTCGCACGCCCCTGCGCGAAGCGTTGAATCGGCTGGTAGCAGAGGGGTTTCTGACATTTGAGCTGGGCAAAGGATTCTTTTGTCGTCCACTAAGCCCAGAAAAAATCCTTGAGCTCTACCAACTGCGCAGCGCGCTTGAGACAGAGGCGCTCAATCGCACAATTGAGAGCGCTGATGACCAGCAAATCGAGTCAGTGGTCTCATATCTGGACGTGGCCGAAGAATCCTACGCCATCTGCAGCGATCTGAACGAACTTCTGCGCATGGATGAGGAGTTTCACGTCAACCTGGCTTCGCTTTCCGGCAACAAAGAGTTGGTTCGGCTGCTATGCAACGTGAACGAACGGATCCGCTATGTGCGGATCATCAACCTGCGCCTCTTACGGGATCGGCGAGACACGCCGGACTACGATCATACGTCAATGACACAGCACCGGGTCATTCTGAACGCTGTCAAAGGAAGAGACCTGGATGCGGCGACCAAGGCTCTGCGCTGTCACATCGAACGGCGTAGCGAGCAGACGGTCGAGTTGGTGCGGGTCGCCTTTTCTCAACTCTACGTGCCAGCCTAAACGAGCGGCTTAGCCAGCGCCCAGTTCAACATTGCGCGCCGTCGGCGCACGTACGTTTGTGCGAACCAAGGTGGGAAGGCCATTGTCTTTTGTCATCAGAGTTGACAACCTAGGCAGCGGTCGTTCCAACAGGGCCGAGGTCACCTTGGCTCTCCCGCCAAGCCAAAGAGCGGATCATCTAACTCGACCGGGAAGCGGTCGGGTACAAGGGCTTGGTGGAACCAGTTAACGAAGTTGTAGATTGAGAACACCGGAAGCCCGGTAAGTTTTCGAACATCTGCCGCGTATGGCGTCATATTCGTACACTCCAGAACGATGGCTCCGATATCGGCATGTTCTGTAACCAGCTGTCTTGCGGCATCCAACATGTCAAGGCGGCAAGCGGCAAAGTCTATTTCGGGTGCATCCCCTAAGATGTCGCGAGTAAAAACACGGCCGCCTTCGGTCCCAACGATTGGGGTGTCAGCAGGCACATCGGCCGCAGCAAGGTGGGCGGAAGTCAGTGTCTCCTTCGAGATCGTCAGGATTCCCACTCGTTTGCCTGCGGGCAACATTGCCTGCACCATGGGAATTTGCATGAGGGACGAGGCCGCAACTGGCACCGGTACCGCCTCGGCCAGCTTGTCTTGCACAATTGACAGAAACCCGCAGTTAGTGGTGATACCATCGCAGCCGGAGGCCACCAAGTCCTTCGCAGCGTCAATAAACAAGCCCACCAGATCACGTGCGTCGTTGCGTACGACCAGTTCAGGGGTGGCACTACGCACTACACGGTATTGCACCGGGAACGGCCAAGTCGTCGCATTGCCCATATCACCGGGAATCCGCGGAAATTTGGTCTCCAGCATGAGAACACCTAAGTTGGCTCCATAGACCGTTTTTCCCCCGTGACAGAACAACATTCCACAAGTCCCCTTGCCCAAATCATTGTAGACATACCTGTATACAATTGCGGCGAGAGTCAACG
Source organism: Aliiroseovarius conchicola (assembly GCF_041403445.1). Taxonomy (NCBI): domain Bacteria; kingdom Pseudomonadati; phylum Pseudomonadota; class Alphaproteobacteria; order Rhodobacterales; family Paracoccaceae; genus Aliiroseovarius; species Aliiroseovarius conchicola. The sequence continues at coordinate 14,738 of NZ_JBGEHL010000005.1, forward strand.
GTGATTTGATCAACCCCACCTTAGTGGTCCAGATTGAAAATTATTGCATGATGGGCCTTTGGTCCATCAGTACAGTGGCCTCTGGCGCAGGTGGGCGATAGGCATGACCGACGGAAGCAGCCATCCACAGACTAGGCCAAGTCTTTGAAATTGTGTCGCGTGGAACAACGCGCCGACGTTCCCACATCAGCAGAAGATGTTCGTGTATTCGTGGCGACTTGGAATTTTTATCAATCGCTTGTGCCGGTAGCTAGGTGAGAACCGGGTAAAAACCCCCGCCGATCAAACAGAGAAAGCCTGTTCTGCGACCCTGGAAAACTGCGAGAAAAAGCTAATGTGCGTTTATAGACACTGTTCGGGTCACTCTCTAATTCTACGCATAATGAGGCGGAACTCATTCAAGCCTTAGGGTCGCCGTTTGAAAGCGCTTTGCCTTCCAAGCCTTTGTAGCGAAGCCAACCAAACCAAGCACCAATTGGCATCGCTACGCCACTTGCAACCATGTAAAGTGGATCAATATCGGCAAACTCCGAACCCATTTCGACAACACCCAAGTAGGATGAGATACCGAGCCCTGCTAGGATCAGGCACAGGCGCCACCCACAATAAATGCAATAGCCACAATCGGTCTGACCAACGACAATAATTTCCCCATAGCTCTTTTCCTTTTCCCGTATTCACCAATTTACTTTTCGCTCGCCTCAACTCGGCCACTAAGTGCAGGCAAAAAAGGCTTCGCCTGCAAATCGCGGGCGAACCAGATCTTACCTCGACCGCGAGCACGGCCGTATTAGCTATTGAGAATTATCATATTCCAGTAAATCACCTGGCTGACACTCGAGGGCTTCACAAATTTTCGCGAGTGTTTCAAATCGTATACCCTTCACACGACCTCGTTTTAGGAGCGAAAGATTGGCCTCAGTTATCCCAATTTCAGCGGCTAGTGCCTTCGAAGATATCTTGCGGCGAGCGATCATCACATCAAGGCGAACAATAATTTCCATTAGACGAACTGCACGTTCTCTGCGGCGAGTGCGTTGGCCTTTGCCCAAAGCGTGCCGAGCGACCAAAAAAGCAAGCCAAACAAGATCAAGAGAACACCGTTGCTTGACAGAGAAACGATCAACGCACGCGCACCCGCTGGAGCACTTAGCGTGATCACAAAGCCAAGTAGTGTTGGGGCAAGGAATGTAAACAGCCCCGACAGGACAAGCCAACGTCCAGCGCCGGCAAGCGCTATTGGCTGGATAGGACTAAACCAGTCGGCACCGGCGAAGCAATCAAAACAACTCGCTGCGCAAAATAGTGACCTTGCCATCGCCAGTGTGGGCAGCAAGCTAAGGAGGATTGCCAACAGAATTTGCCCCGCGCTCAATTGTTGAATTAACTCATCGCCAAAATTGCGACTCAGCTCGACCTGTGCTGTTCCGATATACCACGCAAGAAGCGTCAGCAAAGGGAGGCCAAGCGCCACGAGCCGACACGCCAACCCGGCAAGGCGCGCATGTCGATACAACGGTTGTTTCATTGGCAGTATTTCAGAATTCATTGGCAGGCCCTCACTCAACATCATGGATAGATAAAATATTATTGTTTTGCAATAACGAATCATTGATAAAGGAAAACAAGACTATACTACTGGCACGGGACCACCCTGTCGCCATCCTACATACAAAGATCGTGAATTTCATGAAGCAAACTCTATTTACCGTTCCCTTGATTATCTTGTGTGCGGCCTGTTCTGTTCAACGCACTGATCTCCCAACACATGAAGCATGTGCCGTCGGGAAACCCTATTCCGGCAAACCTCTTCGAAAGTCCGTCGAAATGGCATCGGTTGATTTTGCTATCCAATCGAAAAGCGATCTGAGCGCTGATGAAACAACCGGCTTGGAAGCCGCTTTTGATCGAGCACAGTCTGCGACCGACGCGCCGAGTTTATCGGCTGCTGTCTGGCAGGCGGGTGGTGCACCATGGTCACGTACATACGGAACACCAGAAGGACATGTTCATTACTGGGCTAGCGTCGGAAAGATAATCACCGCGTCTGCGATTTTGAAGCTGATGGAGCAAGGACGTCTGTCTCTTGATGACCCTATATCGAGGTACATCGATCACGTCCCGAATGGAGATATCATTTCACTTCGTATGTTACTGAACCATACGTCTGGCCTGTTCAGTGCCAACGAAGATCCGAAAACTCGCGCTCGCGGCACGCGACTTGATCTAGACAGCGTTCTCGAAATCATTAATCGCCAACCTCCATATGCCTGCCCTGGACAGGCCTGGCGCTACTCGAATTCCGGTTACATTCTATTGGGCGCTGTGATTGAAAAGATAACCGGAAAACCATACCACCTTGCCGCGTACAACCTTGTGCTGAAACAAAGCGCTGGCGGGAAGATCCGGGTTCTGGGCCCCAAGAGTTCCTTCAAAGACGTAGTCCTGCCCGTCGTACCGGCGAATGAGACAGCCGAAGACATCCGCGAACCGCGCGGCGCAGGCGTGGCCGTAGCGAGCGCTGAAAACATGGCGCTTTTCATGCGCGATCTACTGGGGGGACGTATCCTTGATGAAGCAACCTTAGATTTGATGCTCGAAGACCCATTCCCCATGTTTGATGAAGGGCTCTGGTACGGGTTAGGGTTGATGGTTTTCGATGTGCCCACAGACTTAGGGACCGAGCTTTGGATCGGACATTCAGGCGGTGCTCCCGGCGCGCGCGCTATCTTAGTATATTCTCCGGAGAAGGACGCCATTGTCGCAGTGGCTTTGACTGGCGAAGGCTCTGTAGAAGCGACCGCCAATCTAATGCTGCGCGCTCTGGAGTAAGAACCATGAATTGCAATCTTATTCATGTCATACTGCTTGTGGTTACGCTTTGTGTCGCTGGATGCACCAATATCAACTGGCAGGCGACTTACGACACTTGGGCGGCATCTTTGTGCAACGACGATTGGAAAGAATGTGAAGGATCAAAATGACCCTGCGAGAACGTTACGGGGTGAAACTAGATGTTCGCACCGCGAACGGCTAAATCTAACTGTGAGCTCAAACCAGACCTGTCGCCTTCGCGGTCATACGAGTAGACTCTCCCAATGGCCGACGTAGTTTCTTTGATCAGATTTATAACCCCCAGTATCCAGAAGTTAGTTGACTTGGAGTTTGAGAAGCTCGCGAGTGAGCCCGACACGGGCAGCGCTTTGGATCAGATTAACTTGAGGGGCGGAGATAAGATTATCTATGAATTTCTTATTAATGGGGAACCTGGTATGGCGTTCGATCATCTGGCTTACATGATCGAAGAGACCGGCATTGAAGTTGCGCCGCATACACGTGAAGCACTTGCTAGAATTTCGGCTCTAATGTCTTAGTTGGGGTACTCTAGAGCCGTGTCGTCTTTCGATAATGCCGGACGAACGACGGTTTTGCACCGTGCCTTCTTTATTCGATCAGATCGCTGCAAAAAGGGGTGGGACTTTGCGGAGTTCTATCCGTTTGAAAGTCTGCAAATGGGAAAACCGCTGCGCCGCCGAAAGTCCACCGCTAAGGAGGCGAACGCTCTCTGCGTCAGCAATAGCCGCATCTGCATAAGTCCGGTTTGTCCCGCAGAGCAGTAGTTAGCGCGAAGCGAAACGAAATTCTGCTTCCATCCACCTGCATATGTACCCTAAAACTCCACGACGAATTCCGTTTCAAAACCGATTTCCTCGCCGGGATACCCGCGCTGGTTCATCACGAACCTGATCTGGCCTTTGTTACCATCACCGATCCAGTTTCGTGTTTCATGGCTGTGGCCGCAGATCCACGAGTGGATGTCGTGTTGCTTGATTTCACTCCAAAGGTCGAAGGCGAAGCCGTTGTTCAATGCACGGTTCTGATCTCCGCCGATGGTCCGCCATGGGGCGATCAGTACCCGCACGGGCAGATGGTGGCTCATAACCACTGTTGGGCCATCATGCGGGTTGCGCAGGACGCTAACAATCGCCTCTTTATCCTGACGGTGGCGTTCCAACATGTCGCTATTGCAACTAGCGAACTAGTGGCCGAGATGGGCAGTCAAAACAATGCCGCTGCAAAGGTCTTAGGTAGAATCAGTCTGTTTCTTGAAAATATTGTTTCAGATGAGAGGCTTACTGAACTTCAGAGAGAAGCTTCTCGATTATCTCGTCAAATTAGGGCAATTGAGGAAAAGATTGGTCTTGATGATCAGGCCGACCGACTATCCTCTGTTTTGAATGGGGTCCAGCCAATATTTCAACATATGTGTCTGCACTAGGCGGAGAGTTTGGCGCTTTTCCAACCCGATTTCACTTAAACCGGCTGACGTTAGTTTTTGATCGACCCGATCGACCGATCTATATGAATCAAATAGGTGGCGGGGAAAACCACTTATCCTATCATTTAGGTGCGCTGCTTTCATTGCATAGGTTCGCCGCTGAAGGTAGCCACCCCATTCCTAGGTTTTTGATGATTGGTCAGCCCACCCAAGTCTACTTTCTATCGGAAACTTCATACAAATCGGCGGGAGGATCGGTCGAAGACACCGAGAAAGACGCCGACATGGAGGCCGTTAGAAAACTGTTTCAAGTACTTTATGACTTTGTCGAAACAGAAGTCCCCGGCTTCCAAATCATTGTAACAGAACACGCCAACCTTAGAGACCAATGGTATCAGGACGCGCTAGTTGAAGACCCTTGGACGAAACCACCTGCTCTGGTTCCAGAACGGTGGTATTCCTAAGTAGATGGGGTTCCAAAGAAGGCCTAGGGCATACCGCTAGCTTCTGCAGAAAGGCGCGTCACCACTACCGCCAACTATGGCCCATGGTTGCAGCGATGGATTCTGAGCAACCGGCCCGTTCACGGGTGCGATATACGCGCACTGATATACCATTTTCCCGTGCCGTTATTTCCCACTCATCATCGGGATCATCATTAATCTCCGTTTCCAAAGTAACACAGGACGCACGGCTGGATTACAAAAGTGGTTTTGTGGTTTTGTATTACGACATACGCCCGTCGCTACAGACCGCAGCTTTGGGCCAAACTTCACTTTATGAGATTATATTGCGGCACCGCACACTCGAATGATCCAATGCGGTTTCTTAGGTCGACCGAATGCGGAGAATTGATATTCTTCAGCACCCACCAACAAATTAGCAAGCCTCCGCTATTTCAATAACAGAACCGGCTCCCAAAAAGGAAGAGGACCGGTCCTAAAGGAACGTTTATGTGAGACGTGACTCTGAAGTGACATGATAGTTTGCACTTCTTAATTTCAAGAACCCAATAAAATAAGGCGCCAGCAAAGGAGGTGACATCCCATTTTGAATTTTGTGACATCATACCTTGAACTTGTGGATGCCGAAGCCGCGAGGGAGTCGGCCCATACCGAGACAGCCCCCAGACAAGATGGACTTGACGCCCGATAAAGCGTAAATGAGCGCTGATGTGCAGAGGAACCGAAGTTCGATTTTCCGGATACAACGGCGGCGACGGCTGCTATTCTGCGGAACCTGATCCAGCGGCGGCGCGCATATACACTTCTTCAAGGCCCTCGCGTAGCACGAACCGACCACGTGCAGGCTCCGGAAGTTTCATCACGAGATGAGACAAGTCTCGTAATAGGAACGATAGCCTTTGAGGTGATATTTTTAAATCACGGGCCAAGTCCCGAGCGGAAATGAACTTGGCGACAAATTCGTCCAGAGATTCTTGCGTGACAAAAGTACTGGTCCTCCGAAATTCGGGTGTCATAGTTCTGCACCCTCGAAGATATCCGAGGGAGATGAGCGCCGACATAGAGCTGTCACAGACACCCAAGTTCTGTCGAACTTGCCGAAGTGACAGGCCTACCACTTCGCTATTTTGATCTGAGAGCGCCGCTAGCACGTCACGATGGTTTACTCGTATATCCGAAAATTTCAGAGACCCCGTGGTCGAATATACAGGAATCTTTTGATCGAGCAAAAGCCTGATGATTTCAGCGACTTTGCAGAATGCCCTATTTGTGGCTTTGGGAATTGTTGAAAACTCGGTTGCGCCGGGAAGCACCCGTTTCCTGGATCGCAAGAGTGCCCCAAAGAACTCTTCGAGATCGCTTGGCCGGTATATCGGCGCGCCGGGCGCATCCGGGTAGAGATCACTAATAAAGCCAGCTCGGCGAAGTACCGCGAAATGTTGTGTGGGTATGCCATACCGGCGTAGAGCCTCGGCATGAGGGATGGCGCTGCGGTACTCATGCAAGTGATCACGGACGGCATCGTCATCGATCAATATTTGCGAGGCGATTGTCCGGTCCGAAATGTGTCCAGCGATCTGCAAAGCCTGCTTTAACACAAATGGCTTCATCTTATAGGCTGCGCATGCTGATCCTAGGGTGTGAATGCGCCTGCGCTGTACCTCCAATCCCGCAATGATCCGGCCCTTTTCTACGGGGTAGTTTTCAACGATCTTGTCATGAAGGTGTTGCCGAAGTGGTGCGATTTGATCCCCGCCAGTTGCCGCCATCAACGGCAGCAAGCCCGCGAAGGCCACACGCATGTTCTTATCGCGAGATTTCGCGATCATGCCGTCATAGACCTCATCGATGGCAGCGTGTCCCGATAACACCAAGGAAAAAGCGCGGTCGGCGGCGTGGATCAGCTCTTGCTCGGACAGGTGTGGCAATTGCCCATCCCCATCCGCCAACATGCAGCGACCGAGCTCTTCGCAGAACCTCGACAGCCCAAAGAGACCAAGCTTCTGCAACTTTGGGTGGATCTTACATCCATCCAAGCGCGCCGATATATATTCTTGCAACGCAGATGGGACATGTATCCTGGGAAGCTCGTGCACATTTGAAAACAGGTCTGAATCAAGTGCCCTCCGGCTAAAATCATAGGCGCCATATACGCTTTTCGTCTGATGAACGCTGACAAGTAGAATTTTGTGTTTGGGGCAGGTTCGCACGAAAGAGAGATACCAATAGGCGTTACCCTCAATCTCCCATATCGGGCGCTCGTCCAATTGCTCCGAAATGCAATCGGGGCAGACCTTAAGATGGCTTGCGCGCAGCTCACGTCGGTGAAATTCCTCGTTGCGAAAGGAGACGATTCCGTTCTCGAGTTTCTTGAACATGGTTCTGACCATGGACGACATATCCAAACCTGCGAGAGACGAAAGTTGTGAAACCTGCGGTGGGTCGCTTCGAACAAATTTATCAAAATGAATGCCGAGAGCGACGGCAAATTCTCTGGCACTCACAAATCCATTTAAGATTGCGAGTCGTCCCATGTACATTATCGGCAATTCGCGCTCTCCGAGGGCGACCACAAGGCCAAGTCTTGCAGTCATTACTCCTTCCCCGAGCTTATTAACGGAGGTGCCAGATCTCGAAAGTCATTGGTAATGAAGGGGTTTAGAGCGGGAATGGCTCCTTTTCGCTGCGTGTAATCTTTCTGAAAGTCTCGCGATTCCAAGATGGCTGATCCACGAGTCAAAGAAATTTCCAGCGCATCCGCTATGGCTTTGATGAGCAGGCCAAACTGATAAGATGCAGCGACCAACAGTCGTTCCGTGAAATCGGCACTGGTCAAGTCTTCCGCAACATCCACGCCGCCAATCTTTGCAAGATCTTCGATTAGAATCGGCACACCGTCGCCATGGGATACAAAGCTTAACGGCTCGAACCGGATGAATGAGAAGCGGTTTTCAACCTCGCGGCTGGTTTTTATCATGCTTTCGAGGTCCTGTGTGCCGGACAGGATTACTGAGACCGGCCAAGACTGTGTCTGTGTAAGTGTTTTTATCGTGCGCAAGACTGATGCAAACTCGCGACCGGACTGATTTTGAATGAAATCGTGGGCCTCGTCGATATGCACGAACATTATCCGATGCATCTCAAGATGATGCCGAACCAGGCTCCATAATTTCATCGAATTTATGTTTCCCTGAATCGGGCAACCCATCGCTGCCAAAAGCTCCGTTGCAACGAATTTCAATGAACCTGGTGATGGGCTAGTGATACTCAGAAAACACCCGATATCTTCGGACATATGGCTTCGTTGTTTGGCGTTCATGCGATTGCGCAAAACCTTAAGAGCTTCGGACTTGCCAGCGCCAGAAGCTCCGACGATCGCAATTCCTTCGACCTCACGATTAACCCCGGCTTTGATTTCACCGCGCCTGCGGCTTTCGACCAACCCAATCCGATCGCACATCTGCTGGTAGGCCTGATGACGGATGAAACGGCTGCGCACTTGCACCATACGGTCGGCGATTTCATTAGCAATTTGGTCCGTCATTCGCCATCCTCCTCTATAGTCCAAATTCGACGAGGCGTAGATGGGATTGCGGTCGGTCGATCATCCATGTGCTCGTTTGATTCAGCCGCGATACCTGTTGGAATTCCTGCCTCGTATAAGTGACGCAGTTCGTCGCCATCCTCATCGTTGTCACCCCAGGGAATGATCTCTTCTCCCATAAAGAGCTGTGTCTCTTGGCGATCGATGAATTCAGCCGTCGTGCGTTTTTCTGTCATCCAACGCGTCGCGCTGACCGTTTTAAGTTTGTTTTCGAAGTGCCTTATTGCTCGCCGAATTGTAGGGAGGTTCTGCCGATAGATCTCGTCACCACGCTTGCGCAGTTCTGCAATAGTGGCGCACCAAACCTTAGCACTGACGTTTTCCAGACCACTAATGTGGGAATATGCCGGAACCCACTCACTATTGCATTTTACCATGATCCAGCTGATGTCTTCGGTATAGTAACGGAGCTCGACTTTATGATCGTGCCTGTCGTGGTGAAGCTGTCTTAGAAGGTCACTGGAGTAGCGGATTCCGTTGACCAAAACTCCGCGTCCCTCGAGGGTCCGCTCTAAATGTTCTCCAAACGCGGCACGGCGATGCTGACCACATGGCGGCGTCGAGTACCCGACCTCGCTGGACATCAATTCCCACATCAAAGCGGGCGAGTGATAGTCGATCCCGGAATGTGGCATCTGATGATAGATGTCGACCACATACCAAACCAGTAATTCGGTCAATTCATCCGGTGTCAGGACTGCACGTTCGGCGGGGTTCAGTTTCCCTCGCTCAAAAATGTTCGCGAAGGTGCGACCATCAAGAAAGGCCATCAAATCCTGAGCAAAGACTCCAAAGAGCCGTTCGTTGACGCTGCGAAGATACGGCGTCGCGGCGGGATTGCGTTCGTAGGCAGACCAAAGCGTTAAAACAGCCATTTCAAAGGCGTCGTTCGCGAACTCAGGTCCCATATCTGAAACAACCATTGCTGGCCGAACGCAATGATGCCATTGCCGAGAAGTGCCAAGCGCATTCGTGATCTCGGATTTGTCACGCGTGACCATCTCCAGCGTTGCGACGGCATCACGACCATTTGGATTGCTAATTACACGCATCCCTAAAATGACTCGCGTGCAGTGATCAATTGCCACGATCACGGTCATTTTTGCTCTCGGGACGCGGGCGAGTTCCTCCTTCGTCATGTGTTTTGCCAGGCCGGAATCGACCAGCAACAGCATGATGTCACCCGTCCAGCAATCAATCTCGACCCTTTCGCCAGGAAACAGCGTTTGAAGGCCACGGCCCGTGTTCACGAACTTTAGTCGCGCGGCATCAACTCCTTCCCTTTGACAGCACACGAAAAACGCAGGCAGATTTGCGATCTTACGCTCGATCGTACGCAAACAAGGTCGACCGAACAACTCGCCCCCGGTAGCTGACAACTGTTCATTTTCTTCGTCAATTGCGTCGAGGCACCGCCTTGCAACGGACCGTGCGGTGGGTCGCTGTGGAGAAGCGTAGATGAGAATAAACTCATCGATAAAGGCATAGGTTTCCGGCGTAAATTTGCGCCACCTTTTAGAACCGGAGTTCATACGTCTGTCGATGAGGCTTATTGCAACTCTACCCGATCTCTCATACGTCCGTACCCAGTTCATAAGTGTGCTGAAGCCCGGACTTTTTGACAATGTATGCCTTTGACCACGCTGAATGCGTTTTGTGCCATTGTTCTTTTTTCGCAGCCATTTAATGAGCTTACGTTCCAGCTTGTTTATGAAGCGTCGCGCTTTACGCGGCACACGTTTAACCTTGCCAGCACTTTCGGCCTTGAGCCAGAGTTGGACACAGAATTCGCGCTCCAAAACGGTCGTTTTCTGCCAATTTGGTAAATCAATGATAAGCTCTTCGGTCGAAAATTTCCGGTCAATATTCTGGCTCAGTTTGCGTGCGCCAGGGATCAGTTTGAAATCCGGCTTTTCGAGCAAAGCTGGGAGTTTTTCGTAACGTATGGATTCGAAGAGAGCTGGCTCATTAATCGTGCGGAGTGTTAGATCAACCTGCCCTCTTGCGACAACGCGCCAAGTCCGCCCCTTGTATTGAATCTCGTCTACGTCTTCGATGCGGGGAATTCGAGTGATAGCATTCAAGCTGCTTGCCCCCGGGTAACTATGGAGGAACCAGACAGCCCCGCTTTCTGCAACCTTCGAAGTTTTCCGGCGAATACCGCGCGGAATGCCGCGCGGAAGCCACGTCCCTTCATGCCTGCAAGTGCTGTTACATCCCCAAGGGTCGTTTGGCCTTCTAGACCTGCAGAAATCTCGCCGACGACAGCGTCAGCTTCCTCGTCCGGCTCGCGATTGATTTCAAAGAGCCGACGCGCGTCAGCACAATACCATCGTGGATAGCTTCTATCGGTAAATAGTTTTACTCTGTCCGCAACATCTCTCGGTACAGCTTTTGCGATATAAGGCAGGTCGTGAACCAGCCCAGACCTGATCGCTTCGTCGCGAGGTTTTACCGCATACAAGACCCGCATCCCATCATTGCGGATACACAGCATGTCGAAGTTGTGCTGCTTCATCTTGTCGGCAGCAGTTCTGTAGGTAACGCAAATCGGCTGGCCGATTATATCGACAACCTGTGGATCAGCCGCGTTTACGTAAAAGCAATTACGCTCTTCACCACTTTCGTAACGATGCTGCTGAAGCTCACCCGTCAATCGGGAACGAAATACGAGACCTCCCCTAGCGCTGACACGCGACCTCTTTGGGATGTTTCGGATGTTTCGCGATGCTGCCGGAATATCTACACATTGAATTACTTGTTCTTTGTCTGTGCCCGACAAGGCGGGATAAAGTTGACGATTCTCAGCGGACCTGGGCGCAAGGCACAGGAGATTATTCGGCAAACTCATGAGAATGCCTCCTTCCATTTGTTTGAACAAACCGAGCCCGGTCGCAGCGGTTTCCCGTCGCGATTGGGTTGACTTTCTGGGGGGAAGAAGAGATGCTCTAAAGCAAGGTGGAGACCAAACTACCTTTTTTCAGAGGCCCTCATCGTTTCGGCGATTGAGGGTCTTCTTACCTCAAGAATATGTAGGTTATTTCATAGGGGAACCTCCGTGTTTAGGAGGCCAAATATCAGAAACGCTTTGGTTTATGCGAGTGGCCAGAGTTTTTCTGACGAAAGGCGTTTTCCTGTCTCCCAACGCAACCTTGCTGACTAGACTCAGGGAGCAGCCGATTTCTTTTGAAATATCGGTCAGGGTGAGGCCTTTAAGGCGAAGTGCATGCCTGATATCTTCGGCGGTCCGCTCGCGCCGCGTTAATCCTAAAGCCTTATTTTTCGCCTGTCGGTTCATCTGAGCTCGACCTGTTGTTTTTTAAAGACTAATTCAGAATTTCAGCAATGTCTAGCCCTGGACAAAATTAGCTCATATATATCAAAAGCTTATGCGTATGTCTAAAATAGATTCAGTGTTTGACATTTAGGGGCCGTAGAACCGCAACGATGAAACTGATAACCGCTTCAATTAACGGCATCTGCGCGAACACATCAGTGTTTGACGTCAGCGCCTATGGGTCTAACAGGGTGATTTGATAAGAGAGTGTTTCTGGCTCATCGTAACCACCAAGGAGTGGCCAAAGAGACATGCAGATGGAACACGCGACGACCACCTGTCAACTCAAATGCTGGAATTCGACCAACTTTTTTTCCCATTCCCCGTGATTTTGCCGATGTCAGAATTTTACTGTACGCCCGACTTCTGAAATTAGGTATTGTCATAGCGGTAAATTGAGCGCCAAGTCAGGTGACAAAATTAGCCCAAAATGATAGATGAAGGCTCAGGCCTTAAGACGGTGCACCGCATGTGGCCCGATGACATCGAAATGACCGACTGATTACTCTGGAATGCACATCGGTGACTTAAAATGAACGACTCCCTCAACCCCTCGCCCTCCAACCTGGCGATCGCTCCTCGGTTGGAGCGCTGGCGGACAGTAACAGACCGGAACTCAACACGCCTCAGGGGGGAGGTGACAGGTCACCCAATTCTATTTGATCAGCGGATCGTCACTTCGCCCCTTCTGGCACTCGATCAGGACAAAAAGTGGGCGCGGACGATAAGCCGATACTACGTTCTCGGCGAACCGGCTGTCTCGGAACCGTCCTCATCGAAGGTGGCTCACTACAAAAAACGGTTAGCCGAAGCGAGCCCGCGTGTATTGCACCATCAGCATTATCAGCTCAGTGATTATCCAGCTATCGCCCGCGTGATGGCTCGCCGGACAACGGCCACGAAGCTAGATGGCAGATCCATCCTCGCGGTAATGGAAACCGCTCATCCCACCGATCTGGCCGCTTTGAACGAGGACGAGCGCACCCTGCTTAATCAGTTGCGTGTCAAGCGGGATGGGCTGGCATTTTGAAGAACAAACACATGGAATCTGCTTGCGGGGCTCTGTTTCTCCGTCCCCCGGCAGGCCATCGCCACATTGGTTCCTCACCAAGGGCATATGCCGTGCCAGGATAGCAATGATCGAGTGCATGCTCGGCGTGGATCGGGAACCCGAACTGATGCGAGAAGAGAGCGAACGCGACGACTCCGATGATACGACCGGCCGCGAGGCCTGCCTGGAATGCGGCGACACAATAAATGTTATCGAATCCTTTACCCGCAGCCAAACGCCAAGTCCCTCAACCCGCCATGGGAGAAAATCGCGTGATCCAACTCCTACATCTGGCCGCGCTATCCCGCGACGCCGGACAAATCGAAAGCGTTGCATCCCCGCCCTTCGGCAAACCTTCCCGATTTAGCGCTCAAGGTCTACCGTGGCGCCGCGCGCTGCCAGGCAGACAGAATTGTCGCGTTTGCGGCCCATTGCCGCCGTTGACCACTGCCTTCCGTTGCTGCGGTGCAGCCCGTGATTCCGGTCATTCGCTGCACCAGCGAAATTGGATGTCGGTCGGATTCACACAACGCGGACTTTGCTGCCGTTCGTAGCTGACACACTAAGGTCTGCTTTGTCGTCCTCAATAGACACAGACAGATTTGACTCGTGCCATGCTATGTGACGTCCCGCGTCTCGGGAAATTTTCCAAATTGCGCCTTTACGAACGGGCATAGAGGCACAATTTTGACACCTTCGGCACGCGCGTCTTCGACCAAGCGAAAGAACAGGGCTTGCCCGACTCCTTGCCCCTTCAACTCCGCTGGAACGTCTGTGTGATCAACAACTATCAGGTGAGCATTGGCAATCGAAAATGTCAGCTCAGCGCTTCCTCCAGATTCTGGAAAATTCACATAGTAACGACCCTTCGTCTCATTTCTTTCAAGCTCAATATTCATAGTCGATCCATTGTAATTTGGGGTCCACGCCGGGCACGCCATTTCTCCTTTTGGTGAAGACTTGTTAACTTTCAAGAAGCCGTTTGATATCTTCCAGATCCTGTAAGACCATCTTTTTGAACGTCCTGACAAGAATGGGTGTCAGAAATTTGTATATGCCCTTCCAGTTCACGTCAGACACAACGGCCAGGGTACAACCACCATCAACTTCTTTGAAGATCATGTCGATACGTCCGGTGCAAAGCGGCAGGTCAGCGTCTTCAACAAACACGTTCGGGCGGTCGAATTCTGTGTAACTCATGCGGGCAACGTGGGTCATACCCAGCATCTTGAAGTCTTCTGTCCAATAGGTCCCAGCCCCGTCAGGCGCAGGAGAACCGCGATTTACCTTATCAAGCGGACGCTGCCAATTGGGGCGGTTCTCGACGTCGCTGATGTAGTCAAATGCCCTTTCAATGGAGCAGTTGATAACTTCGGATGTTACAGTGAATTTGCTCATAATGTTTCCTACTCTGATTAAATCCTTGAGGCCTAAGAGCGGTCCTGAACGTTGCTGCTGAGCATACCAACTCTGAAGACCGACGCATTGAGGTCGGTGTTCAGCTAGACCAATGATGTATCCTCTCCTGTCATAACTGCGGGGTATTCGCTTGCATCCAGCACCACACACTCACCTTTGGTCAGGAGGTCGCCGGTGGCCTCTGTCTGGCTGGAAAACACAAACAGAGGGTGACTATCAGCCTGGGCGCGTAGTAAAACAATGCGCGCCCAGGCCTGTTTGATACGGTAATGGCGAAGATCAAGCCTTCAGATATACGATCTCATGCAGGCTGCTTTCGTTGTAGACCTTTGTGTCACCGTTGCGTGTCACGGTCAGCTCTTCTTTGCCCACATAGCGGTAGACGTCTTCGCCCGGGGTCAGGTCACCTTTTTCGATCATCACGATATGGTCGAGCTTGATGTTGAGAGAGAAGGCCACATCACCTTTTTCACCTGTAAGGGTGAATTCCTTGGCGAAGGTATAGCCCATCTTGTCATCGGTCATTGTGTCGTTGACTTCGCCTGTGAACTTGACCGCATTGGGTCCTTCGGGCGCGTCAATGGGTGTCATCAACTGGCTATCCGCGTCTGTGACCAATGCAATCGGCATACCTACGCTGTCATCATTGTTCATGAACATTGCGTAGTCGATCGAGATCTCAGGGGTGTGAACTTTGCCCCAGTACCAGTTTTTGAACGCACCAGCGAGGCTCTTTTCGCCCCAGTTGTGATCGTGATAACCGACGCCTTTGACTTGAACGGTCTCGCCATCCTTATAAAGTTCGCCTTCAATCTCGCCCGAGGGAACCGCAACGGTCCATGGCAGCGGGAAGTCAACGCCTTCGGTCGTGAATGGATGGTTCTTTTTCTTCAGCCGCAGCTTGCCACCATAACCGTCGATCATGGTGTAGATCTCGTAGTGATCGCCCATGTCGCGGCAATATTCTTCGCCAAATGTTGCATCACATTTGTCATAGCTTACGGACACGTCATCCTCGGAATATGTCTTCATCTTCCAGATGTCGGGCTGACCGGCGGGGTAGATGTTCAAACGAACCGAGGGTTCGCGTGGCTTTAGGCGCGTATCATTGAGCGAATACATCACGACAAAGTGGTCGCCATTGTCGAAATGGGCATCGAAATACCACCATTCGAAATGCTCTTCCCGGTTTGTCACCGGAAAATCGATGTGGGTGGCATCTGCTTTTACATAGTCAGTCATAGTTTTTCCTTTCGGTATGGTTTTGGTTGCGGGGTAGTCAGAAAACCTGCGCCGCTTCTTCAAAGCTGAGGCGCGGAAGACGGGGAAAAACACCAGCGCTGTCGCCGTGGCCGATGTTCACGATGAAATTCGTGCTTAGGCTGGTGCCGCTGAAGAATTCCTTGTTCACGCCAGCTGGGTCGAAGCCCGACATTGGGGCCACATCAAGACCAACAGCGCGGAGTGCCATCATGAAATAGGCAGCTTGTAGCGTGCCGTTCCGTTCTGCGTTCTCGCGTGCCAGATCGGCATCGCCTGCGAACATCGCGCCAGCATCGGGGAAGATCGGAAACGTACGGTCCATTTTCTCAAAGAACGCATGATCATTGGCCAAAATGGCTGTAACCGGTGCGGCGTTGGTTTTGGCCTGATTGCTGTCCAGCATCAGTGGAACAAGACGTTGTTCTTTGGCATCTCCACGCAGAAACACGATGCGCATTGGCTGCATATTCATCGCCGTCGGGCCCATCTTTGCCAAATCATAGGCTTCTTTCAGCAGCGCGTCGGAGACAGTTTTGTCGGACCACGCATGATGTGTGTGGGCTTGCCCAAGAATTAGGGCCATGCTGTCTGCATCTGCCTTTTGCACGCGCTCGCGTAGAGCATTTACCTCGGTGATGGCTTCGGCTTGACCGGGAAGTAATTCGGACATGATTGAGTTCCTTTTAGGAGTGATTTCAGGTGGTCGGAAATTGATCAGCTTCGATGATCTTCTTCAGCGTCAGCAGGTAACGCGGCAGGCGTGGACCGTAGAGCCGGGTCATCAGCGCGAGGTAGAGCTTGCCGAACGTCCCGCTAGGTGGCAGGTCAGTTTCCAGCCGATAGGTCACCTCGGTCCGATCTGGTCTAAGGGCCTTGAGGCTGCGATGTGATACCAGCCAGGGGTCAACTCCTGGGTCGGTCTCAAACGCCACGACATTGGGCCGATCAAGGACCTTGATCCGCGTCGGTGTGACCGTTTTCACAAACGGTCGGAACAATGTGGAGTATTCAGTGGCGAGCGTTCCGACCTCAATCGGTCCGTCGACCTCCATCTTATCGACTTCATTGCGCCAGTTGGGGTCTTTGGAAATGTCCGAGATATAATCGAACACTGTTTCAATTGGCGCGTTGATCACAATGGAATTGACCAGTTTCATGCGAGTAGGCATGGCAAACTCTCTTTCTTGGATGGTGTGATATCGCGGGTGCGCGCGCGCACCCGCAGTTGCTGCGTCACTCGTAGATTGTGAAGTAGTTGATGGGCGCCCACTCTGGCAGTGCCGCAGGAAGCTCAGGGCTCAAACCTTCGTAAGGTCCACTTCCATAAACAACTTCGCCATCCATGATCGTAAGTACCGATTGGATCGACGAGATTTCGTCGTCAGGGACAGTGAAGTAATCCGCGCTAAGTAGCGCCATATCCGCAAGCTGACCGGGTGCAATACGCCCCTTTTCGTCCTCTTGGAATTGGTGCCAGGCGCTGCCGACTGTGTAGGCATAAAGCGCCTCTTCGCGGGTCAGTCGGTTTTCCTCTCCCAGTACGATGGCACCAGACACTGACCGTCCGGTTGTGGCCCAATCCATGGCTGTCCAAGGATTAAAGTTCGAAGCCCGCAATCCGTCTGTTCCCAATGACATTGGAATACCTGCATCCAACATCGCACGCATCGGTGGGCTGGTGAGCGCCAGTTCCTCGCCGTTGGTGGCAATGAAATCATCACCATGCATCGCCATGCGGTTCTGAACGCCAATCGCACCCCCGAGGGCCTTGATGCGGTCAATATTTTCCAGGCTGATCGTCTCAGCGTGTTCGATGCTCCAACGAAGGCCATCCAGTGGTGTCTCGGCATTCACCTTTTCAATCGCATCCAGCATTGGCGAGATTGTTTCATTGTAAGTCGCATGAACCCGGAACGGAATTCGGGCCGCTGCCAGTTTGCTTACGTCGGAATACATCTGTTCACGGATGACATCAGGATCGGGTGAATAGATTGGCTGGGTGAAGTTTTCCCAATCCGAGATGGACTGCAGTGTTTCAAGGCTTGCGAATAACAACTCACCCATGCCTTCGAACTGAAAGCCATGTTCAAGGTCGTGATGCAGGTTCTGACCCGGCGCAAGCGGATGATCATCTTTCATCGTCTCGATTGACGCCTCCATCCCATTCGATGGGATCTCCATGAAAGAGATGCGAACCGTTGATTTATCGGCGTCATAGACTGACTTTGTGCGTTCAGAATGCGGGTGTGTCTCAACCGTTCCTCCGTCAGAAACTGAGGTTATTCCAAAGCGATTCATGTCGCGAAACATGTGCTGCATGGAACGGGTCGTCTCTTCGCCCTGCGTTTGCGGCACAATCGCCTCGAGGATCCAGAATATCCACGATGCTGGTTCACCATACACGGCACCCGTGTAGTTCCCGTCTGCATCAGTTTCCCAACGTGTCTGGGGCACATGCGTGAATACAAAAGGGGCATGTTCCTGCAAAATCGCCAGCGCCTGTTCGTTCAGGAAGGCGACGTTATAGGCGTGCTGCACCATAAATGGGTGATCAGGAACAGCGGCATTCAGCTCTTCCATGGTCGGATAGCGACCCTCTTCGAACTGATGTGGGGACCAGCCTCCGATCGCCTTTACCCAATGGCCTTGCGGTGTGCGCTTGGCTTGTTCAGACAGCATTTCCAGCGCGCGGCTCAAGGTTGGCACGCCGTCCCACTGGACATTCAATGCGTAAGACATACCGCCGATAATGGCGTGGACATGGCCGTCGTTCAGACCCGGGATCAGCCTGCGTCCATCTGCGTCAATGACCAACGTGTCATCGTCAGCCAGCTCCAACACATCACTATTGGTTCCAACGGCTTCGACACGACCGCCGACAACGGCGACAGCCGTTGCATCTTGGATCGAGGTATCCTGAGTGGTCACAAGGGCATTGTGAATGATCAGATCAGCTGTCTGTTGTGCCAATGCTGGCGATGTTGCGAGCGCGCCGTATGCGATTGTAGATAAGAGAAGGTTTCTCATTTTAAGTTCTCCAAGGTGTTGAAGGAATGGCGGCCAGCCGGTCAGACGGATTGACCGTGATAGTCGATGGTGCCGTACTTTCCGGCGCGAAAATCTGCGTAGGCTTGGTGAATCTCGTCTTCGGTGTTCATGACAAACGGGCCGTGGGAAACCACAGGCTCCCGATACGGCTCTCCGCCGAAAATCATCACATCGATTGCGTCGGACGTTGGGTTGTGGATCACAATCCCACTGTCATCACTGCCGAAGGCAAAGAACTCACGTGCAGCCACCTCAGTCTGACTGATGACGGCCCTCCCTTCAGGAAGGTAGCCTCCGTACTCATTGCCATCGGTGGTTGGCAAGGACAGCGAAGCCCCCGGCTTGAGATTGATGTGCCAAATGAACTGGTCAGTGAAGGCCGGAATGGGTGAGGTCCTCCCAGCAAATTCGCCAAGCAAAACCTTAAGCGTGCCCACATCACCATCCAGCGGGATTACAGGCAGATCTTCGGCCTGAAGTGGCATGTATCCGGGGGCTTCTGCTTTGTTCTTGGCAGGCAGGTTGACCCAAAACTGGAAGGCGTGGAAATCGCCGCCCTGTTCACGCAGGCTTTTCGGCATACCTTCATCGTGAACAATGCCATTGCCCGCGTTCATCCACTGAACCCCTCCTGCTTTGACGGTGCCGTGCCCGCCATTGCTGTCGAAATGAACAACCTCGCCTTTCAACAGATAACTGAATGTCGCGATGCCTTTATGCGGGTGTGCGAATGATCCGTTGGGAGGGGGCATTTGCCCTGCAACCAATTTTGTTTCCGAGATATGGTCCAGAAAGATTATCGGCCCGACGCCACTTGTTTGTGAATTTGGCAGGGCCCGAACGATGTTCAGTGCGCCAAGTTTTTCGGGTCGCGCGGTCGATGTCGCAACGATGCGTTTCATAGCGGTCTCCTCAAGTTCGGTTAGATTGCGGCTAAGGTGGATTGGGGTCTGCGGATCCAAGTCAGAAGACCGGTCAACACAAGCAGTACGAGCGCGGGCACCACGGCCTGTTCTGGATCAAGGGTGAGGTGGTAGCCGGCGGCGCCGACCATTGTCGCCGAAAGACCAAGCGCCGCTAGAAAGCGGAGACGCGGTATGAATAGGCCAATGGCCCCAGCGATCTCAAGCAAGCCAACCAAGATAGCCATGGAAGGTATTTCCATGCGCTCGAATGGCAGAACGGTTTGCTCAACGCCCAGGATTTTGGACGTGCCTGCGGCCACAAAAACGGCTGCGAGCAGCCCGGTCAGACCCCAAGTGGATGCGGATTTGATATTCAGTTTAGACATTTTTTCTTCCTCAACGAGTGCGTGTTGAGGATGATTTAGATCCGATGATGATTGATTAAAATTTATATTTTGTGTAAAAGAACATAAGTTCTATTTAAGTATTGATCGGAGCAAATCGTGAAGATCGAACAACTAAAAGTCCTTCAAGCGGTTGTCGAAACCGGTTCGGTAAAATCTGCCTCTGAGCGTATGAACAAAACGCAACCGGCGATAAGTCAGGCCTTAAAGGCGATGGAGTTTCAGATCGGGAAGGAGCTGTTCGATCGAACTGGATACCGTCTGGAGCTCACTGAACTTGGGCGGCGCGTATACCTACAGTCTTTACGCGTCCTGACGGAGGCCGATGACCTAACGCAGCTGGTGCGGCACTTCGAAAGAGGGAACGAGGAAAAGATAGTCGTGGCGGTTGATGACAACACCGACCTGAACGCTTTGTTGCCGGCATTATGCGAGGTACAGAACAATTATCCTGAAACCCGGGTTGTATTGCGCACAGAGATTCTGTCTGGAACAACAAACCTGATTAAGAATGGTGAAGCGGATATCGCCATTGCACCGATGCTCCCGATATTGCTGGAAGAGCAAGGGTTCGAACACTTCCCAATCTATCAGTCCAACATGCGCAATGTCGCGGCTCCCACTTTGATTCATACAATGC
This sequence comes from Aliiroseovarius conchicola, assembly GCF_041403445.1. Taxonomy (NCBI): domain Bacteria; kingdom Pseudomonadati; phylum Pseudomonadota; class Alphaproteobacteria; order Rhodobacterales; family Paracoccaceae; genus Aliiroseovarius; species Aliiroseovarius conchicola. The sequence goes on from NZ_JBGEHL010000005.1 coordinate 35,152, forward strand.
AAACCGCGGGCAAAATTTCAGACCTACGGCGCTTTCATCAGATACTGGTCAGTGACACCGGCGATGCAGCAGGCATGTTCGACCGCGAGTTCGGGGTCCAAAGGGGGCAAAGGCGTTGGTACGTGAGCGATCTGCATATGAAAAAGAAACTGCTGCTACGCGGCCTCGGCTGGGGACGCTTGCCAGAGCATCTTATCATAGAGGATCTGGAACGCGGGGACCTTGTGGACATAAACTTGCAGTACACACATCTCCCACTTCACAATGAAGTCTTCGTTTTTCGGGCGTCCGAGTTGTCAATAGGACCAGTCGCGCAGAAGCTTTGGGATGGTCTTTGGGAACACAGCCTGCACACGGCATAGTACTAAGAATCGCAGCCAAGATCTCACAATAGGCCGTCAACGACTCAATGTCGTTGCGGGACGAAATCGCTGGTCGGCAAGCCTATCATGGAGAACTCTTTTTACGCATCATTTGCGAGTTTGGCCCGCTCAAAGGAATGGTGACAAGATCGGCCACCCCCGAGCTTTGACCGTCTCGTTGTACATCCGCGAAACCGGGGGCGCTTGCTCGGCTAGCTTACCCCGAAGCAAATGGAAAAGGTTGCGCCTTTGTCTCCGGGTGCAAGGAATATATCCGCGCCGTTCGCGCGCAGCGTGTTGCGCACAATAGATAAACCCATGCCAGTCCCTCCGTTATCACGGTTCGTCGTAAAGAAGGGGTCAAAGATCCGAGATGCATTACCCACCGAAATTCCGACCCCATTGTCATGCACGGTAATGATGACTCTTGTGCCCTCCGCCTTGACTGACATGTGCACCTTCTTGCCCCCATGGCATTTCGCATTGCTCAACAACTGTCGTAGAACGACATCCATGCCGCGCGGTGCAAGTGGGATGGCTATATCCCCGTCGTCGATTTCTAGCTCAAGGGACGGGAACGCAAGACGTAGGTTCTCGGACATATCGTTCAGGGTACAGACGCCGTCATGGCGCGTTTCGCGCGCCCGCGCTGCATGCTGCATTGCATCAAGTTGTTGCTCCATCTGTGCGCCCGCCCCAGCAATCTGGCCCACAAGAAGCCGGCTCTCTCGGGCCAAGCCACTGTCGTCTTGCAACAATTCGGTCGCAGCCTTAAGTGCCGCTACTGGCGTTTTCAATTCATGAGTCACGTGATCAGTAAAAGCGCGGATGGTCGATTCGCGATTGCGTAGCGTCTCGGCCATATCGATTACACTTATCGCGGTGGCACGCAGTTCGCGCGTGCCGAAATGGCCGGGCGGTGATTGTGGTTGGGCCGGGTTCGAACGGACCTGCGTCGCGAACTGTTCCAGCGCTGTGATCGGGCGCAGCAACAGCCGAACCAACAACCAACCCAAGGCGGTTGTCGCGCCGGTGATTAAGACACCTATCAGGATCGCAGCGTTTCGAAACCCGATCTCGGGCCCTAAGTAACGAAACACGATAAGCCCTCCTAGCGAGAGTATCAGCGTGCCGCACAGAGCGCCGCCCAGCACCATGCCCAAGCTGGGTCGCCATTTACGAGTCATGCATGGACGCCCTGCATGCGGACACCCACCCCATGGACCGTTTCAATCGCATCGGCACAACCGGCTTGGGCCAGCTTGACCTTCAAGTTGCGTAGGTGACTGTCCACTGTCCGAATTGAAACCTGCGAATGCGCCCCCCACACACCATGGATCAACTGTACCCGGCTGTGAACTTGGCTTGGACGTTCGAGGAGAATGGCCAGCAAAGTGAACTCCGTTGCAGTTAGCGGCACATCCCGTTCATCAAAGCGACAGCGATGTGTGCTGGCATCCAGGCGAATTCCGCCGTGGGTTGCAACAGTGGCCGGGCTTGATGTCTTGGTGCGTTTTAAAATAGCGCGAACACGCGCCACTAATTCACGAGGACTGAAGGGTTTGGTGACATAGTCGTCGGCGCCCAGTTCCAACCCCAGAACACGGTCGATTTCATCATCGCGCGCAGTTAAGAACAGGATTGGAACTTCGGACCGGGCTCGAATTCGTCGGCAAACATCGAATCCATCCAGCTCGGGAAGCCCTATATCCAGAACAATTAAATCCGGGGCCTCACGTGCAGCATGGGTCAAAGCCGTCTGTCCGTTGTTCGCAACCACCACCTGATAACCCGCACGTTCCAGAGACAGGCTAACTAGATCACGTAGACGGGGATCATCATCCACCAACAGAATTTTCATAGCCCAGCGTCCTCGAATCCAATTCCTTCGCAAGATAGCCGTTGATGCGTCCGGTACGAAAGTCCCATTCACGCCAGTTCCGAACGGTGGTCTTGGGATTCAAGCACGCGTGATATCGGGAAGGCGCCATCTGCATGAGATACTCGTTCTTGCGCTGCGCAATGACCTTCGATGCTGTCGGCCCGAGGTCGCACAGATAGCCCCAATCCGGTCCAATTGACTTCGCAGGATCTACAGCACGATCCAGAACATCCCCTGCTATCAATGCGGTGAAGTTTATGAAGGCGCAGGCATACAACGTCCCCAACCCCAATATCGTCGCGCGCAGAAGCAACCACATCGACGAATGCCCCCTCAGTACCTGCCAGCCCTGCATCATCAAGCCCAGAGCCACCAAACCCAGCCAAATAAGAGCATGAAGACGCAGATAGGTCAGGCCGAAAGCATCCACATATAAGTCCAAGCGAAGCAAGGCAGAGACGGTTAGTAGCACGTTTTGTAACAACCATAGTAGCAAAAGTGGTTTCAATGCGCGGTGTTGGCCCAGAAACGGCTGGGCGGCCACGGCAAATGCCCCTGCTAGCATCGCGGTCACCAGTAACGGGTAGGCTCCGCGGTGGGCATAGGTTGCGTAGCTCATACCATCGGGCAGGTTGGCGCCGCCTAATAAGATCGAGACATCTACCACGCTTTGCACCGCCAAGAACAAGTTAAACAGAATCATGGCTCGCAGAACGGATCCAGCATTCAAGCCCAAGGTTGGTATACGTTTCGGGAGCGGCACGCGCGTTCGCACCGTAGGAGTTGAGGCGATCAGAAACGGCCATACCAGCAATCCCAGACCTAACCAGAATACGATCCGCCGTAAGACAGAAAGCAACTCTATATCGAACTGAAACACTTGCAGCAGCGCGCGTTCCAAAACTGGGTTTGCCCCAACTAGAAGGGCGGCAAGCACCATGCCTCCCCCAACGGGGAAAGCCCAGTTACTCAAAACGCTAGCGGTCGACAGCCACGGAATCAATCGACCCGACGCCGCGCGCTCGCGCAGGCCACGCGCACTGTCGGTAAGACTCTTGATGCCCGAAAACGGTAAAGACTGGAGTAGACGTATACTTGCAGCCCCCAGCCAGTACAAATCTGCGCCCCGCGGAACTCCCAACCAGGCCACCGCTATCAGAAGCCCCACCGCGAGAAAGCCGAGCGAGAGAGGCTGAACATATTCGAACATCGGCAAGCTCAAAACGAAGAGTAGGGCCATGGGAGCATAGACCCCTTCCTTAGCAGATCGTGCGGCCACCGCGACGCCAAACACGGCCCAGACGAAGATGACCAGCGAGACCCCCGGCGGATAACCCCAGAACAAGACATCCCCCAAACCAATTAGAATCATCAGGCCGGCCGCGCCCGGCATGCGCCAACCCATGGCTTCGCCGACCCATGAGCTTGGTATCGAAGGTGGATTGCCACCCGCCCCATGTGGTTCGCTGGCCAACCACCACCCGTCGCGGGCAATCGAATGCGGTACACCACGCAAAATAAGTTCTTTCGGCATTCATTTCTCCTTCTCGAATGGCGTCACACTGGCCATTCAGGATGCAGAAAAACCTCAAAAAACGTGCAGTTTTTGCGCAGATGCGGTGTTTCAAGCCGCGTTATGTAGAATCGCAATTGGGCTTGATGCCGACCTTTGCGGCCAGCGGATTGAAATGGCTTGGACTGGATTAGGCGAATTGCTTGATCGTCAAAAGGACACCAGAGCGCTTCAACCTTTCAAGGCCGCTTCCACAACAAGAAACCTGTGCCCAGATATCCTGTTTCATAGGTGCTCTCTGGCTCAAGATCGTGGACTTCCCCGCAGAACACCCTGACCATATCGCCTATACCACCTGAGACGAAAAGTAAGCGATCAGATCAGGCATTCGGTAACAAACTTATGTCACTCGACAGTAGCATCACCGTCAGGCACATCTAGCGTGGCCCACGTTTTGTCTTTCTTGGGCGGCGGCGGGGTATCGCAGGTTCTACGATGAATATTCACCTTGCCGATGAAGTTGGCCGAAATTGGTGCGGTGACAAACAGGAAGGCCATGATCAGCACTTCATGCATTGAACCTTCGCCAAAAACATATGAATGGATCATTGAAGCCAACAAGATCGCCCCAACCCCGACAGTACCCACCTTGGTGGGTGCATGCATTCGGGTCATGGAGTCGTTGAATTTCAGCAAGCCGATTGACCCTACGATCGAAAAGATCGCACCGACGAGTAGGCAGAAGGCAATGGCCAGAATGGATACTGTTTCCAAGGTCATTCGATGATATCCCCCCGCAACACAAACCGTGCATAGGCGACCGTCGACACAAACCCGAGCATCGCGATTATCATCGAAGCCTCGAAATAGACCCCAGTGTTCTGCGAAATTCCAACCAGGACGATAAGCCCAATCGCATTGACCACCATTGTATCAAGCGCAAGAATCCTGTCGCCTGTGCCCGGACCGACGATCAGTCTTACCATCGCCATCGCTTGCGCCAGACCTATGGCGCCGAAGGCAACGGCAATTGAAAAGTTCATGAGATCCAATGCGGTGCTCATACGAAAATCTCCTTCAACCGTCTTTCGTAGCGCTCTTTGATCTGATCGCGCACCGCATCCGGATCATCCGTGTCTAACGCATGAACCAATAGGCTGTGACCTTCGCTGGAAAGGTCGGCGGACACTGTGCCAGGCGTCAGTGTGATAGTTCCGGCAAGAATTGAGATGGCTTCGGGTTGGCGCAAATCAAGCGGGACGACGACCCATGCTGGTCGCAGTTTTGAGTTCGGGCGTGTCAGGACGATCCACGCGACCTGAACATTCGCCACAAGAATATCCCACATAACGATGATGACGTAGCTAACCATGCGCCCGAACCGGATGTCATAAGGGCGATCGGGCCACCAAACAGCCGTCACGCGAGGGATGATAATGCCCAAGATTAGGCCGAACACGACCATCCCCGCCGAAACTTGATTTTGTAGTAGGACCCAAATCACGGCCAACAACAACGTCAGAAGTGGATGTGGAAACAGCCAACGAAATGTTTTTTGCATGTCAGTGCCCCTCCTTCGGTTTGCTAAGTTTACCCGGTGTTTCTAGGACCATTGATGCATGAGGTTGTGGTGAAAATAGCTGCTGTGATGTTGCGGCCATGTAGGAATAGATGGGCCCGGCGAAAATAGTATACGCCGCCAATAGGGCAATCAGTCCGCCTGTCGCCACATAAGACAAGCTCGCAGGTCGCTCGGGCAACTCTGCGTCGTCTGGGTGAGCCAAGCTCTCGGATTTCCAAAAAACCGTGCTGCCCGCTCTCGCAAAGCCAACGACGCTGATCAAGCTGGCGCTAAGAATTATGGCCCATATCCAAGTCATTGATGGTGAATCGAATGATGCTTCAAGGATCATTAACTTGCCCACAAAACCCGACAGGGGCGGTAGGCCGGTCATGGCAATGGCTCCGGTAAAGAAAAGTGCGGCGGTAAGTGCGGCACCAGAAACGCGCGGCTGTGCCGACAATGCCAGGTTCTCGCGGCCCACGCGCACCAGATCGACGACCAAGAACAGCGCGGCGCCAGCCAATGTCGAATGAACGATATAGTAAAGTGCAGCCGCAATACTTGCTTCGGTAAACAAAGAAATTGCGACCATGATCATACCCATCGAGCCGATTACCGCAAAGGTCACCAATCGGTCCAGTTTTTTGGCAGCGAGTACACCGACCATCCCGATTGCAAGCGAGACAAGGGCTGCCGGCAATAGCCATAACCCGTAGAGGCCCGCAGTCACCTCCAGATCAGGCGAAAAGATCATCGTGTAGACACGTATAATCGCGTAGGCACCGACCTTGGTCATGATGGCGAAAAGGGCGGCCACAGGTGCTGGCGCTTCAGCATAGCTTGACGGCAGCCAAAAATGTAATGGAACAAGCGCTGCCTTGATCGCAAAAACCAAAAGAAGCAGTACCGCCGCCACCCGAATGCCTACCGTTGCATCGGGATTGATCATTCTCACCCGTTGGGCCAGATCAGCCATGTTCAACGTACCAGTCTCGGCATAGATGGATCCGAGGGCGAACAGAAACAGCGTCGACCCCAACAGGTTAAACAACACATACTGCACGCCAGCCCGCAGCCGCGCATTGCCGCCCGCGTGAATCATCAACCCGTAGGATGCGATCAGAAGAACCTCGAAGAAGACAAAGAGGTTAAAGAGGTCTCCGGTGAGAAACGCCCCCATTATGCCCATCAGTTGAAACTGAAATAGTGCGTGGAAATGGTTTCCCTTCTCGTCCCATTTTGATCCAATCGAGAACAGCAGAACAAAAAGGGCGAGTACAGACGTCAACAAAATCATCAATGTGGACAGTCGGTCGGCGACCAAAACAATTCCAAAGGGCGCGGCCCAGTCGCTTAGCTGATAGAGCAGAACGGTGCCATCAGAAGCCTGCCAGGCGAGCGCGGCAGACACTATAATTTGTGCAACGATTCCAACTATCGAGAAAACTCGTTGGATGCCGATATGATAACGCGCCGCCAATACGATGAAAGGTGCAAGAATGGCGGGCAAAACGATGGGAAGAATGATCCAGTGGGTCAATCGACGTCCTCCGACGCGGTAATATTCTCGTCTACTTGGTCATCTACGTGGTCGTCGTCTGACCCCAAATAAGCCCCAAGCGAGATCATCACAATCACCGCCGTCATCCCAAAAGAGATCACGATCGCGGTCAGTACAAGAGCCTGCGGTAGCGGATCGGTATAGGTTTCGACTCCCTTGGTTAGAATGGGAGGCGCCCCAACAGTCAGTCGTCCCGAGGCGAATAGGAAAACGTTCACCGCGTAAGTAAGCAGCGACATCCCCATGATGACCGGAAACGTTCGAAGGCGCAAAACCAAGTATATGCCAGCTGAAGTCAAGATCCCGATGGCAGAAGCAACAAGTATCTCCATATCAGACCTCCTCTTTCGCTTGGGACAGTGTTGTATCGTCCGGATCATCTCGCGAGGGGTCGATATCAATCGCGTGATCACTGATATTCATATCTGCCCGCCGCGCAAGGCGTGAGAAGCTTTCCAATGACAGCATCACCGCGCCAACAACGGCAAGGAATACACCAAGATCAAATGCTGCAGCGGTGGCCAATTCAAACTTGTCGAAAGGTGGGATGCGGACATACGTGAAGTCCGAGGTTAGGAATGGCTTATCAACGAACCAAGAGCCCATTCCGGTCAATCCCGCAACCAGAATACCCGCCCCGATGATCCCATGATAGGGATAGCGCAATCGGGCTGTGGTCCAGCTAAACCCACTTGCCATATACTGCATGACCACGGCAACCGAGACGATCAGGCCAGCGATAAAGCCGCCACCCGGTTCATTATGTCCGCGCAGGAAAATGTAGAACCCGACCATTAGCACCACTGGCATCATTACGCGTGTTAACACCACCATCATCATCGGGTGCATGTCCCCCGCCAATGGTTTGTCAGGCAAGCGATTAAGCAAGCGCGCGCGAACGGGGCCGGACAGCAGTGTTTCGGTCAGCGCAAAGATCAGAAGGGCCGCGATGCCCAGCACGATGATCTCTCCAAAGGTGTCAAAACCACGGAAATCGACAAGGATAACGTTAACCACATTGGTGCCCCCGCCGCCTTTATACGAATTCGCCAAATGGAACTCAGATATTGGCGCGGTCACGCTTTCGCGCAGCAAATAATGGAGGGACAATAGCGTCGCAACCACGCCACCTGCCAAGGCGATGGCGGTATCACGAGACCGCCGCAACACACTGCTTTCAATCGGTGTCTGATTGGGCAAGAAGTTTAGTGCAAGCAGCAGCAGGATGATGGTCACCACCTCGACGGTGATCTGTGTCATGGCCAGATCGGGCGCACTGAAATATATAAATCCGACCGATACCATCAATCCTACGATCCCAATCAGAATCAGCGAAAACAATCGGTTACGGTGCATAAAGGCCAGACCGCCAGTTGCCGCGACCAGCATCGCCCATCCTGCGACCATAATTATGCTGACTGGTTGGATGGCGCGAGTTGGTTCACCAACGACCCCAGTTGTCCACGCATGCAGCCCCGCGATGATCACAGTCGCAACCATAATTGCGCCATACCTTGTGAACGCCCCATTGTGCAGGGATTGGATCGGACGCTGAGCCAGACTTACTGCCGCAGCTATTACTGCATCGAAAATTGTCTTGGCCTCGGGTCGCGGTAAGGCGTCCCAGATCCTTAGTGCAGGTTTGTAGAACGCTAGCAAAATCAGGCCTCCAACCACGGCCACGATTGACATGTACAGTGGCGGGACGAAGCCGTGCCAGATTTTCAGATGTATTTTCGGCACGCTCGCGGCGTTGCCCAAAACGGCTTCGGTGATAATCAATACAAAGGGTTCGGCTATGAAAGGCGCGATCCCAATTGCAACAACTGGTACAACCAGAATGGCGGGCGGAAGCCACATTCCTGCGCCCGGATCGTGCGGTTGGGAAGGGTAGTCATCGCGTACAGGGCCTAAGAAGGTATGACTGATCAGCCGGAAGCAATAAGCGGCTGAAAACAGCGAACCTACAACTGCCAATGTCGGCACCAGCCAGTACGATCCAAACAATTTCGTGTGCAGCGCTTGCTCTAGCATCATCTCTTTCGACAGAAAGCCGTTAAGAAACGGTATGCCAGCCATCGACAGCGCCGCGAGCGAGGCGATCACGAACGTGATAGGCATTAGCTTTCGAAGGCCGCCTAATCTGCGGATATCTCGGGTATGCGCCTCGTGGTCGATTATGCCCGCCGACATGAACAGGGCGGCCTTAAACGTGGCATGGTTCATGATATGGAAGACCGCCGCCAGTACACCAAAAGCGGTGCTGGTCCCAAGCAACATGGTGATCAAACCCAAATGGCTTACGGTTGAAAACGCTAGTAATGCTTTAAGGTCGTTCTTGAACAGGGCGATCACCGCGCCCAACACCATCGTGACCAACCCTGCAGACGTAACAATGACAAACCACTCAGTCGTCCCCGAAAGTACGGGCCACATACGCGCCATCAGGAATATACCGGCCTTCACCATCGTCGCAGAGTGTAGGTAGGCCGAAACTGGCGTTGGCGCGGCCATCGCATGTGGCAACCAGAAATGGAACGGAAACTGAGCAGACTTTGTGAAGCAGCCCAACAAGATCAACAGCAGTGCCGGAAGATACAGGGGCGATGCCTGTATCAGATCTCGGTTTTCAAGGATGACACTTAGATCATAGCTGCCGACGATTTGACCCAGCAACAACATGCCACCGACCATCGCCAAGCCACCCATTCCCGTCACCGTAAGCGCCATTCGCGCACCCTGACGCCCTTCGGGAAGATGCTTCCAAAAGCCGATAAGCAGGAAGGAGGACAGCGATGTCAGTTCCCAGAAGATCAGCAAAAGCAGGATGTTGTCCGACAAAACAATGCCAACCATCGCACCCTGGAACAGCAACAGATACGTAAAAAACTCGCCCATGTTGTCGTCACGCGACAGATAAAACCGAGCATAGGCAATGATCAACAGGCCAATGCCCAAAATGAGACTGGCGAAGAAGAAACCCAGCCCATCTAACATCAACGAGAAATTCAGTCCTAGCATCGGCAGCCAGTCAACCCGAACCAATACGACCTCACCCGCTAGGATCACCGGCAAATTTGTAAGCAAGCCAATAAACGCCGTTAACGAAACGAGAAAGGTCACGCTGGCACAGGCCTGCCGCCCGGCAGAATTCATGAGGCCGGGGAGCAATGAACCCAAGAAAGGGAGTAAGACAATAAGAAACAGAGACACGCGCACTCCCGTTCGGCAATTGAGTAAGTTATAGATTGCAGCAAGTTAAGTCGTAACACAATATGAGTTGAAATGGTGCAGCCACGTTAACCAATGTTTGGGTGGCTCGAGCTTTCTCTGCGAACATCCAGCCAAGCGACGCAAACCGGAAGAGATTGTCACTGTCCGCAAAACTGATGACGCCCGTACGGTAGGTCCACTGGTGGTGGCAGGCGTTCGATCACCAAGACGCGGCGCGCGACGGTCAGCGTGTCGAGGTCGGTGCACCCGACCTTCATGGCATGGTTCAGTCAGCGGCTCTTTGGCTGGCCTTCGCCCGCGCCGGCGGGACTCGAAGGCGAGGCTCGCCGCCCCTCGCAAGGTCACATGTCAGCAGCGCCAGAGCATGACATGGGTCGCCTTGCTGTTTACCCTTCGGCCGGTCAGGTGGTGCTCATGATCTGAAGCCTGCCCGCTTAGATTTGCGCCTCTATCACCAGCTCAGCAGCTGCGAGCGCATCGATCTGGCCGAGCGTGATGTGGCGGCATAGCGGATGCTTGTCGGTGACCCAGTTTCCAAGCCTGCCAGCACCTCGGACTCCTTCGCCTTCGTCTCTTCTCAGCTTTTGGCGTAGGCACGCCATCGCCAGACTTGAACCAGTTGTCCGAGAAACGGGCCTTGGAGCGGGTGAAGCCTGCACTCTCGGTCGCTTAGGCTTTCAGGCCCGCCAACACCTTCTCCGCTCCTTCATCAACCTCCTCGGCTCCTTCGCGCGTATAGGGTTTATGGATGGTTGTGGGATGTTTGGGGGCCGTGGTGTGCCCCGTTCCGGGTCCAGTCTCGACGGTGAGTTCAAGCACCTCGACGCGCGCCAGATCGATCCGATAAACGACCGTGAATCCATTCTCCCACCCACGCACTCCGGTCTCGACCGGTATACCTTCCTTCAGGAACTCGCGCACGGTTCGCTTAACAGTGGCCTCCCCGGTTCGGTATTCCGCTGAATCGTTCCCTTGGAACACCAGATGCCAGAGCCATCGTCGCTCGCCTTGTCAGTCAGAAACATGATCATCTGCTTGCGCGTTGCGCTTCCGAACTTTCGTTCCGCGCATGTGTTTGCCACGCACCAGCTCATAAGACCGCCCCAAAAGTTGCACGAACGTGCGAATTTTGTACAGGTTTTCTACGTGACTTCGGTCATTTTCGGAGAATTCGGCTGAAAACGAAACGGCGTTTCCGCACGCTTCTGGGAACGCATTGCAAATAAGCCATGTTTTTCAGGCAGTTTTGGCGACCCCGGCAGGATTCGAACCTGCAACCTGCCCCTTAGGAGGGGGCTGCTCTATCCAGTTGAGCCACGGGGCCAATATTTTGGGAATAATGGGCGGTTAGGGACTTGTCCAGCAGGGTCTAGCGCCGTTTAAGCGTGTCTCCTGCTGCAATCTTGGGGGCAAGTTCGATGCGTTCGCCTCCGCCGGCTTCGGCGTTCTCGGCGCTGCGCTCTGCGATGATGCGGGCGGCAGCGCGGCCAATCTCGGCGCGGCAGGCGTCCATTGTCGCAAGCTGGCGCGGTAAACCGTCCAAAAGTTCGACGCCATTGAAACCTGCAAGCCCGATTTGCCCGGGTACATCGATGCCTTGGTCGAGGCAATAAAGTAGCCCGCCGGCTCCGATCATATCGTTGGAGTAATAGAGAAAGTCGAGTTCTGGGGTGCGCTTTAACATGACCTCAGTCATCTCGCGACCCTTGGCCAGAGCCGATCCGCCCTCATAGAACTCGCGGTCCGCAATTTCGACACCGTTCTTGGCGAGCGCTTCGGTAAAACCCTCGAACCGTTTTCGGGCGCGGTGATCCAATGGCATTTTGGTGCCGAGGAACCCGATATTGCTATACCCTGCCTTAAGGATCGCTTTCGCCATTTTACGGCCTGCGCGCCGGTGAGAGATACCGACACAAGCGTCGATCGCCAACCCATCAGTGTCCATGATCTCGACCACGGGAATGCCTGCGGATTTCAACATCGCCTTGGCGGCATCAGAGTGCTCTAGCCCTGCAATAATCACGCCCGACGGGCGCCATGAGAGCATTTCATACAGTACCTTTTCCTCGCGTTCCGGGCTGTAATTGGTCACCCCCACAACAGGTTGCAGCGGTGTCTCCTCCAGAACCTCGTTGATGCCGGTCATGACCTCTGGAAACACCATATTGCTTAGTGATGGGATAATCACAGCGACTAGATTTACGCGTTGTGAGGCAAGCGCACCGGCGATTTTGTTGGGCACATAACCAAGCTCTTTGGCGGCTTCAAGCACACGTTCCCGCGTCGACTGGCTAACATCCCCACGATTTCGCAATACGCGGCTGACCGTCATTTCACTTACGCCGGACGCCTCTGAAACATCGCGAAGTGTAAGGGGGCGGCGATTTCGGGGGGGCGCAGTATCGGTCACAGAACCATCCTTGAACAACTCGGGTTTGTCGCATGTTAGCGATAAAGCCATTCTTGGCAATGCCCTATTTTCGTTAGACTGTTACCCTAACAGCGCGCATCGAGCTGTTCCGCCAACGCGTCGTGGACACTCCTACCAGCGGCCACCATTCCGGAGAGCTGTGGAACCGCGTTGTTGAACCGAGGCGATTGCCCTGACAGGTCGCTGACCCGCCCGCCAGCTTCCTCGACAATCAGGCTGCCTGCAGCGACGTCCCATTCCCAAGTTGGGCGCAAGGTCAGCATCGCGTCAAAGCGCCCTTCACCCACCAACGATAACCGGTAGGCCAATGAAGACCGGAACTGCCGCTTTACCGGGGGCACTGCGCCATCGATCCAATGAGACGGGTCAAAATTTGGCTTTGCGGCAAGTACCGTGGCGTCGGCTAAAGCCTGGCGGTTACTGACGGACAGCGGCTGTCCGTTCAGCCATGCCCCCTGCCCACGCGCAGCGGTGTAAAGCTTGTCTCGCAATGGCAGGTACACCACTGCGGCCTGCACTTGGCCTGCTCTCACCACCGCAAGCGAATGCGCCCAAGTGGTCGACCCCTGGATGAACGAGCGTGTACCATCGATAGGGTCTATGATGAACAAATCCTCTTGGTCCAACCGTTCGGCCGTGTCCTCTGTTTCTTCCGACAGCCAACCATATGATGGCCGGGCAGCAGTGAGCTCTTCACGCAGCATCTTATCAACCGCTAGATCTGCCTCGGTCACAGGGCCTTGATTGTCCGGCTTATCCCACTGATCAGCTGAGCCGTGGAAATAGCGCGCCGCAATTTTGCCCGCGTCTCGTGCTGCGTCCGTCAGCAGTGTCAGGTCATCAATCACCTGCAATGGTCATCCCTTCGACCAGCAAGCTGGGCACCATGCGACTCAGATGAGTTTCGGCGTCGTTGGCAGGGATCAAGCGGGTTAGCATCTCGCGAAGATTGCCAGCGATTGTGCATTCGTTCACGGGATACGCGATCTCTCCGTTCTGAACCCAGAAACCAGAGGCTCCGCGCGAATAATCACCAGTTGTTGGGTTGATGGTCGAGCCAATCATGGACGTGACAATCAGACCTGTCCCCATCTGTGAAATCAGGTCATCTCTGGTCAGATCGCCCTGAGTTAGAGCCACATTCGAGATCGAAGGAGACGGCGGAGCGGTCGTGCCCCTCGCGGCGCTTGCGGTACTTTGCATGCCAAGCTTGTTGGCCGTCGCAAGATCAAGCGTCCAGCCCGTCAACACACCATCATCGACAATTTTTCTGACGCTGGTCGCAAGCCCTTCACCATCGAACGGGCGCGAGCCTGAGATGCGGGGGCGATGAGGGTTTTCAATCAAGTCGATGCCCTTGGGCAGAACCACCTCGCCCAACAAATCACGTAGCCACGACGATCCACGCGCAATTGACGCACCGTTTGCGGCGCTCAACAAATGCCCGATCAAAGAGGACGAAATCCGTTCATCATACAACACCGGAAACGCGCCCGTTGGCGGCTTACGCGCACCGGCGCGGGCCACCGTGCGTTCGCCCGCTTTTGTGCCAATCTCGGCCGCATCTGGCAGATCGGCCTGAAAGGTGCGCATCTCACCAGCATAGTCACGCTCCATCGTCACCCCTTCGCCCGAAATCGCAGCAATGGACGTGGCGCGGTGTGTACGGCCATACCCGCCGGAAAACCCGTTGCTGGTGGCCAGGTGAAACTGGTGACGCCCATAGCCGGCAGAACTGCTGGACACCTGCGTCACACCCTTGACGGCAAGCGCGGCGGCCTCAGCTTCGGCTGCATCACGTTCTAGATCAGCTGGGTCGGGTTCGGGGGCGGGATCCGCAAGCTCCAGTGCGTCCTGATTCCAGTCACTGGCAAGCATATCTGACGTGGCAAGCGCTATATGTGGGTCTTCGGGAGCCTCTTTTGCCATCGCAACCGCGCGTTCAGCCATCGTTTCAATAGTATGAGACGATGTGTCAGATGCTGATACACAAGCTTGTCTCTGCCCGACCAGCACGCGCAAGCCAATGTCCACGCCTTCCGATCGCTCGGCATGCTCCAACCTGCCGTTCAACACATCAATCGACACCGACGTTCCGTCGACGGCAAGCGCATCGGCTTGATCGGCCCCGGCTTTTCGTGCGGCATGCAGAAGGTGCTGCGTCAACTGGTCAAGCGTATCTGTCATTATGATCCCTTTCACGGTTGCTTCTGACGTAACGATCAACTGGCCCGGTCGCAAGATGCTACTCTGGTCTATGCGCCCGCGCTGCGCTAGCACTGAGGGATAGGAGGACCAAACATGATTGATATGACTGGAAAGACAGTTCTGATCACGGGCGCAAGCCGTGGAATCGGAGAAGCCGCCGCACACATCTTCGCGCAGGCAGGCGCAAATGTGGTCCTGACAGCGCGCGGGACATCGCAAATACAAGCGATCGCCGATGCCATAGGTGAACGCGCACTCGCCGTGCCATGTGATGTATCAAGCTGGGATCAGGTGAAGGCTGCGGTTGATGCAGCTGTGGCGAGGTTTGGCACCGTAGATGTGTTAATCAACAACGCGGGTGTCATCGAACCAATTGGTCCACTGATAGACTCTAATCCAGCAGAATGGGGTCATGTTATCGATGTTAATCTGAAAGGTGTCTACTACGGGATCCGCGCCGTTATGCCCATCATGGCGGCCCAAGGTGGCGGCTCGGTTCTGACCATCAGCTCGGGTGCGGCACATAACGCGCTTGAAGGTTGGGCGCATTACTGTGTCTCGAAGGCGGGGGTCCATATGATGACCAAAGCGCTGCATCGTGAAGGGGCGGGCCAAGGTATACGTGCCATCGGATTGTCACCCGGAACGGTTGCCACCCAAATGCAGCGCGAGATCAAGGTGTCCGGCATCAACGCAGTGGCGCAGCTTGAATGGGCCGATCATATCCCCCCAGAGTGGGCCGCACGCGCGCTTTTATGGATGTGCAGCGACGATGCAGATGCCTATCTGGGAGAAGAGATTTCACTGCGCGACGAAGCTATTCGCGACCGTGCCAAGGTGCGTGGATGATCACGCTTCAGAAGAACAACGGCGTCTGGGTTGTGACCCTAAACCGGCCCGAAAAGGCAAACTCACTGACGAAGGCGATGCTTGAGGAGTTGGCTCAGATCGCGCTCGACGCTGCGGGCGAGGCGCGCGTTTTGGTACTAACGGGCGCGGGCTCGGTGTTTTCGGCCGGCGCAGATCTGGACGAAGCAAGAGCTGGGCTGGCCATCGACGGTGTGTGGGAAAGATTGTCCAACGCAATCTCAGCCGCTCCCTGCCTGACCATCGCGGCGCTAAACGGTACACTCGCAGGCGGGGCTTTTGGCATGGTGCTTGCTTGTGATATCCGCGTAGCAGTCCCTGATGCGAAGTTCTTCTATCCGGTGATGAGGCTGGGGTTTCTACCTCAACCATCCGATCCACGTAGAATGGTGGACCTTATCGGCCCAGCGCGGACAAAGCTTGTTTTGATGGCAGGTCAAAAGGTGGCGTCGGATGAAGCGTTATCTTGGGGTCTTATCGATCGAATTACGGCCCCGGACGGGCTGCTTGAAACAGTCATGGAACTGTCGGAACACGCCCGCGTACAAAGCGCGGACCACGTTGCAGAGATGAAGCGAATGATCCCAATATCAGGCTCTAGTCAACCATAATTCCTGACAATCGACTGATGCAGCGACGTTCGCTCTGATTGCGACACAACAGGCTCACGGCCGTGTCGCGACCCATTTGATGAAGCGCCCACCATATTGAAGTGTCATGCAGCATTTCGGATTTCTCTGTCTCAGATTAAAGCCGAAGCGCTTTAGATGATGTTTGCTTCGCGGCGCACCCAAGTGTATCCGGCGGCCGCATAGCCCGCAGACCGGCACAGAATCCTTGCCCTTTGGCGCCAAACCGCTATCCATACCGGACAGTTTTGCAGATTATCGTGTCACGACAAGGGGACGAAGGTGGAGCAACGACCGGAAATTCTTGATCAGGCAATTGGGTACTTCAATCAGGCGTGGGAAATCGCCGAAGGATGGCTGCTTTCACCCGCTGCATGGTCCCAGTTCGCGTTGCTTGTCGTCGCCTACCTAGCTGCGCGGGTTGTCGATCGAAAGTTAGAGCCCCTGTTCACGCGCCTTCTAACGCCCACAACTGAACAGGCTTCTGTTCTTTCGCGGGTAAGGCTGTTTGCGTTGATATTTCTGCCCCTGACGCTGCCTTTGCTTGCTTGGGCCTTTACCGGGCTTGGTGAACAGGTCACGCGGTCTGTATTCGGCTCAGGCGCGGTGATCGCTTTCGGAAAGCGCTTCTTCCTGTTCTTGGCTGTACGCGCCTTTGTGCAACAGATCATCAAGGATCCATTCCTCAAGCTGCTTGGCAAATACATCTTGATCCCCATGGCCGCGCTTTACACCGTTGGCTTGTTGGAGATTGTAGGAACCAAGCTCGACACAGCGGTCGTACCACTTGGGAATATGAGTTTCTCGCTGTTGTTTGCGGTGCAGTTTGCTGTCGCTGGTGGCATTATTTTCTGGCTTGGTCGCTGGTCAAATGACCAAACAGCCCAAGCCATCAAAAAGCAGGAAGAGATGCGGCCGGCCACGCGAGAGCTCGCGGTCAAAGCCGCAGAGGTCGCAATTTTTGGCGCAGCCTTCTTGGTCCTGATGAACGTGATGGGCATAAGCCTGACGTCTCTGGCTGTTTTGGGCGGGGCGATTGGCGTCGGACTTGGGTTCGGCCTACAGCAGATCGCATCGAACTATATCTCGGGCATTATCCTTTTGATCGAAGGTCAGGCCACAGTCGGTGATTATGTCGAACTTGACGGCGGCGAGGCTGGGACAATTGTAAAAATGATGGCCCGTGCCGCCATATTAGAGACTTTTGACGGCCGTTGGGTCGTGGTGCCCAACGAGCATTTTATCACGACCCGCGTGGTGAACTATTCTGACGGGGGGAGTGCCAACAGATATGAAGCGCTGTTCTCGGTTAGCTATGATTCCGACATCGAGAACATCCCACAGATCATCGAAAAAGCCGCGACCGAGCTGGATTTCATCCTGACCGACAGCGAAGAGCACATGCCTGATTGCGAACTGCGTAGTTTCGGGGATAGTGGCGTCGATTTTGCGCTGGAATTCTGGGTGAACGGCATCGACGACGGGCGCAACAAATTCACGCCGCGTGTAATGATGCAAATCTGGAAAACGCTCAAATCCAACGGGATCGAAATCCCGTATCCGCATCGTGTGGTCGAGATGAAGGCAACTGGCCAAGGTCTCGCGTGACGCAAGCGCTTGTCATTGGTGCTGGCCCGGCCGGGTTAATGGCGGCGGGCGAGCTGGCGAAAGCTGGCGTGTCGGTGACAATAGCCGAGGCAAAGCCGTCGCCAGCCAGAAAATTCTTGATGGCGGGCAAGTCGGGGCTGAATCTGACCAAGTCCGAACCGATTGACGTGTTTCTGAAAGGCATCACGGGACCGGATTGGTTGCGGCAGATCGTGTCTGATTTCGGGCCAGACGAGGTGACGGAGTGGGCAGAAGCCTTGGGGCAGCCCGTTTTTACCGGAACGTCTAAGCGCGTGTTTCCAAAGACAATGAAGGCGTCACCCTTGTTGCGGGCGTGGCTGTCCGAGCTGGAGCAGCTTGGCGTCGTCTTACGCACCAATTGGCGCTGGGCCGGACAGGAGGGGCTTACCGCTGTGTTTCAGGCTCCCGACGGCAAACAGAGGATATCAGCCGACGTTGTTGTATTGGCGCTAGGTGGTGCGAGTTGGGGGCGACTGGGTTCGGACGGAAAATGGGTCTCTATTCTGGCGGAACTTGGACAACATACGGTACCATTCCAGCCTGCCAACATGGGGTTCTTGGTCGATTGGAGCACCCATATGGCCCGCCATTTTGGCACCCCAATCAAAGCAGTTCAACTTCGCGCCGGGAAAACAACGGTTCGGGGAGAGTTCGTCATTTCCAAACGCGGGCTTGAAGGTTCTGCGATCTATGCTGTCAGTCAAGAGATGCGCGAGGGTGCGGCGCTGCTGATCGACATTGTGCCCGACCGCACTGAAAGCGATGTCGCCGACCGTTTGGCGCGGGCGCGCGGCAAGACCAGCTTGGCAAACCATCTTCGCAAAACATTGCGTCTTGATCCGGCAAAGGTCGCGCTTCTTCAAGAATTTGGACGCCCGCTTCCATCCGGGCCCAACGAACTTGCGCGGCTCGTCAAAGCACTTCCCGTCCACCACTCCGGTCCGCGTCCATTAGACGAAGCGATTTCTACTGCCGGCGGGTTACCGTTCAGGGACCTGGACGACGGATTGATGATCAAGTCACTTCCGGGCATTTTTGCCTGCGGAGAGATGTTGGATTGGGAGGCCCCGACCGGGGGGTATCTTTTGACCACCTGTTTCGCGACAGGTCGTCATGCTGGTAGGGCTGCTGCAAAATGGGCGCTGGATCAGGCCGCACCCGCACGAGCGTAGGCGGCGCGATTTCGCAGCGATTTTGAATAGGATCGGAAGTCAGCGTTCTCCAACGGGAAACCCGCAGCGATGGCCCAGCTTCCGCAATGTGTTGCGATAATATCCGGCAGGGTCATTTGGTCCCCCATCAGAAACGGCGCATCACCTTTTCGGCGCATAAGCTCATCGATGGATCGGGCGAACTCCCATTTCAGACTCTGTTTCACCTCAGGAACCCGTTTTTCTTCCGGTAGGATGAATGTGTGGCGGGCGGCGGTCCAAAGGATCGCATCAATCTCGTCTAAAATGAACTGCGTAAAACCATCCTGTCTCGCGCGCTTGATGGTTCCGGCGGGAAAGGTCATGTCCCCGTGCTTATCCGCCAGATATTGCATGATGGCCGTGCTGTCGGTCAGCGTTGCGTCGTCGATTAGAAGTACCGGAACTTTGCCCGCTGGATTGTATTGTCGCAATTCATCCGAGCGAGGCGCGTATTCCAGATGGTCATAGGATTGGCCAAGTTCTTCGAGCATCCATAGAACGCGAAACGTACGGGTGATGGTTGGGCCGATCACGGTATAGGTCATCGTCTACCCCCAAGCATCGCCAACCGGATCAACGTGCGTTCCATCAACGCCATGACGGGTGCCTTTTGCGCAGATCGTAGGGTCAAGTCGGTCTCGATCAGGACTTCTAATGCTTGCTCCAATCGCCTCAGGCCCCATTGTTGGGCTTGGCGAACCATCCGGTCGCGGCTTTTGAAGTGTACCGGAGGACGCAGCCGATTGATGCCTTGACCCGGACCTCCGGGGTCAGCGCTGGCAGCGTGCAATGCGCGGAAATGGCGGGTTGCCCCGATGCACAACCCCACGGCCGCTACGCCTTGTGCTTGGAGTTTCGCAAGAATAGGGCCTATTTCGCCGGTTCGCCCTTCGGCGACGGTGTGTAATAGGTCGTCTAGTTCTGCCTCGGTCGAAGCTGGGGCGACCGCCAAAACATCGTCTGGAGAGACCGGTGAATTGTCAGACAGCTTATAAAGCCCGAGCTTCTCGACCGTCTGACGAAAATCGCCGGGGTCAAGCATACGCGACAGGCCGACCAGATCGTTCATCGCCTCGGATCCGACTTCGCTGACGCCAGCACGTTTCAAGTCAGCATCAATCTCATCTCGGGTTGGTGGATCATCGTAGATACCGACAGCGTAGGCGTTTGGATGCCCTTCAAAGAGCTTTCGCAACGCACCGCGTGGTTTAAGATTACCTGCCGTGACGACGACCTGCGCATCCCCGTCTTGCCAATCTTCAAGCGCAGAGGTGATGGCTTTGGCTGTGATCTCGGTCGCGTCTTCGACAAAGGCAACGCGCGGGCCAGGAAAGAACCCCTGCGCCTTTACAGCGTCGATGAGCATGGCGGGATCTTTGCGCAGATCCGCCGCCGGGATGCGCGTTAGACGCATTTCTTCCTCGCCCTGCGCGCCAATGAGGTTGGCGATCAATTCTTGTCGTTTCAGCGCGACGCGCATCGCGTCCAGCCCGAAGATCAGAACCCCGGTGCGTGATGGATCGGGCTTAACGAAGTATTTCGAGGCATCGCGCGGTGCGAGCTTCATGCGTCCCAACCCTGATAGGTGGCTATGAATCGCGTGACCATCATATCGGCCAGCATCACCATCAAGCGGCGCTGCGCATCACGCTCTACCGAAGCGGTCGATACAGTTGACCCCTCTGTCGAATACGAGGTGAAGTTGGACACGCTGCCTTCCTCGACAACCTCGCCGGTTGCATTGGACACCACAGAGAAAGAGATTGCGCCGAGTATCTGGGTGCGCGTGATTTCCTGTCGTGGTGTAACACCCACGCCTTCGGACCTTGTGGTGATCGTGTAGTTTAGCTCGTATGGCGCGGACAGGTTCCGCCCCAAGCGTTCTTCGAGCCGCTGAACCAATACATAGCTGTTTGCATCAGACGGTGCCGCGACGGTGACCGAACCACGTAGCCCCTCGGCTGATCCGCCCGGCCCATAGACTGGGGTAAAGCCGCAGGCCGATAGAGTGGCCAGCGACAGAATAGATGTTAGGAAAAGACGGCGATTAAACCACGACATTCACAATGCGCCCCGGAACAACAATGACTTTCTTGGGGGTGCTTCCATCAAGCGCCCTGACAACAGCATCTTGGGAAAGCGCGAGTTTTTCAACCTCGTCCTTGGCCATATCTGCTGGCACGCTGATTTCCGCGCGGCGTTTACCGTTGATCTGGATCGGCATGGTGACGGTATCGTCCACCAACATCGCCTCGTCCGCTTTTGGCCAAGGGGCCTGTGCGACAAGTCCCTCACCGCCGAGCATTGACCAGATTTCTTCTGACAGGTGCGGCGTCATGGGCGACATCAGCTGCGCCATGGTAAGCATGGCCCGTTTCTGTGTCTTTCCGCCTGCCTTCGATTTCGAAATGGCATTCTGGTAGGCATAGAGCTTAGCGATAGCCGCATTAAAGCCAAAGCTTTCAACGCCCATCGTCACGTCATGGATCGCCTTGTGCATGGCGCGCAGCAGCTCGTCATCATTGCCAACCGCATCGTCCATTTCGCTGATTTTCACCGCAGTGGCGTGCACGCGTGCCAAATGTTTGGCGGACGCTTCCGCACCAGCGGCGGTCCATTCCACGTCCCGTTCAGGGGGTGAGTCGCTCAGAACAAACCAGCGGGCGGTGTCCGCGCCGAAGGCTTCGATGATGTTCACCGGGTCCACCACGTTGTTTTTCGACTTCGACATTTTGGCCGAGGGGATGACAGTCACTTCTTCACCGGTAGCGGCCACAACCATCACGCCGTCGCGGTCTTCGACCTCTTCTGGGTAGTGATAGATCGCGCGGCCATGTTCGTCGGTACGCGCGGCGTTCTTATAGATCGCATGGGTCACCATGCCTTGGGTGAACAGTGCGTTGAACGGCTCGCGCGCTTTCTCGGGAAGATGCCCGCAGATGTTCATCGCCCGCGCAAAGAAGCGTGAATAGAGCAGGTGCAGAATCGCGTGTTCGATGCCGCCAATGTACTGGTCGACATTCATCCAATAGGCCGCATCTTCCGCGTCCGTGGGCGTTGCCGCGTTGGGCGAGATGAAGCGCGCGTAATACCAAGACGAATCAACAAACGTGTCCATCGTGTCAGTTTCGCGCTGGGCGGGCTTGCCGCAGGTCGGGCAAGCACAGTTGCGCCATGTCGGGTGACGGTCCAGCGGGTTACCTGGCACGTCAAAGGTGACATCCTCGGGCAGTTTGACGGGCAAGTTCTCTTTCTTTTCAGGCACCACGCCACAATCATCGCAATGGACAACAGGAATCGGACAGCCCCAGTAGCGCTGGCGGCTTAGACCCCAATCGCGCAGGCGGTAATTGGTCACGCCCGTGCCCCAGCCAGCCTCTTCCGCGAATTTCACGGTTGATTCGATGGCCTCTTCGCCGGTGGCTTCTTTCAAACCGGCGAAATGGTTAACCCACGTCACCTTCTCAGTTTTTGGCGGTACGAAGGCTGTTTTTTCAACAGGTTCCGGTGTGTCCAGAGACAAGAACGTGTCGACCACCGGCAAATCATACTTCCGGCAGAAGTCCAAATCGCGTTGGTCATGGGCCGGGCAGGCAAAGATCGCACCGGTGCCGTAATCCATCAGGATAAAGTTGGCGATCCAAACTGGTAGCTCCCAATTCGGGTCCAGCGGGTGTTTCACACGAATTCCGGTGTCATAACCCAGCTTTTCGGCGGTTTCGATGGCTTCGGCGGTGGTGCCGCCTTTGCGCATTTCTGCGATCTTGGCGGCAATTTCAGGATTTTCAGCCTCTAGCACCTTGGCAATCGGGTGATCGGGCGAAATGCCAACGAAGGATGCGCCCATCAAAGTGTCGGGGCGCGTGGTGTAGACCTCGATCCCGTCACCACCGTCGGTGCGTTCAAAGGTGAATTGCAAACCTTGCGACTTGCCAATCCAGTTGGCTTGCATGGTGCGCACTTTTTCTGGCCAGTTGTCCAAGCCGTCCAGCGCGTCCAGCAATTCGCCCGAGTAATCAGAGATTTTGAAGAACCACTGTGTTAGGTCGCGACGCTCCACCGGCGCACCTGATCGCCAACCGCAGCCGTCGATCACTTGTTCATTGGCCAGAACGGTCATGTCGACTGGATCCCAGTTCACCGTGGCATTCTTGCGGTAAACCAGCCCACGCTCCATGAAGTCGATGAACATGGACTGCTGTTGGCCGTAATATTCCGGGTCACAGGTCGCGAACTCACGGCTCCAGTCAATCGACAGGCCCAGCGGCTTCATCTGACCTTTCATGGTCTTGATGTTATCGTAAGTCCAAGTGCCCGGGTGACCGCCCTGCGCCATCGCCGCATTTTCTGCAGGCATTCCAAAGGCATCCCAGCCCATTGGGTGCAGCACTGAAAAGCCACAAGACGCTTTATACCGCGAGATGACGTCGCCCATCGTGTAATTGCGCACGTGGCCCATGTGAATCCGGCCCGACGGATAAGGGAACATCTCAAGCACATAGTATTTTGGCTTGGTCTCATCGCGCTTGGCGGTGAAAATTCCGGCCTGATCCCAGGCTTCTTGCCATTTCGGCTCAATATCAGCGGCTGTGTATCGCGACATTCGTCAGGTCCTTGATGTGAAAACGCCGGGCGATGGGCCCGGCGCATGTCTTATAAGTCTGATCGGTCCGGGTCTAGAGCTTGCCGTCACGAATGCGAAGCTGACGGGCACGGGTCAAGATCGCGTCTTCGACCTTACGCACAGCCTCGGCGCTGGCAGGGCCAGAGCGGGAATATAGTGCAACCGACAGCGAACGCGCATCCAACGCAGGGTCACGCACATATACGGTGGCTTTATATGCTGTTCCGCCACCCGGTGGGCGTCCGAAGTTGAACACGATGATGCCCGAGAATGGATCAGCTGCCTGCACAGGCATAAAACTCAGAACATCCAACGAGGCGTTCCAGAGGTAGCGATTCACCTCAACCGTAGTGTTCGGGTCGTCCTGATTGGTGAATAGATCCCAAATCGTCTCGCGCTTTTCTTCGGCTTTCGGGGTGTGTTTCACACCTTGGCCTTGCTGCTGCTGGCCGCTCGAGCCGCCAAATATGTTACCAGAACCAACAGAGCCACGATTCCCCCCGCAGGCGGACAGGCCGACAATACCGATTAGTGAAACCCCGAAGGCGATAGACTTGGCGATGCGCATAAAACAGCCCCGTTTCCTCAAATTCCTCTTGTTAGTATATAAGCCCCTAAGAGCGGGCAAGCGTTTTCCCCGGTTCACGCTTTATGTCATGATATTGCATGAAAACTTGGGGTTTGGATGGGTGATCCGTTGGAGCAATGCGAAAACTGTGACATTGAAGCACCAATTCAGGCCACAATCAGTTTTGCCGTTCTGCATTTCTTGCAAACCCCCGATGAAAGGTGGAAACAACCTCCCATACTCAATTCGGATTTCCCTGAATTGAGGTGCACTCTTAAAGAAACACATGAGGGAAAACGAAATGAAAAAGATTCTCTTCGCTTCGACCGCTCTGGTAGCATCCGCTGGTATCGCAGCAGCTGCAGAAGTCGACTTCTCGGGCGCAGCCGGTATGGGCTTCGGCTATGACGGTTCTGACTGGTCCGCAATCAGCTTCGCAACACTTTCAGTTGCTATGACTGGTGAAACCGATGGTGGCCTGTCGTTCGGCGCTGACTTCGACATCACTGCCGGTAACGGGTTCGATCCTGACAAAGCTGAAGATCGTCAGGGCATCATCGATGATGCTGTTGTTTACATTGAAGGCGGCTTCGGCAAATTCTCAATCGGCGACGTTGACAATGCTGTTCAAGTTGTAACTGGTCTTGGCGACCTTGGCTTCGACGGCCTGGGTGTTGACGATCTGGCTGAAGGTCTGCGCGGACTTTCGAGCGCAAACACCTTGTATGAAGGCACATTCGGTGATTTCACCGGTGCGATTTCATACGATCTGGGTGGCACGGAAGATGTTGCTGTTGGTGTTAAATATGCAATGGGCGACTACTCGATCGCTCTTGGCTATGGCACTTATCAAGCCGCAACTGCATCTGGTCAAGACGCTGTCTTTACAGATCGCCAGAACGCACTTTCGGTCCAGCTTGGCGCTGACATTGGTGACGTTTCACTTGCAGCTCTGTACTCGCAGTCAAGCTGGAGTGGTGCAGTTGCTCTGACTGACTCAGCTGGTGTTGTAACCAACGTCGCAGATTCAGATGGTGCAAAAGCCCGTCAGCTTGGTGTGACCGCTGGTTACACAATGGGTGCTGTGACTGTAACTGCTGCCTACACAGAGGCACGTATCACCGGCGCAGGCGCACTTAACGGCAAAACCGAAGCCTACGGTCTGGGTGTTTCCTATGACCTGGGTGGCGGCGCCACTCTGGACGGTGGTGTTGCAGAAGTTGGCGGCACAACCGTTGCTGACCTCGGCATCAACATGTCGTTCTAATCCACTCGGATTAGTGACTTAGGGAAGAGCGGGCCTTGTGCCCGCTCTTTTCTTTTGGGACACCTGTGTTTGAGAATTCCAACCAACGGGTGCCCTATGCCACTTTCAGACATTCAAGATCGGATCGCCAAAGAAGAAACGCGCGTGGGCCGTGACGTCGGTTCGACACATCTGATCGCCGTGTCAAAGGTGCAGCCGGTTGAGCGGGTGGTCGCTGTTCTGGAAGAGGGTCATCGCGTTTTCGGTGAAAACAAGGTGCAGGAAGCTGCTGGCAAATGGCCGGATCTGAAGGCGCAATTCAAGGGCGTCGAATTACATCTGATCGGCCCATTGCAATCCAACAAGACCAGGCAGGCGATGGGGCTTTTTGATGTAATTCATTCGGTGGATCGCCCCAAGCTCGCCCGTGCTATCGCCCGCATTTCAGACGAAGAGGGTCATTGCCCGAAGTTGTTTATTCAGGTGAACACTGGCGAGGAAGCACAGAAAGCAGGCATCATGCCTGATGATCTAGATGCTTTCGTCGTAGAATGTCGGGCACTTAGCCTGCCAATTGTCGGACTGATGTGTATCCCGCCTGTCGAAGAAGAACCGAGCCTACATTTCGCCCTGCTGGCCAAGATGGCAAGACGCAATGGCCTTGACCAACTGTCGATGGGGATGAGCAGTGATTTTGAACGTGCCATTGCACAAGGTGCGACACATGTTCGGGTCGGGTCAGCGATTTTTGGCGATCGTGACTACGGGTAGGGGCGTTGCCCCTCGAGCCTTCGGCTCTCACCCCAGGATATTTCTTGAAAGAAAATAAGTTCAGCGGACGAAGATACGGGTTTGCGAAGTCCAGCGGCTTAGAATCCAACCGAGGTCGCTCGGGGCGAAGGCGAGGCACCCGGCGGTTGGGTGCCGTGGTTTGCGCCATTGGTGGATGAAGATAGCGGAGCCTTTGCCGGGTTGAGCATCCGGCCAGTTCCAATCGCTTATCAGAAAAGTATCATAAAGCCGGGGCGTCATACGCAGCTTTTCATGGCTGAAGGGGTGGTTGCTTGATCTTAATCCATGATTGTACGCGGGATCTTGTGGATCATCCGACCAGATGTCGTGTGGCCCGATTGGTTGGAGTGCAATTGAGCCCACAAACTCGGGTCGTGCGATCCGGTCCGCACGATAACCACCACCCATGATCCGCCAGACGCCCCGGGGCGTGGCCATATCACCCTCGCGTTTGTCATCTGTCATCCCACCGCGCCCAATTGAGACAGGGAAGCGACGTCCCATGAACCGAGCCCCCCAGCGGGTGACGGTCATGTCGTAACGGTTGGGCCTCACAGCAGATGACCTGACTTTGCAGCCTTGGTCGCCAAGTATTCTGCATTGTGTGTGCCTTTGCCGGCTTTCAGGGGCACGCGTTCGGTCACTCTGATCCCGGTGTCTTCCATCCGGGAGACTTTGCGAGGGTTATTGGTCATCAGCCGCACTTCGGAAAAACCCAGAGATTTGAGCAGTTGAGACCCGATGCGGAAGTCGCGTTCATCATCCTCAAATCCGAGCCGGTGATTGGCTTCGACCGTATCAAACCCTTGATCTTGCAGGGAATAGGCGCGCATCTTGTTCGCCAACCCAATCCCGCGACCTTCTTGGTTTAGGTACAGAAGCACGCCCGCCCCTTCCTCCCCCATTCGGGCGAGAGCCGCGTGAAGTTGTGGCCCGCAATCACATTTCAGGCTACCCAGCACGTCACCTGTGAAACACGCGGAATGAAGGCGCGCCAGCACAGGGGTGTCACGAGACGGGCGTCCGACCTCGACTGCGTAGTGTTCCTCACCTCCATCATCGGGACGGAAAATATGCAACCGACCGGCCTCGCTGACCGATAAGGGCAGGCGAGCATGAACGACCGGAGCGAGAGACAACAATTGCAATGTGCGACCATCAAGCTCGACAACCGTCAACGCATTTGCGGATGCCAGCGCTGCGGCGTCTTCGGGCGTAACAATAAGCGCCGACGGCAGAAGCTGCGCAGATTTACACAAAGCAATGGCCTGCGCCTCTAATCGGTCATCGCCGTCACGCTGAGTGCGAAATGGACCTTTCATCGGATGCGTCAGATCGTCGGCGGGGTCAGCGATAGAGGCGATCCATCTGGTATCCGCGCCAGAGGGTAACTCAATCCGGGCCACATGCTCGGAATAGGCGCGCGCCTTCAGGGTTTCGGCTCTGCGTGGGGTGATGGCCAATGACACCGGCCCCAATGCCCGCATCTCGGTCAAGCGGCCGGATGAAAGCGTCTCGGCCGCCGCTGCCAACACTGATCGCCCCTCAAGCCGCAAGACAACCGGCACCCCCATGCGCAAATCGGCACGGGCGCGGGCAATCAATTCCGTTTGATCAGGGGCAAGCGTCATCAGTGTCCTTTCAAGCCCATAACTAGGGCGAACTGTCACGATATGAAACATTTCCCGGTGAATTGACACGAGGACGTGAGAGTAGTGTAGCAACTCTTGTCAATTCCGCGAGCGGACAACAAGTCTTATCCCAAGACGACAGAGGAGGGCGAGATGTCCACGTTAAAAAAGATACTGCTGGTTGATGATGACGAAGATCTGCGCGATGCGCTGGCAGAACAGCTTTTGATGACCGAAGACTTTGATGTGTTCGAGGCCGGGAATGGCTCCGAGGCGATCGTGAAGTCGAAAGAAGCGATTTACGATCTCGTGATCCTTGATGTGGGCCTGCCTGATACTGATGGCCGAGAGCTGTGCCGTGTGATGCGCAAACAGGGCGTGAAATGCCCGATCCTGATGTTGACGGCTCATGACACGGATGCCGACACCATTCTGGGTCTTGATGCAGGCGCCAACGATTATGTCTCGAAGCCTTTCAAGTTTCCGGTACTTCTGGCCCGTATTCGCGCCCAACTGCGCCAACACGAGCAAAGCGAAGACGCTGTCTTCCAGCTTGGACCGTACACGTTCAAACCATCGATGAAGATGCTGATAACCGAAGAAGACCGCAAAGTACGCCTGACCGAGAAAGAGACGAACATCCTTAAGTTCCTCTATCGCTCAAACGACGGTGTGGTTGCGCGTGATGTACTGTTGCACGAGGTCTGGGGATACAACGCCGGGGTCACAACCCACACGTTAGAGACACATATCTATCGCCTGCGCCAAAAGATCGAACCCGATCCGTCGAATGCACGGCTCTTGGTTACCGAAAGCGGTGGTTATCGCCTGAACGCTTAAATGTTCCCTCGTGTCCGGGGTTAAGGACACATCCTCCCTGATGGACTGGCCGGGCCTTGTGCCCGGTCTTTTTTCAGTCACCCATCAGATCGATGGCATAGAACCTTGCTGCGGTCCGTTCAAACACACAGTTTTGGTCAGCTTCGGGCACCAGTGCGGTATAGGCCGACAACAGCGTCTCGTAATCGGAATAAAGTTTATCCACCGGAAAATTGGAGCCGAACATGGTTCGCGTCGCACCAAATTGATCCAAGCAAATAGCGACAATCTTTGAGATACTCTGAGTTGTCCAACCGTGATCAAACATACCCAAGCCCGAAAGTTTGCACGTTACCTGGGGCAGGATTGACAGGTGATGCAAGTGCTTCGCCCATTGCGCGATGCCCTGCTTCGATCTGTCATGCGGCGAACCGGCATGACAAAGGGCAATCTTTGTATTCGGTACCTTCTCGAGAGTTTTCGCAGTCTTCTCCATTAGCTCCGGAATCAGTTGCAGATCGAAGCTCAGACCGCGTTCTCCCGCTTCCCTCAGACCGGCCGCGAACTGGGGATTGTCGAGCAGATCGTTTGTACCGGTCACGGCATCTTCGCCGGGCGCACGTCCGACGATCTGGCGAACCCCAGCAACGGTTGATAATCGCTGTAGTTCATCCAGCTGTTTGTTCAAATCCGGCGCCGTGAGATCACAGAACACAACCTGCTTCAATGGCCAGTCCGGACTGGCATCCGCGATGGACTGCACCCATTGCGCTTCGGCCAGACCATCCTCAGCTCCAACCTGAATATGGACAGATGCGGTAATCCCGTTTTTGCCTGCCTCTGCACGGTATTCTTCGATCAGGTAGTCGCGCTG
This sequence comes from Aliiroseovarius conchicola, assembly GCF_041403445.1. Lineage (NCBI taxonomy): Bacteria > Pseudomonadati > Pseudomonadota > Alphaproteobacteria > Rhodobacterales > Paracoccaceae > Aliiroseovarius > Aliiroseovarius conchicola. The sequence goes on from NZ_JBGEHL010000005.1 coordinate 64,779, forward strand.
TATGGGGGAAGGATCACCAAAGAACCGTTCGATGCCGCGCGCCATCAACCAAGGATAATGAACGGCGGACAAGTCCCACAGGTGGTGATGCGCGTCTATCATATGAGTGCCCCATTCACACCTGTCTCCAGTCCCCCAGCGACACCTGTGGTTCGGGTCAGAATATCGATACCTTGCATGTTCCAAAAATGCAGAAGGTCGATAAATATCCAGTTTTCAGTCAGCTTGTCACCAACACGTCGATAGATATCGATCACCCGCATATCGCCGGGTGTGGTGGTGGCGGGCATGCCCATGAAACCGCCAGCTGGCGTCAACGTCAGGTTCGGCCAGCCAAAGAAACCACCGATATGACCTTCTGCGATGCGGCAGATATGGCCGTTGAACGTACGGTCTTTCAGCCCTGCGCGGAATGGGCCGGAGTGCTGCTGGGCATAGCGTTCGATTGTATAAGTCGCTCCGATCCCAGCGGGTCCCCACCAGATCATATCCTCGTTCCAACTGCGACGCAGCTCGTCGACCAAAGGCTCTTCGATCCCGCCGCGCCAAGTCTTGATATCACTTACCATGTGGTCAATTGCAGCCAGTGTTTTGCTCCCTTCTTCAGGGTCCTGAGCGTCGAACATCAAACCCTCGTGGGTCATTGGCCCGGGTTGAACAAGATGGGCGGCAGTTTGGGGTGGGAACGGTTCTAGTCCGGCCTGCATCATCAAGTGCGGAATATCGAAATACATCGCTGTTTCAGTGATTTTCCCGCTCTCGACCCGATGAAATTCGCAGTAGCGTAGCATGACGATCTTAGCTGTGGGTGGAATGCCGAGCCAAGGTTGGTCAAAAAGGCCCATCAGATGACCCATCGAGACGACCCAGACACCGCCATGCGCTTCGATCGTATTGCAACCAGCCATGAAGATATCCATGCGCCTTTGCATGTGCGTCAGACTGGTTCTCAGTGGCTTCCAGAATCGGTTCGCGACCTCCTGGGCATCGCGCATTTCATGAAACGGATGGAAGCCACGCCAGAGGTAATCGGGTGCGATGAACCGGTCCTGGACTGAGCGCAAGTCATCTTGGTTCGCAGCATCCAGTTGGGCATAGTAATCCCTAACCAGTTGTTTTTCATGTTGAAAGGATATTTTGCCCATTGGTCCAGTTGCCTTGCTCGAGTCATTTTTGCATACGTTTGCAAAAATACATTGCCAAAACGAGGACCTCGAGTCTAGCATATTGCAAACGTATGCAAACGATTCCGCCCGGGGGAGGAACCATGGCCGAAATTCAACTGCGCAATCTGTCCAAGCGTTGGGGAGCGTTCGTCGGTGTCGACAATTTTGACCTGACCATCGCCGATAAGGAATTCTTGGTTCTTCTGGGCCCATCGGGTTGCGGCAAGACCACGACAATGCGGATGATTGCGGGGCTAGAGGACGTCACCGAAGGCGATATTCTGGTCGATGGCGAACGTGTCAACGATCTGGAGCCAAAAGACCGGGATGTCGCCATGGTGTTCCAAAGCTATGCGCTTTACCCGAACATGAACGTCTACGAAAACATCCGCTTTCCGCTGAAAGTGCGGGGTATCGATCCCAGCTCCCACGACGAAAAGGTCCGCCGTGCAAGTGCAATGGTAGAGTTGGACGATTTCTTACATCGCAAGCCCGCCGAACTGTCGGGCGGTCAGCGCCAACGTGTCGCTTTGGCCCGTGCCATTGTACGGGAACCAAATGTGTTTTTGATGGATGAGCCTCTGTCGAACCTTGATGCGAAGCTTCGCGTATCGACCCGCGCACAGATCAAGAACCTTAGCCACGAGCTGGCCGTGACCACGATTTATGTAACCCACGATCAGATCGAAGCGATGACCCTTGCCGACCGTGTTGTTGTGATGAAACAGGGCATCGTGCAACAGGTCGGCAGCCCAACCGAAATCTACGACACACCCGCAAACGCCTTTGTCGCAAGCTTCATTGGCAGCCCCGCCATGAACCTGATGGATGGCGAGCTGAGTGATGGAGTATTCCGCGCAAAGAATACCGAGATATCAGGCCTAAACGGCCCTGATGGCAAAGTCACTTTGGGATTCCGTGCCGAGGATGCGAGTGTTGTTGAAAGCGGTGGCGAGATCAACGCGCCGATATACACGATGGAGCTTTTGGGCGACGCCACCATGGTCTCGGTCCGTATCAGTGGGGCGTTGGTCAGCGTGAAAGCCGACAAGACCTTCCGTGCGGATATCGACGACGCCGTATCCATCCATGTTCACAAAGATCACTGCCATCTGTTTGACGCAGAAACAGGGGCACGCATCGAGGGCTGACGCCCTCGCAACCTCCCGCAACGCGGGACAACGGGGTGCGGTCTTCGAAGTCGCACCCATCCAATAACAGGGAGAGAGACGAGATGTTTCTGAAACACGCAGCACTGGCCAGTGGTTTGGCCTTGATGGCTGGAACAGCCGTGGCAGATTGCCAGATTTCCGGTCGTGTCAGCATTGTGGGCAACGAATTCCCCGCAATTCACTCGGTCGCAGATGACGCCAAAGCCTGCTCGGGCGGCGATGTCAAAGCCAACCTGACATCCGAGCACCAAACGATCAACGTGGCAGGTATGTCAGGCAATCCGGCAGAGTATACCACCGCTGTCATCGCCAACAGCTCAATCGCCGCGTTGATGAACGAAGGCGTCATTCGCCCACTTGATGATTTGGTGGCGGAATATGGTCAGGCGCTGAAGCCAAGCCAGCTGATCACTGTCGATGGCAAAGTAATGGCCGTGGCGTTCATGGCGAACGCACAGCACTTGGTGTACCGGGCTGACATCCTGGACGAAGCAGGGCTGGAAGCCCCGAAGACCTATGAAGAGATGCTGGAAGCCGCCAAAGTGATCCGCGAGAAAGGTCTGCTGGAATACCCATTGGGCGGTGCCTACAAAGCGGGCTGGAACCTGGCTCAGGAATTCAACAACATGTATCTGGGCTTCGGGGGTGAGTTCTTCAAACCCGGCACAGCCGAGGTTTCGATCAACAACGAGGCCGGTATTGCAGCGCTTGAGACGATGAAAGCGCTTAGCGAATATATGAACCCTGACTTCCTTACCCACGATTCCAATGCGACTTCGGCTGAATGGAAAGCTGGCAATGTCGCACTGATGAACATGTGGGGATCACGGATGGAACCCTTGAAAGATCCCGAGCAGTCCACCCCAGAAGTGGTTGCGGGCACGACGTTGTCGGGGCCGATGACCGTTGGTGGTGGTGACACACCAGCCACGACCCTGTGGTGGGACGGTTGGACCGTGGCCAAAAACATCTCGGACGAAGATGCTGCGGCAACCTTCCAAGCGATGATGAACGGCATCGATCCTGCAAATCTAGATGACGAGAAATCGCTCTTGGCCGTTTGGCTCACAGATGGCTACACGCCAACACCAGCAGCCGTTGGTGTGATCGAGGCCGTGAACATGCAAGCCAAGCCTTACCCCATGTTGCCATATATCGGTCTTTTGCACACCGCCCTTGGCGCCGAGATCGTGGACTTCATGCAAGGCAAGGAAAGCGCAGAGCAAGCGCTTCAGGATGCCGAAGCAGCTTATACCGCTGCGGCGAAAGAAAAGGGCTTCCTCTAAAGCCTGCTCCTCGTCTGGCCAGAGCCCCTCTGGCCAGACACCCCTTCACCGAGACGCGGTTCTGATCCATGAAACATCGTACTTTCTTTTGGTTCTTTCTGCCCACTGGGCTGGCAATGCTTCTATTCATTGCGTTCCCGATCATCTCGGTGATCACGCAATCGATGCACACGCCACACGAGGCCGTGCTCGTCGTGACTGAAAACTGCGGCCCGTTTGGCTGCAAACAAGAAACGTCTGTAGACCAAGACGCGACCGAGGCTTTACGCGCTGCAAATCCTGTTGGCAGATTCGTTGGGTTGGATATTTATCTGGACCGCGGGCACTTAGCTGTGAGCGAAGTGGCCCAAGCCTGGCGCACATCCGACGGAGTAGGCGACTTCTTCAAGAAGATCGGCAACCTGCCGCTGTACCGCGCGCTGGCATTCACGTTGACCTACACGTTCACCGTAACGCCCCTTTTGATTATTCTAGGCTTGATAATCGCGCTGACCGTGAACTCGCTTCATCGCCACTTAAAGGGGCTGGTGATTTTCTTCTCACTTCTGCCGATGATCGTGACTCCGCTTATCGGGTCGCTGATCCTGTTCTGGATGGTCGACAGCCGAGGCATTCTTGGATCCGCCCTGCAATGGCTTGCCAATGATCCCAATCTGTCGCTGAAGGCGTCCACTGGACTGACATGGATCATGTTGATCGTGTACGGCGTCTGGCATTCTGCCCCATTTGCTTTTGTGGTCTTCTATGCGGGGCTGCAAACTCTACCTCAGGACCAGCTTGAAAGCGCCCAGATCGACGGGGCAAGCCGGTGGCAGCAGGTGCTTTATGTGATCGTGCCACATTTGATGCCGCTGGTTACATTCGTGGCGCTGATTCAGCTGATGGACAACTTCAAGGTCCTCGAACCCATTGTCGGTTTTAACGCTGAGGCACATGCCACCTCGCTTAGTTGGATCATTCTCAATGACCTTGGTGGCGAGACCCGCCAACTGTCCGCGGCCTCGGCCACATCGGTTTTGACCATCATCGGCGTCGCCATTTTGCTGTCACCCGTTCTGGTGCGCACTTGGCGCGATTTCAAAGGAAAGACCTGACATGGCCAGCAAAGCACAAAGAATGCCCATTGGGCTGCGCGCCACTTCCACTGCCTTTGTTGTGGTCTGGCTGATCCTTGCCGCTTTTCCCTTTCTTTGGACCCTTTGGGGATCGTTCAAAGTCGAGGTCGATTTCTTCTCGATCGCTGACTGGACAGACGCTCTGACTGGCGAGAAAACCAAAGCCACCCACGGCTCGGCCTTTACCGTTGCCGGCTATGAAGGTGCTTGGGTAAAGGAAGAGTTCTGGCGCGCTGCCATCAACACGGGAATTGTGTGTTTCTTTGTTGTCCTGATCTCTCTGACAATCGGAACATTGGGCGGCTACGCGCTATCTCGGTCCGGATACCGATATACATTCTGGTTGCTGATCACTGCTTTGATCTTTCGCGCAATGCCACCAGTGACGCTGGTTTCAGGTTATCTATTGCCGTTCTTTGAGTGGAACCTATGGGGCATCCTGCCCACCACCATCATCGTTCTTGTGGCGATCAACCAACCGTTCACATTGTGGATGCTACATTCATTCTTTCAAAACATTCCGAAAGAGCTTGATGAAAGCGCCAAGGTCGACGGCTGCACCCAGTTTCAGGCATTCCGTAATGTGATCATTCCAGTGATGTGGCCAGGCGTGATCACCACAGGGCTCTTTAGTTTCCTGCTGGCTTATAACGACTTTGTTGTGACCACGATGCTCTTGTCTAAGGAAAACCAGACCATGGTTCCGAAGATCGCAAGCTTCCTTGGAACCACGCAGACCGAAGGCAACGTGATGTTTGCAGTGGCGGCCGTTGTATCCGCGACCGCGCCTCTGTTCATCCTTGTCATGTTCTTCCAGCGTCAAATCGTTGGCGGCCTGACCGCCGGCGCGGTCAAAGGGTGACGATGTGGGAGGCTGTCATCCTCAATCAGTCAATGCCCACGCGCGCAGCGCCGGCTTGAGTGTTGCCGCGCGCCGAGCACGAAGACCGGGGCGGATTCCATTTGCATCGACGCGGGCCGGGCCGGGTGCCCACACCGTCGACGCAAATAGAGTTCCAGATTAAGAGGACAGCCCAGTGAGCGCCCCCGATCGAACCCCTTACCTTGAGTATGCCGCCGCGCAACGCCACCCCGGCGACTTCGCACCGGCAATCGAGTGTTTCTTTTCTCCCACGGCCCAAATCAATGTGGTGCACCCGTTCAACGAAACCGGCAATGGTGGCGGCTATCATGATGCGGTGATTGCAACGCTTCAGGCAGCCTTTTCCGGTCTGTATCGCCGCGACGATATTGTTATGGCAGGCCAGTTTGAATATGACGACTGGATCACCGCCACCGGGTATTACTGCGGCTGTTTTGACAAGGACTGGATCGGCATTCGTGCCACTGGCCGTTTGGCCTATCTGCGATACGGCGAGTTTCACCGGATGAAGAACGGTGCCGCGGTGGAAAGCTACATCTTTCTTGACCTCCCGGAATTGATGATCGCATCGGATCAATGGCCTATTTCAACCGGGCCGGGCGACAAACGTGGGTATACCGGTCTGATCCAAGGACCGGCCACGCAAGATGGTGTCATGACCGCGCCGAAGGACCCGGCAGAGAGTGCAAAAAGCTACCAGATCACCTCGGACATGTTGCTTAAGCTGGCGACCAAAGACGAAGCCTGGCGGCCTTATTGGCATGAAAACATGATGTGGTACGGCCCCGGCGCATTCGGGTCGTTCATTGGCGTTGAAGATTTCGCCTCGTTTCAGGTGCCTTTTGAAGGCCAGTTCGACGAATGGTCGGGCGGATCAAAGAACAATGGCATGACCCGCCACTTCACCCGCATGGGCGAAGGAAACTACTCTTGCTCGGGGGGATGGCCATCGTTGACTGGTATCAATGTCAAATCGTTCCTTGAACAGGAACCGACCGGCGAGCGGGTCTTCATGCGTGTCTGCGACTGGTGGCGTCGCGAGGGTGATTTACTGGTCGAAAACTGGGTCTTTGTGGATGTTCCCCATGTGCTCAAACAGCTCGGTTTTGACCTATTTGCAGAAATGGAGAATGCAACATGAAGGGTTTCCGTCCCGAACAAGCGGTCTTAACCCGCGACACGGACATGTCGAAGACCGAAGACACCCGCCGGGTGATCGAAAGCATGGTGGATGGGCTGAATGACCACCGTATCAACGATATTGGCGAGTTTTTCAGCCAAGGGTTCCGCTGGATGGGAAATCAGGGATGCGGAACAAAGACGGGCCTGAAAGAGTTTCAAGACAACTGGCAACGCCCCTTCCAAGCCGCTTTTTCTGACAAGACCTGCATAGACGAGGCGCGCCTTTACATGGGCGAATGGGCTGCTGCTTTTGGCCGTCAGGAAGCCACCCATTCAGGCGAGTTTCTGGGCATCGCCCCCACCGGAAAACGCGTCGAAATCCGCTATATGGATTTCTGGAAAGTGGTGGATGGCAAGATTGTCGATAACTGGGTGAATGTGGATTTCGCCCACGTGGCCGCGCAGCTTGGCGTGGATCTGTTTAACGGTGAAGGCTGGGAAGCTTTTGACCGGGGCGACCGTGCTGCCCCAACCCCCGAAACGCGCCCGAACTGAGCGAGGAAAAACAATGACAATAGAACACCTCAAACGTGGCAAACCCGAAGCAGATCGCGCCGAAGATGACGCGAAAACCGCCGCGGTTGTGGCCGCGACGTTGAAGGATATTGAGACCCGTGGCGACACCGCCGTGCGTGAGTTGGCCAATAAGTTCGACGGCTACGATCGCGACAGCTATCGCCTGAGCCAGGACGAGATCGACGCGCTGATTGCCAAGGTTAGCCCGCGCGATCTGGAGGACATCAAGTTCGCGCAATCTCAGGTGGTCAACTTCGCACAGGCCCAGCGCGATAGCATGCTGGATATCGAGGTCGAGACCATGCCCGGCGTCATTCTGGGCCATAAAAACATCCCAGTGCAATCCGTCGGCTGCTACGTGCCGGGTGGCAAGTTTCCAATGGTCGCCTCGGCCCATATGTCGGTCGCCACCGCCAAAGTGGCTGGCGTCCCGCGCATCATCGCCTGCACCCCACCATTTAATGGTGAGCCGAACCCCGCTGTGATTGCCGCGATGCATCTTGGTGGCGCGCATGAGATCTATGTCCTTGGTGGCATTCAAGCCGTCGGCGCCATGGCGCTGGGCACCGAAACCATCGACCCGGTTCACCTGCTGGTCGGACCCGGCAACGCGTTTGTCGCAGAAGCCAAGCGGCAGCTATTCGGTCGCGTTGGCATCGACCTGTTCGCAGGTCCGACCGAAACCATGGTGATCGCAGACGAGACCGTCGACGCCGAGATGTGCGCGACCGACCTGCTGGGTCAAGCTGAACACGGCTATAACTCGCCCGCCGTTTTGGTGACGAATTCGCGCAAACTGGCTGAAGATACGTTAACCGAAATCGACCGCATCCTAGAAATCCTGCCTACCGCCGGCACAGCTGGCGTGAGCTGGCAGGACTACGGCGAAGTCATCCTGTGTGACACCTATGACGAGATGCTGGAGGTCGCGGACGACATTGCATCCGAGCATGTGCAAGTGATGACAGATCGCGACGATTGGTTCCTTGAAAACATGACGTGCTACGGCGCGCTGTTCCTTGGGCCGCGCACCAACGTCTCAAACGGAGACAAGGTGATCGGTACCAACCACACCCTGCCCACGAAAAAGGCCGGGCGTTATACGGGCGGGCTTTGGGTTGGCAAATATCTGAAAACGCACAGTTATCAAAAGATAACTACGGATGAGGCCGCCGCCAAGATCGGCGCCTATGGCTCGCGGTTGTGTCTGTTGGAAGGCTTCGTCGGCCATGCCGAGCAATGTAACCTGCGTGTACGTCGCTATGGTGGGCAAAATGTCCCCTATGGCGAGGCCGCCGAGTGATGAGCCGCGTCGCGCATCTCAGATCATTGATCGCGCCCTTACGTGGGGCGATGGCGGAGTTTTCCGAGGATGGTGTGCGCGCAGCGATGGAAGGTGTTTTGGCCGACACAGCAAACGTACAGCTGGCGCATCCGCTGGGCAACATGTCGGGTGCCGAGCTGTATGATTGCGCATTTGCACCACTTTTTGAGGCTTTACCTGACCTTGAGCGCCGCGATCTGATCGTCGTTGTTGGCGATGATGGCGACGGCGATTGGGTCGGTTGCATGGGGCACTATATGGGCACGTTTGTCGCGCCGTACTTAGATATTCCCCCGACTGGCCACCTTGCCCATATGCGATTTCACGAGTTTTTTCGCTTTGAGGACAACAAAATCGTCGAGGTTCAGGCAATCTGGGATCTGCCTGAACTTATGATGCAAGCGGGCGCTTGGCCGATGGCGCCAAGCCTTGGGCGCGAGTTCTGCGTGCCTGCCCCGATGACCCAGGATGGACTGTCGGCGCATGATCCGGGCACCAGTCAGACCAGTCATGATCTGGTGATCGAGATGCTCACCAACCTGTCGCGTCATCCCTCCGAAGGTGGCCCCGAGATTATGCAGGCTGAGCGCTTCTGGCATCCGCGCATGAACTGGTATGGACCGGCGGGCATCGGCACGGCGCGTGGCATTGCAGGTTTCCGCAACTGGCATCAGATACCGTTTCTAAATGCCCTGCCGGATCGCAAGGGTGGAACAACCGGGACACTACGCGCGCATTTCTTTGCCGAGGGGAACTATGTCGCCGTGACCGGGTGGCCCAACATGCAGATGACAGTTACTGGCGATGGCTGGCTTGGCATCGCGCCAGCTGGGCAAAAGATCACTATGAAAAGCCTCGATTTTTGGCGTGTTGAAGGCGATCGCATCCGCGAAAACTGGGTGCTTGTCGATCTGCTGGACGTCTATGCCCAGCTGGGCGTAGATGTGTTTGCCCGTCTGCGCGAGTTTAACAAAGCGCGCGTCCCCGGCCGCATTCAATACCTAATAGGAGCCGCCTGATGTCCCTGCCCAAAACCCCTTCATTCCGTCTGGACGGCAAGCGCGCCCTCGTCGCAGGTGCCAGTTCCGGCATCGGCTTGGCCTGCGCTGCTGCGTTGGGCGAGGCAGGGGCAGAAGTCACATTGGCCGCTCGCCGGGCAGATGTGCTGGACAGTGTGGTGGCCGAGATGAACGCCGCAGGTATGTCCGCGCGCGCGCTTCCATTGGATGTAGCAGACGTGCCCGGAACCCAAGCTGCGATAGCAAATAGCGGCCCTTTTGATATTCTTGTCAACTCAGCCGGATTGGCCCGTCACAGTCCAGCCGACAAGACAACCGAAGAAGATTTCGACGCCGTCGCGAACTTGAACGTAAAGGGAGCATATTTCCTGACGCAGGCGGTCGCCAAAGGATTGTTGGCCGCAGGGAAACCCGGCAGTCTGATCAATATTTCATCCCAAATGGCCCACGTCGGCGGGTTGGATCGCGCGGTCTATTGCGCCACCAAACACGCGGTCGAAGGGTTCACCAAATCGATGGCAATCGAGTGGGGCAAGGCGGGCATTCGCGTCAACACAATCTGCCCAACGTTCATCCTGACCGATCTTACCCGATCTACCTTCGAGCAACCCGACAAGCGCGCGTGGATCGAAGATAAAATCAAACTCGGCCGTGTGGGCGAGGTCGAGGACATTATGGGCGCTGTGGCATATCTGGCATCGGATGCGTCGTCGCTTGTGACCGGCACGGCGCTCATGATCGACGGAGGATGGACAGCGGAATGAGCACAACCAAAGTCACATCCCAACAAGTCGCCGAACGTGCCGGTGTCAGCCAGTCGGCGGTCAGCCGGGTGTTCACTCCGGGCGCATCGGCGTCGAAGAAAACGGTCGAAAAGGTGCGCAAAGCGGCAGCCGATCTGGGATATCGGCCCAACGTTTTGGCCCGTGCAATGGTGTCTGGTAAAAGCCGGATCATCGGGCTGGTCGTCGCCTATCTGGAAAACCAGTTCTATCCGGAAGCGCTTGAAAAGCTGTCGAACGAGCTCCAGCAACGCGGCTATCACGTTCTGATCTTCTTGGCCGAGCAAACGGCGGGAAATATTGACGCCGTGGTAGAGGAAATCCTTGATTACCAAGTGGATGGGATCATCGCGGCATCGGTTGCGATGTCTTCGGACTTGTCCGAGCGTTGTCGGGCTGCCGGCGTGCCCATGGTTCTGTTCAATCGAAGCCAGGATGACCCGAACATGTCTGCCGTAACCTCGGACAACTATGCCGGAGGGCGTAAGATCGCCGAGTTCCTACTGGCCGCCGGGCACCGTAAAATCGGTCATATCGCCGGTTGGGAAGGGGCTTCGACCCAGCGCGATCGTGAGGCTGGATTTATCTCGGCATTGGCCGAAGCAGGTGTCACCCTGCATTCGCGGGCAGCGGGTGAGTTTACAATGGAAAAAGCCGCCGAGGCCACGCGCACCATGTTTGCCTCCGACCCACCAGAGGCGGTTTTCGTGGCCAACGATCATATGGCCATTGCCGTAATGGACACGTTGCGGTTCGAATTGGGATTGAACGTGCCCGAGGATGTCTCGGTCATCGGCTTCGATGATGTGCCCGCCGCTGGATGGCCAGCTTATAGTCTGACGACTGTACGGCAACCTGCCAATCGCATGGTTGCGGACACGGTCGAAATCCTGCTCGACCAGATTGAAAACAAAAGCGACGAACCACGCCGCATTGCCATTGACGGCCCTCTGATCCTGCGCGGATCGGCCCGTATTCCAGAAGGATGGACCACATGAAGGGGTTTGACCCGAAATTCAACGATTTCCCGGACTACATCCTGCAGATCACCCGCGAGATTTGGGAGGATCGTGGCATCGCCACGCTCAACCACTATTACACCGAAGACATCCCAATGCGCTTCCCAGAAGGCGTCTCGATTGGCAATCAGCGCACGATGAACGGCACACTGGCCACCTTGGCGGAATTCCCGGATCGCGAGTTGACCGGCGAGGATGTGATCTGGTCAGGAAACGAGGATGAGGGCTTCCTGTCCTCACATCGTCTGCTGACTATGGGCACGCACACGGGCGGGGGCTATTTCGGCCCGGCAACCGGCAAGCGGTTTGTGATCCGCGCCATTGCCGACTGTGCTGCGATCAATGATCAGATCAACGATGAATGGCTGATCCGCGACACGGCGGGCATCGTCCTGCAACTTGGGATGAAGCCGAAGAAGTTCGCCCGCGACCTGATCAAGCGTGAAGGTGGGCCCGAGAATTGCGTGAAGCCGTTTTGCCCAGCAGTGGATGTCGAAGGCCCCTACAAAGGGCGCGGCAATGACAACGAATGGGGCGAACGGATGTCCGACATCCTGACCCGAATGATGGACAAAGATTTCGCGGTGGTTCGCGCGGAATATGACCGGGCGGTACAGACCGAACACCCGGCATCTACCACGGTGCATTCCTGGGCGGATACCGAAAAGCTGTGGATGGGTTTGCGCGCGTCTTTCCCGACCGCTGAGTTCAAGATTGAGCATCAGATCGGCCGCGAAGACCCGATGCTATCACCCCGCGCCGCCGTCCGTTGGAGCCTGCACGGCAAGCACGACGGCTGGGGTATGTTTGGGCAACCGACGGGTGCGGATGTCTACGTGATGGGCTTCACCCATGCCGAGTTTGGCCCCTACGGGCTGCGCCGCGAATGGTCGTTGTTCGACCATGTTTCAATATGGAAGCAGATCTTGATGCAGACAGGCGCGTGCTAGATGGCCGTACGACACTCATATCTGGATGGCAGTCAGGCAGCGCGGCGGTTTCACACCCATCGCGCCAGCCTGCGCGCGCGTCGACTGAACAACCGTCCTCCCAGCGGTCGGGTTTGAGCCACTCAAACCCAAACCAAAGGAGACAAAACAATGAGTAATATCGAAAACCGCATCGTTCGCTACGGCGATCTGAAACCCTGCAAAACCGCGTTTATCGACGCCCACACGCCGGGGTCGGATCAGAAGGAGAATTTCACCATCATCGGTGGTGGTGTTTCTGAAAGCCCCGATCAGCATGTGCATATCGCTGACCAAATTGGGTTTAATATCGGGGCCGCTGGGCAACCTCCGCGCGTGCGCAATTCGCTGCACGACCACAACACAGCCGAGGTCTTCTTTGTCCTGAAGGGCAAATGGCGGTTCTTCTGGGGCCGTTGGGGCAATGCAGGTGAGGTGACACTGGAAGAAGGTGACATCTTCAACATTCCCACCGGTATTTTCCGCGGATTTGAGAATATTGGCACCGACTACGGAATGATTATGGCGGTTCTGGGCGGCAATGATGCTGGCGGAGGCGTCCATTGGGCCCCTCAGGTGATCGAGGATGCTGCAGATCATGGCCTCGTGTTGGGCGAAAACGGCGTGCTTTATGACAGCAAAAAGGGCGATGAACTGCCCCACAACGTTAATCCCATGCCGCTCATGTCAGAGGAAGAACTAGCCAAGCGCGGCGAGCCAACCACAGCGAACGTTTTGCCAAATCACGTCGCACGCTACTGGGACCTGATGGCTTTGTCGGACAACCAGCCCGCCAAGGTGATTGGTGCCGATGCCCTCTTGCGCGATCGCCCCGGTTTCGAGGTCGATTTCTTATCGTGCAACTCGATCACGTCCGACGTTCATACCCACGATCAGAACACCGTTCTGATGCCCGTGCGTGGACACTGGAAAGTGCGCCTTGAAGGGGAAGAAAGCGTCCTTAATCCGGGTGACACTTGTCTGATCAAAGCAGGCGAGGCGCATTCCGTCGCACCTTCGATGACCGGCGAAGCATGCCTCTATCGCATCCGCTCCACAGACGATCCTGCTGGCCTGACCGGCGCAACATAATACACTAGGGAAAGGGTCCATAATGACCAAGATAAACACAACTCATGTGGGCTCTTTGCCGCGCACTCAGGATGTGGTGGATTTCATATTTGCCCGCGAGAATGAAAAGCCGTTCGATCAGGCCGCGTTTGACGCCTGCATGACTGCGGCAGTTTCCGAAACGGTTCGAAAGCAGGTCGAAGCCGGGATCGACATCGTGTCGGACGGCGAGACGTCCAAGATCTCCTATGCCACTTATGTGAAAGATCGCTACACCGGTTTTGGCGGCGATAGCCCGCGTAACGCGCCAGCGGATCTGAAGATGTTCCCGGGCTTTCTGGAGCGTTTGGCCGATGATGGCGGCACACCGCAATATGCCCGCCCAATGTGCGTGGGTGAGGTACGGTCTAAGGGTCAGGGTGAGCTTGATAAGGACATCGCGAACCTCAAGGCGGCGATGGCCGACCATGGCGCAGAACGAGGTTTCATGAACGCCGCCAGCCCCGGTGTGATCTCGCTGTTCCTGCAAAACGATTACTACAAATCGCGCGAGGCCTATCTGGCCGCCTTGGCTGATGCGATGAAGACGGAATACGAGACCATCGTGGCCGCCGGGTTGGACCTGCAACTGGATTGCCCTGACCTTGCCCTGTCACGCCACATGCTGTTCACCGACTTGTCTGATGACGAGTTCATCAAGGTCGCAAACATACATGTGGAGGCTCTGAACCACGCGCTGTCTGATGTGCCTGCCGAGAAGGTGCGCGTCCATATTTGCTGGGGCAACTACGAAGGTCCGCATTGCTGTGACATCCCGATGTCAAAGATGTTCGACACGTTGATGTCGACGAAATCCCGCTATGTGCTGTTCGAAACCTCAAACCCGCGCCACGGGCATGAATGGTCCACCTTCCGTGATCGCAAAGCAGACATCCCGGACAATAAGGTTCTGGTGCCCGGTGTCGTCGATACCACCACCAATTTCGTGGAACATCCCGAACTGGTCGCCCAGCGGATCGAACGCTTTGTGGATATCGTCGGCGCAGACCGGGTAATCGCGGGCTCGGACTGCGGCTTTGGCACGTTCGCGGGGTTCGGCGCGGTCGACCCCGACATTGCCTACGCCAAACTGTCAGCCCTGTCTGAAGGGGCAGCGCTGGTCAAATGACACCACTGGTCCTGCTTCCCGGAATGATGTGCGACGCGCGGCTGTTTGCGCCGCAGATCGCTGCGTTCTCCGGGCGCAGGACTGTGATTTGCGCACCGATATCTGGACGATCTAGTATCGAGGAGCTTGCGTCTGACATTCTTGCCGACTCCCCGCCCCGTTTCGCTTTGGCAGGCCTTTCGATGGGCGGGATCGTGGCGATGGAAATCCTGCGTCAGGCCCCTGAACGGGTAGAGCGGATTGCGCTGCTCGACACCAATCCTCTGGCGGAAACTGACGAGGTCAAAGCCCGCAGGTTTCCCCAAATGATGGCCGTTAAAGAGGGCAATCTGTCCACGATCATGCGCGATGAAATGAAACCGCACTACTTAAGCGACGGGCCGCGGCGGGGTGAGGTGCTCGACCTTTGTATGGACATGGCGTTGGGTCTCGGACCGCATGTGTTTCTGAACCAATCCCGCGCCTTGATGGATCGACAGGACCAGACTGATGCGCTGCGCAATGTGGCTGTTCCGGCGCTGGTTCTTTGTGGGCGCGAAGACACTCTTTGCCCGGTCTCCCGTCACGAACTGATGGCCGACCTGATACCCGACGCCAATCTTGAAATCGTCGACGGCGCGGGACATTTGCCGACTTTAGAACAACCCCAAAAAACCAATGCAGCGCTCGCCCGCTGGCTGGAGGATTAAATGGACAACACTCTCCTGACCTTGCTCAAGCAGGTCGACACGCCGACCGTGTGCAACGCCATCGAGGTGGCGCAAGGCAAGCGCGGGTTCAACGCTTTCACGCGCGGAACGATGCTGTCCTCACGTCCAGAAGCACCTGCGATGGTGGGGTATGCACGGACTGCAAAAATCGCGGCTGTGAAACCGCCAAATGAGCCCCCCGGAATTATCAAGACCCGTCGCATGGACTACTACCGCCATATGGCCGAAGGCCCCCGCCCAGCCATCGCGGTGGTTGAAGACCTCGATTTCCCCCGTTGCATCGGAGCATACTGGGGCGAGATAAACACAACCGTTCACAAAGGGTTCGGCTTGTCGGGCGCACTGACCAACGGCGTTATGCGCGACCTCGGAGACCTCCCAGACGGGTTTCCTGTCGTCGCAGGTTCCATCGGACCCAGTCACGGGTTTGTTCATGTGAAAGAGATCGCGACGACCGTGTCAGTGTTCGGACTGCAAATCACCGATGGCGATCTGGTTCACTCCGACCGGCATGGTGCGCTGGTCATTCCACCTGATGTGATACCCGATCTCGAATCCGCCATAGACAAGTTGTTGGAGACGGAAAAACTAGTGCTAGAACCAGCGCGACAAGACGGGTTTGATTTCGAAGCGTTTGAGGCAGCTTGGGGAAAGTTCGAGGCAGCACGAACTTAACATGTGACACATATCAGAAGCTGATCCTTAAATCATCCGGATAACGTCTTTATCAATCGACAGCATATAGCCGCGGCGCGCGATGGTTTTCACGAGTAATTCGCTCATCATCTGATTGCCAAGCGCATCGCGAAGGCGTTTGATTCGGGTTGCTCCTGCGGCTTCTTCACAGTCCGATGGATCACGACCGGAAATTAGTCCTTCCAGTTCTGACCCTGACAAGACCTCTTCGTCCATTCGGGCTTCGGCCAACGCCGACAGCGTTTCGATTGCGGCCTCGGTCAGCGAGAACTCCATGTTGTTTAAATAAACAGTACGCTCTTCACGACTGATCAGAAGAGAATTCACCTGGATGCCAGCACGTTCAATTTCACCCATGCGGCGGTTTAGGCCGATGATGGTGATCAAGAACACTAAAGCCGAGACCAGCAGAGCCGTCGAAAACACCAACAACACAAATATCACCATGCGATAGCTGGTCAGCGTATCTGCAAAAGCAGTGCCGGACTGGGCAAGGATCTCAAGCAGTTTAATCTCGGCGCCGGACGTCAGCCCGTCATTTTCAATGAATATCTGTTCGACGCGTGCGTTGAATGCATTCGCATCTGGCAGGGTCATGAACAACAAGATCGCTGCAACCAACAGGATCCCCACAATCGTAACAATCCCAACTACGACCACCCGATTGGACAATCGGCGTGTGTCAGAAGCGGAGGAAGAATTCTCCGGCACTTTCTTTCCTTTCGGCAAGACCCGTCTCGTCAAAGATGGACTGAATCTTCAGAAGGAGCCAGCCCCCATCCGATAACCGCTGTGTGACTTGCCGTGTGGCGGCAGCACGATTTCCGCAAGCAACATCGGGCAGCTGCATCACGCCGTAATGCAGTTTGAGCGGGTTGTCCTGTTTGGCTTTGTAATCGGCATAGCAAGCTGCCTGAGACGGCAGCGCATAAGCGATCAGCGCAAGGGCTAGGAGTGTTTGTTTCATCATGCACAAACCATGCGGGCTGACACAGGGATATTCAATATCAAAGCTGTTGTTAGGTGATAACAGCGGGCTGATATTGCCTGTCTTAGAGGGGTCGACCCAAGTTTGGTTCATCTTCCACGCATCCCCGGATGCCCAGTTGAAAGGAAACCAAATGAAACGCTTTATCGCTGCCCCCCTTAAAATTGCCCTTAGCGCTACACTTGCAATGTCGTTGCTCGCCGCGCCTGTTTCGGCTGGAAACGACCGGTCGAGATCAGATGGTGGAGACACTGCCGCAATACTCGGTGCTCTCTTGGGATTGGCGACAATTGGTGTACTACTATCAAACAAGGGCAAAGAGGATCGCGATCACGGACATCGTCCCCGTCGCCCAAAGCCCCATGCCCCACATGTACAACCTGTTCCGATCAACCTTCAGCTACCCAGCCAGTGCCTTCGTTCGTATCACACGCAACAGGGAATGCGGAACTACTTCAGTAATCGCTGCTTCAAGAACAACTTTGCCTATGCTGACCAGTTGCCACGCAGGTGTCGCGACACGATCGTCGCTCTTAACAACAAAGGGACCTACGTGACCCGTAAGATCTATCACCGGTCGTGCCTGACCCAGCGCGGTTACAGAACAAAACCTACCTACTAATCAAACATCGAGCAGCGGCACGTCGTCCCCTAACCCTTCGTGCCGCTTAACTTGCGGGAGGTTCGCCTCCCGCCTTTTTTACTTGCAGGCAGGCGCCTGATCAGCGACCCAAGATGCATGAGCAAGTCTATACCCGATTTTAGCTTTGAGACGGCCGCGCATGATCGCGGCTTTTTGCGCATCGCTGGCGTGGACGAGGTAGGCCGTGGGCCCTTGTCCGGACCAGTAACAGCTGCGGCTGTCGTTCTTGATCCATCAAACATTCCAGAAGGCATGAACGATTCCAAGGCGTTGAGCGTCAAGAAGCGAGAGGCTTTGTTTGATCTGATCATGACGGCCGCCGATGTTTCCATCGCCCACGCCACAGTCGAAGAGATCGACGAGATGAATATCTTGCGCGCCAGCCACGTGGCGATGGTGCGCGCTATTGAAGGCCTCGCCACCGCCCCGGATCATGTCTTGATCGATGGCAATATGGTGCCACGCGGCCTGACGCTTTCATCCGAGACGATCATCAAAGGTGATGCCAAATCACTGTCGATTTCCGCCGCCTCGATCGTCGCTAAAATCACCCGCGATCGGATCATGGTGGATTTGGCGCAACAGTACCCCGGCTACGGTTGGGAGACGAACGCAGGATACCCGTCGAAAAGCCACAGGTTGGCGCTTCAAAATCTTGGTGTAACCCCACACCATAGACGTTCGTTCAAGCCCGTCCACAACATCTTGTATCAACAGAAAAATGTAAGTGACTGATTCAAAAAAGAATTTGACGACGAATCAGCTTTGACTCATCCTGACCCCATCAAAACGAGCGCAACAATGCGCCACCGAAGAGCGCAAAATGCGCCGGGTACATGAGGCAGAAATGAAGACGAAAACCAAAGCAAAAGCGGCTGTCGAATTGCCGCTCAATCAGATTATTGACGGTGACTGCATCGAGGTGATGAACAGTCTACCGGAAAACTCGGTCGACCTGATTTTCGCCGATCCGCCTTATAACCTACAGCTAAAGGGTGATCTGCATCGCCCCGATAATTCGAAAGTCGATGCGGTTGATGACGAGTGGGACCAGTTTGACAGCTTCAAAGCTTATGACCAGTTTACCCGTGCGTGGCTGAAAGCCGCCCGCCGCATCCTGAAACCTGATGGTGCGATTTGGGTTATTGGCTCGTATCACAATGTGTTCCGCATGGGTGCCGAACTTCAAAACCAGGGCTATTGGATCCTGAACGACGTTGTATGGCGCAAGTCCAACCCGATGCCAAACTTCCGCGGCAAACGCTTTACCAATGCTCATGAAACGATGATTTGGGCCTCGAAATCCGAGGGCGCGAAATACACGTTCAATTACGAAGCTCTGAAGGCGTTGAATGAGGGTATTCAGATGCGTTCGGACTGGGTGCTTCCAATCTGCACCGGCCATGAGCGTCTGAAAGATGACAACGGCGACAAAGCCCACCCGACGCAGAAGCCAGAGGCTCTATTGCACCGTATTTTGGTCGGATCGACCAGCCCGGGCGATGTAATCCTTGATCCGTTCTTCGGTACCGGCACAACAGGTGCTGTCGCCAAAATGCTGGGTCGTGACTTTATTGGTATCGAACGCGAGGAAGCCTATCGCAAAGTCGCCAACAAGCGCATCTCAAAGGTCCGCAAGTTTGACAAAGAAGCGCTAACGACGACGCCTTCCAAACGTGCCGAGCCGCGTGTTCCCTTCGGTCAGTTGGTCGAACGCGGCATGCTGCGCCCCGGCGAAGTTTTGACAAGTCCACGTGGCCAGACCGCTAAGGTTCGCGCAGATGGCACGCTGATTTCCGGTGAAGCTCGTGGGTCGATCCACCAAGTTGGCGCCGCCCTTGAAAGCGCACCAAGCTGCAATGGTTGGACCTACTGGTACTTTAAGCAGGACGGAAAGAAAGTTCCAATCGACCTGCTGCGCCAGCAAATCCGCGCAGAAATGAACTAATCCCAAGAATTTACAGGGCATACAATAAGTGCCCGCAACCCGAGGTACCGCCTGTGCCTGTGGCATGCTCCACGGCACTCTTCAACTGACCCCGCCCTGAAAAGGGTGGGGCCTTTTTTTGCGGTTGCGCCGGTCCGCTTGGTGCGAAATCATCTGATTATGACGCTAGATCTTCCCATCCTCTATTCCTTCCGCCGGTGCCCCTATGCCATCCGCGCCCGGCTTGCGCTGGTCAGCAGCGGGGTTAGGGTCGAATTGCGCGAGATACTCCTGCGCGACAAACCCCAGGCCTTTTTGGAAAAGTCGCCTTCCGCAACAGTGCCTTGCTTGGTGTTGGCTGAAGAGGTTTTGGACGAGAGCGTCGACATCATGCGATGGGCATTGGCCCAGAATGATCCCGAGCGTCTTTGCAACATGCCCGCTGACGGCGACAGTTTGATTGAGACGTTCGACGGTCCATTCAAGCGGGCGCTCGACCTTACCAAATACGCGATCCGCCACCCAGACAGCGATCCGGATGTAACACGCGCCGAAGCGATGGGGATCCTCAGATCGTTGGAAGATCAACTGGATGCCGGCTGGCTTTATGGCGATCGCCCGACTTTGGCAGATATGGCAGTTCTGCCCTTCGTTCGGCAATTTGCGATGATCGACAAACCCCGCTTCGACGGCGAGGTCACACCACAAGTTTCCGCATGGTTAGAGACGTTTTTGGTAAGCCATCGCCTGTCGAATACCATGCAAAAGCATGCACCATGGAAAAGCGGTGACGCGCAGCTGATCTATCCTTAATTTTGCCCCGGTGGCGGCAAGCTACCCGCCTTATAGGCGCTCCAATCGGTGATTTCAGGATAGTGCAGTTTACGCCATGCACGCACGCGCGGATTCATAACACGTCGCCAAACTGGCGGGATCATCGCTGCGACCGTCATAACGGGATACCCATAAGGAAGTTGCGGGGCTTCGCCATCAGGATAGGTCTGCAAAAGGGGAAATCGTCGTGCGGGCTTATAGTGGTGGTCAGAATGGCGTTGGAGGTTGATCAAAAGCCAGTTTGACGCCCTATGATCCGCATTCCAACTGTGATGCGGCATCACACGTTCGTATTTCCCATCCTCAAGATATTTACGCGTCAGACCATAGTGTTCGACATAGTTCGTCAACTCCAACTGCCAAATGGCAACCAACGCCTGGAAAGCAAATAGGGCGAGGCCAAGCCAACCACCAATCACCACCGCAAGAATCATGGCGATGAGCTGCAACGCCCCATACCGCCAGAACGGGTTCGACCCGTCGAAAGCGGAAAAACCGCGGCGCGCCAGCATCGCCTTTTCGGCCTTCCACGCTGAACCGGGCGTTTCACGCAATACGCGGGCGAAATATCGGTGGAATCCTTCGTTGTACTTCGCAGTCACTGCATCGCGCGACGTGCCCACATACGGGTGGTGGACCAAAAGGTGTTCCGTGCGAAAGTGACTGTACAGGACCAAGGCCAACAACAGATCGCCCAACCAACGCTCCAACCGGCTGGATTGGTGCATAAGTTCATGCGAATAGACGATCCCAACCGCACCCGTCAGCACCCCGACTCCAAAGAAGGCAAAGAACTTTTCGGACAACGAAAGGTGCGCCGCACCGGTAACGTACCAAATCATGCCGTAGATCATCACAAACTGAATTGGAAACCAGATCAGGGTGATAAGGCGGTACCAAAACAAATCCTTATCCGAGATGTCGGGATCTGCGTTTTCGCTATACCGCCCGACTGCCGCATCCAGCACGGCGTAGAGCCACCACGTGCCCAGTGGCGGCAACAAAAGATACCAACCACCATTTACAGCAGCGATACAGACCAGAATTGGCAACAACAACGAGACACCAAAAGGTGCCGCGTTTCGGAACCGAGCGACCGTCGATGATGGAACCATGGTTGCGTCCTTTCTGCCCCGGCATGACTTATAGCTCTGTCCGGGGTAACGCTCAATGCGACAGGAAGGCTCTCGCGACGTCAAACGCCTTTCGCATAACGGTCGGCAGATCGCTGGGCCTGATTTGTTGGAAGAATCGCGGGTCAGGATCCGTGTCATTTGGCACAACCGCGACGCGCAGCGATAAACGCAGGTGGAAATGTGTAAAGGTATGTCGTACCTCGACGCCGGGATCGCGCCAATTGGCGGAAATCGGCGGGGCCTCCAGCGGTGTCTCACCCCAATCTGCTCCCGGCCAGCCAAGCATACCACCAAGAAGCCCAGTATCTGGCCGGCGCTCGATCAGCCAACACCCGTCTTCACGCTGGGCAAGATATGCAATTCCCAGACGCGTCGGCTTAGCGCTTTTAGGCTTACGGGCAGGAAGGGTCGACTGCACGCCCGATCTTCGGGATAAACAGTCCCTATTCCATGGACAAATGCCGCATGCTGGCGACTTAGGGGTGCAGATCGTCGCCCCCAAATCCATTACGGCCTGCGCATAATCCCCGGGCCGTTTGGTTGGCGTCAAGATCGCAGCAAGGCGTTTCAACTCGGGTTTGGAATCAGGCAGGGGCGTTTCAACTTGGAACACGCGGGACATGACCCGTTCGACATTCCCATCCACAACGGTTTCCGGTCGATCATACGCAATCGCCGAAATTGCAGCAGACGTATAAGGCCCGATTCCGGGCAACGCTTCGAGCCCCTCACGTGTTCTTGGAAAACCATCACCCTGCGCAACAACCCGGGCGCATTTCAGCAAATTTCGGGCTCGCGCGTAATATCCAAGCCCGGCCCATTCCCCCATCACCCGGTCATCATCGGCATTGGCCAGATCGTTGATCGTTGGCCATAATGCCATAAACCGGGCGAAATAGTCTCTTACTGCTGCAACGGTCGTCTGCTGTAACATGATCTCGGACAGCCACACGGCATAAGGATCGGGAACCACTCCTAAAGCGCGGTCCGCTGGACTAACCCGCCACGGCAAATCACGGGCATGTACATCATACCAAGCCAATAAATCGGCGGAATCTGGCGTGTCACGCACGTGTTATCTCCTAACAAGGGTTTGTACTGGCATAGCACCTTCAAACGCATAGAATAGGGGCAATCCTAGGATGTGCCAGACGTGAAACAGACGAAGAAAATCCCTCGCCGCCGCAAAGGCTTTGAAAGGACATCAAGCCTGCTGTCGACGCGCATTCGCAAAACGGGCGAAGCGCGCGGATTTGCTGTCACGCGCGTACTGACACACTGGGCCGAGATAGTGGGCGACGCTGCAGCCGCAACAACCAAGCCTGTCGACATTTCCTATGGGCGCGGTGGCTTAGGGGCCACGTTGACTGTTCTGACCACAGGCGCAAATGCGCCGCTGGTGGAAATGCAGAAAGAGCAATTGCGCGCAAAAGTGAACGCCATCTATGGCTATAACGCGATTGCGCGGGTAAGGATCACGCAAACGGCTCCGACCGGGTTTGCCGAGGGTCAGGTACAATTTACGCCAGCCCCAAAACTCAAACCCCAAGCGGACGAAGCAACGCGCACGCGCGCGGCTCAGGTCACTGCAGATGTGGCCGATACTGGGCTTCGCGAAGCATTAGAGAAACTGGCACAAAATGTGCTGATGAAACAAAAAACACGATAGAGGCTGAGAGACATATCATGACCCGACTCCTACCCATCCTGCTGGCCGCTGTGCTTTTGATTGGCGGCGGTGCCTACTACATGAGCCAGAACAGTGGTTCGGTGCCTGGCGTTTCGATCGCAGAAGCGCAAAGCGCAGATGCCGAAGTCGAAGTCGAACTGGCCCCCGACATGGTTCTGGGTGATGCTGACGCCCCGGTAACCGTGATCGAATACGCGTCGTTCACCTGTCCGCATTGCGCGAACTTCCACGAGACAGTTTTTAAAGAGCTCAAGAAGAACTACATTGACACGGGCAAGATCAAGTTTGTCCTCCGCGAGGTGTATTTTGACCGATTTGGTCTGTGGGCCGGCATGATCGCACGTTGCGGCGGCGAGACACGTTACTTCGGTCTAGCTGACAAAATCTATACAGATCAGAAAGAATGGATTGGCGATGGCGATCCCGGTCAAATTCTGAACAACTTGCGAAAGATCGGCCGCACCGCAGGTATGACCGACGAACAGCTGGACGCCTGCTTGCAGGACGAGGCAATGGCTCAAAGCATGGTTGCCGCTTATCAACAGAACGCAACTGCTGATGAGATCAACGCTACGCCATCCTTCGTAATCGATGGCACAACATACTCGAATATGTCCTACGACGAGTTTGCCAAGCTGATCGATGAAAAGCTGGCAGAGTAAACGATCGGGTTAGGGCCGTAGCAGGCTCTAACCCAGCCCAATCTTCGCAAGTTCTGCATCAACCAGCAACCAGTCTGGCAACACCAACCGAACGGGGACTGTCAGAACTTTGCACCGGAACGAGGTTGGCAGACGCACGGCATCCTTTTCCGTGGTGACAAGCTGAGCGCCAAGCGCCTGTGCCTCGATCTCCAGCCTCTTCATCAACGCCTCGGTCAAGGGTTGGTGGTCCGCAAGCGCCTCGGCCCGAAGCAAGTTAGCCCCAAGGCCCTGAACGGTCGCAAAGAACTTCTCGGGCAGTCCGATCCCAGCGAACGCAAGCACGTTCATTCCGTCCCAATCCATACCTGTCGGCAATGGCTCCAGCCGCCCTTTGGTATGGGGACAGGTGATCTGACCGGACCAGTCTTTCGCAAACCGCCGTTGCGCTGCCTCGATACCAATCGACAAAAGAAGATCGGCGCGCTGCAAGCCTGCCGGTACAGTTTCGCGAAGCGGTCCGGCCGGAATGCACCGCGCGTTGCCGAAACCCTTAACCGCGTCGACCACAACAATCGACAGTTTTTTTTCGACCGCTGGGTTCTGGAAGCCGTCATCCATCAGGATGACATCGGCCCCAGCTTGCTCGGCGGCTTTCACGCCCAAGGCGCGATCCTTTGCAATCCAAGTGGCGGTGAAGGCGGCCATCAACATTGGTTCATCACCAACCTGATCGGCAGAATGCCCGCGTTCATCAACGCGCAAAGGACCTTCCAGCGACCCTTTGTGACCGCGAGAAACAATGTGTACATCCAAACCGCGCGCAATCAAGTGCTGCGCCAGCGCGATGGTGGTGGGTGTCTTGCCGGTACCGCCAGCGTTTATATTACCGATACAGATCACTGGGACATTCGCGCGGTGTGTCGGATCCTCGGCAACACGACGGGCAGTGACTGCGCCGTAAATCCAGCCCAACGGGGCCAGCAATCGGGCACGCCAGTTTGGTTTGTCGGGTGGTGTGAACCAGAAGCTAGGCGTTCGCATGTGGTCCTCGTATCTCGGCTGCATCACACACATCGGACAGTTTTTCACGCAGCAGGTCGCTCACCTCAGCGCCGCTTGTTGTAACATCCCAGGCGGCCATCGCCATCTTGGCGGCTTCTTCCGGAGAAAGAAGGTGCCCCACAGCTTCCTTCAACGTCTTCGCATCACTCACTCGACGGGCTGCCCCCGCCCCTTCCAGCCGCCGATACGCGTCGCGATACCCGTTGACATGTGGTCCGAACAGGACCACCGATCCAAGCGCGGCAGGCTCAAGTGGATTAAGTTCCGTGCCGATGCCCATGCTTCCACCAGCATATGTGATCGGCGCCAAATGCATCCAAAGGCCAGCCTCGCCCATTTGATCTGCAAGATAGACCTGACATTCTGGATCGGGCTCCTCGTCGTGCGACCGCCGCGCCACGCCCCAGCCTTCATCTTCAAGGCGTTGGGCAAGCCCATCCCCTCGCTCTTCATCCCTTGGCTCGATGATTAGCAATAACCTGTGGGACCTTCGCACCAACTGCTTGTGGGCGGCGAGAAGAGCGGCCTCCTCGACCTCGCACACCCCAAGCGCCAACCAAACAGGTCGGGCACCAAGCGCACGGGCCAAACCATCACGCTCGGCCATATTGCAAGACGGCGCCACCACCTGAAGTTGGAGCGGTCCAAACATAACGACTTGATCCGAACGCGCACCGAACTTCCTCAGTTCGCGCGCAGAGCGTTCGGTTTCCGCAAGAATAGTGTCGAATCCCTTTAATATTGACTTCAAGGAACCAGGCAGCCAGCGCCACTGGCTCTGCGCCTCCTTCGGAAGATGCGCGTCAACCCAGATCGCGGGAACGTCACGCTCAAACACCTCAGGCAGCAAGGCTATGTCGAGCTTTGCATCCATCCAAAACACCATGTCAGGTTGCCAGTGGTCCAGAAATTGGGTCGCAAGCGCCGAAGACGCATAAGGTGCGTATTGATGGATAATATCATCGACCTCTAACACCGCTCCATCGAAGATCGCGGTCGTGAGAAGAACATTTATATCAGAGCGATCGCTTCGGAAGTGCTGTACTAGTCCGATGATCTTCTCGATCTCGTCCAGATTCTGGAGGTGAATCCAAATCAGAAAACCATCAGGGCGATCTGCCATATCTCGGCACAGGCGCTCTGCCCCACGGGTGGGATGTTCGGTGCCATCCGCTACACCGCGACGCAATCGCCGTTCAAGCCCCGCGGCGCCTTGCATGTTTTGCAAGCCGCGAAATAGAGAAATCCCGATAGGGGGCATTATGACTGCTCTTCCTTGGTTGGCGATGCGTTGACCACAGGCCCTTTGTCCCGCCAGATTACGTGAATCCTACGTATGTGCAAAGGGTCAGTCGTACCACTCGCCACGCGCAAACATCCCGATGGCCGCTACGATCCGATCAAAGCTAAGGCGGGCACGAGTCACGGAATAACGCGCACGAAGATAGCCATGCACCAAGCCGGGCTCATTCACCCAGCGCACCCTGCCGCGAGCTGCCAAAATTGCATCCCGATAGTGCTGCCCGTCATCTGCCAACGGGTCACATTCAGCCGTCACAATCAAAGTTGGCGGGAGGTCCGCGAACGAAGTTGCCTGAAGCGGCGCCGAGGTCGGGTCACAACCAGGCACTTCATCTTGATAGCGCATCGCCTGATAGAACAGAATATCATCCAATGTCAGCATCGGCGCATGCGCGTGCGAAAGATACGAACCCTTGGACATGTCGCCGCCGAGACCGGGATAAATCAACACCTGCCCAGTGTATCGGCTATCACCACGGGTCGAATGAGCGACAGCTGCCGCAAGGTTCCCACCCGCACTGTCGCCGGCAAGAATCAGCGAACTTGGCCATGTTAGAGCCACATATTGCGCCACCTCAAGCGCGTCATCATAGGCTGCGGGGTGCTTGTGTTCCGGGCATAGTCGATAGTCGGCACTGACGACTCGCACGCCCGAACGCTCACAAATCTCGGCGCAAACATCATCATGGCTATCCAACCCGCCAACCACAAATCCACCCCCATGATAGTAAATCACCGTCGCATCGTGACGGGTACCCTCATAGATACGGATCGGAACCGAGCCCGCCATGTCGTCACGCGCTGAAACACCGTCGGGATACCCCGTAAAGAAGGCCCGACACATGCGATCATAGATGGCACGTTGGGTGGCAATATCTGCCGTGATGGTATCGGCCGGGTAGTAGGTTTCCGTCTCGCGGATAAATGCCCAGGTTTCGTCGTCAATCAGCGTGTCATAGTTCATGCCCAGAACGCTAGGACAGCGCGTACTCTCTGGCAAGGAATCTTGCGGAGGCCCAGCTTAGCGCTGCCATTACCGCAGCCGTAGATAGACAAAGGCTCAGCCCGCCAAGTTGATAGCTTAATCCAGAAAGAAGTGTTCCCAGCAAACGCCCGGCGGCGTTAGACATATAATAAAATCCGACGTCGCGAGTCACACGCTCGGCCGTGCTGAACGCCAGAATCAGATAGGAATGAAGTGCGCTGTTGACGGCGAAAACAAAACCGAACAGCAGCAACCCTGCTACGACCATGAAGACCAACAAATCCTGTGGGAAGAACGACAGCACCGCCAGCACTGTGATCAACACAGTCAGAATTGCGGCCCAACGACTTGCATCATGTACCAGACCAGCCTCGTCCCGGACGTGGGCACGCAATAAACGCGGGGCATAGGCCTGTACGGCGCCATAAGCGACAATCCAAACGGCCATAAAGCCGCCGACAAGGAAAAACGCGTCACGGTCGTCAAAATGCCCGTACTGGGTCAGCACCGTTTGGAAATAGACAGGCACACCCACAACGAACCAGACATCCCGCGCCCCAAACAAAAACATTCGCGCAAGGGATAAACGGTTCACCCGCGTGTCCTTGGATAACATATGCGAAAATTTTGCCGATTTTGAGCCTGCCGGAAGGCCCTTCGGCATCCAAAACAAAAGCATCAACAGTATCACTGCAAGTGCAACCGCCATTACGATCAATGAGCCCGAAAACCCAATCACACCAAGCAAGATCGCACCCAATAGGAAACCAAACCCCTTCACCGCATTTTTGGAGCCTGTCAAAATGGCAACCCATTTGAACAGTCCGCCTTGCCCACTGGGGGCCAGCAGTTTCACCGCGCTTTTGGACGACATCTTGGTCAGATCTTTGGCAACGCCGGACAAGCCCTGCACCACCATGACGTAAGCGACCGAAAGGGCCATCGCCCATCCGGGTGAAAGTAATGCCAGCGCTATCAAAGCGAAAACCTGCAGGATCAGGCCCATAAATAGGGTCGAACTTAGCCCAAAGCGAGCCGCGATCCATCCGGCAGACAAGTTTGTGACTATCCCGGCGAACTCGTAAAGCAGAAACAGCCAGGCCAGTGTGAACGGCGAAAATCCCAGTGTGTGGAAGTGCAACAGCACCAACATACGAAGCGCGCCATCAGTCAGCATGAACGCCCAGTATGCGGCCGTCACCGCAATATAGGCATGCAGCCCGTCAGGTCGATCTGACGACCCTTCTGTACTCATTCGATCGACGCTCCAACCATCCGCGCCACATCCGCCAACCGGCAAGCATAACCCCATTCGTTGTCGTACCAGGCATAGATTTTCAGTTGGGTGCCGTTCACCACCATCGTCGACAATGCGTCGATGATCGAGCTACGTGGATCATTGGTGTAATCTGCGGAAACAAGTGGGCGCTCTTCGTAACCCAGGATCCCCTTCAGGGGCCCTTCCGAGGCCGCTTTGAACAGTTCATTCACCTCTTGCACTGTTGTTGCGCGCTCCAGCTCGAAAACGCAATCGGTCAGCGACGCATTGAGCAGCGGCACCCTGACCGCATGACCATTCAAGCGCCCTTCAAGTTCAGGAAATATCTGGGTGATCGCCTTGGCCGATCCCGTTGTTGTCGGGATTAACGAATTCAGCGCCGACCGTGCGCGTCGCAGGTCCTTGGCCGGACGGTCGACTATGGTTTGCGTATTCGTGACGTCATGAATGGTCGTCATCGACCCATGTTTGATACCTAATTGGGTCTGGATCACCTGAACCACAGGGGCCAAACAATTGGTCGTACACGAGGCCGCAGTCACCAAATCCTGATCTTCGTAAAGACTGTGATTCACGCCATAGACAACATTCAGCGCATTGTCTTCTTTCACGGGCGCCGAAACGACAACTTTCTTGACGCCGGCGGAATAATAAGGTGCGAGCTTTTCGTTCGTCTTGAACGCGCCAGTGCAGTCAATCACAAGATCAATTGCGTTTTCCGCCAAGGGCAGGTCATCCAGCGTCCAACTGTTGGTAAGCTGCATTGTTTGTCCGTTGATCGTGATACTGCCGTCCGCTGCATGAAATTCAGCGTTCCAACGCCCGTGGACCGTATCCCACTCCAACAGATGGGCGTGTTGTTCCGCATCGCCAACGGGATCGTTAAGCAGCACAATCTCGCCCGGTGCGCCGTTGTCGATCAGGTCACGCAGGACCAGTTTCCCCATACGTCCCAAACCATTGATTGCGATGCGCGCCATGGTGTCGCCCCCCTATTACCGTGACTCTGTCTGTCCCTCGCGGGATAGGTCAAGCGCGTAACAGAAATATGACGTGGACTCGATCAGTTTAGAGGGACTGTCTTGGGGCCAAACTCATCGCGTGATCGTCTGGCCGCGACGCGGGCGCTGCAAGCGTGACAACCTTGCCATCCGCGCGAGCCGACATTCCATCACTTTGCACACCCGGGATCAGATGAGCCTCGACGCCCGCTGCGGCAAGTCGTGCAAATTGGGACTTAACTGATGGATCACTAACCGCGTCGCCTGGCAGCAAACACACCACGCGTTGACCATTCTGGGCCAAGTTAGAGACTATATCGAGCGAGTTGGAGATCGTGACTCGACGCTCAGCATCGCGCCGCGTCAAAGCCAACAACTCTGGGCTGGCAGAGCCATCATGAAACACGACATCCGCACGCTGCATCGCACCCAAAGCGCGGAAGGTCAAAAGCTCGGGGTCGCCAGATCCCGTCCCGATCAGCCAAACGCCGCCCTGCTCGGCATCCTGACGATCAAGCGCTTGATCTATCAAGTGACTTGCTCGATCCTCGTCGCCGGTCAATACGGCATCCCCGATCGGGCCTTCGATCATCCGCTCCCAGAAACGGCGACGAGCACGGCCACCATCGACGCGGGCTTCGATCCGCCCCCGGAGGCCTGATAAAAACTCGGCCAGACGTCCGTAACCTGTGGGTAAAAGCGCCTCGATCCGCGCGCGCAGAATACGGGCTACAATAGGTGCTGCTCCGCCCGTTGAAATTGCTATTGTCACCGGGCTTCGATCAACGACCGAAGGTGTGATGAAATCGCAAAGCGGCTTCACGTCCGCTACGTTCACCAACGCGCCCGCAGACTTCGCAGCTTGATGCAAGAAACGATCACGGACTTCGTCTTCAGAGGCACCGTAAGCAATCAAGCACCCATCAAAATCCCCATCTTGCGGGACACGGGCAACGTGAGTCAGGTGCTTATGTCCGATAAGGCGGCGTAACTCCTCTTCCGGAGCGGGATCGAATACCGTCACTTCCGCCCCAGCAGACAACGCACGCTCAACTCGGCGCGCAGCAGACGTGCCGCCGCCATCAACGACGACCTTGCGGTCTCGGATATCAAGGAAAATTGGCAGGTGATCCAAACTGGCGCTCCGTCTGTTTCGCGTGATCTGCCAGTAAAGTGGGAAAAACGTCCAATAATTTTGAGTATGCAGCCAACTGAAAAGACGGACTGCGCCGAAATGCGCAGCACTTCGGGAAATATTTCCGATCTTGCGTAAGTTGCTGGCATGTCTGACCACCACATTGGTCAGGCTTCCCAAGAAATCTATCATCGATTCGCATGCGGTTAGCTTGTAGAAACCCACGTCTGGTTATAAACCCATCTGCATCTGGACCTACCGATTGAGGGTGCTGACTGGTTGGGTTCAGCAACCAAGTTATGCGGGGCAAATGCCCCGTCTTGCCATGAAAAATTGTCTTCAAAGCTAAGACCTTGCGACAGGGCCATCACCGATATGACCAAGCCTGAGAACATTCAGATTGATACGTCGCCGATTGTTTCCGACGAAGTGCGCCAAACCACATGTTATATGTGTGCCTGCCGCTGCGGGATCAACGTGCACATGAAAGACGGCCAAGTCGCTTATATAGAGGGCAACCGCGATCACCCTGTGAACAAGGGCGTTCTGTGCGGCAAGGGCTCTTCGGGGATCATGCAGCACTATGCGCCGTCTCGCCTGCGTGCCCCCCTGAAACGTGTCGGGCCGCGTGGATCGGGCGAGTTCGAGGAAATTAGCTGGGACGAAGCGCTGGATATGGCTGCCGGACTGATGGCCCCTCTTCGTGAAGAAGATCCATCGAAACTGGCGTTTTTCACCGGTCGCGACCAAAGCCAAAGTTTCACATCTTGGTTTGCGCAAGCTTACGGCACGCCAAACTACGCCGCGCACGGCGGATTCTGCTCGGTTAACATGGCCGCGGCTGGCATCTACACGATGGGCGGCGCGTTTTGGGAGTTCGGGCAGCCTGACTGGGACCGCACCAAGCTCTTCATGATTTTCGGCGTGGCCGAGGATCACGACAGCAACCCGATTAAGATCGGTTTGGGCAAGTTGAAAGAGCGCGGCGCAAAGGTGATCGGCGTGAACCCGATCCGGTCAGGCTATAACGCGATTGCAGATGAATGGGTGGGCATCACGCCCGGCACGGATGGGCTTTTCATCCTGTCCTTGGTCCATGAATTGATCCGCGCGGGTAAGGTCGATCTGAACTACCTGTCGCGTTACACCAATGTCGGCTTTATCGTCAATGAAGAGCCTAATTCACCAGAAAATGGCCTTTTCTTGCGTGGCGAGACAGGCAAGCCGCAGGTGATCGACCGAGCGACCGGCAAGCTTGCAGACTATGACGCGCCCGGCGTCATGCCTGATCTGGCCAGTGCCCATCGCCATGGTGGCACCAGCCATCGTCCGGTGTTCCAACTGATGGCAGAGCGCTACATCTCGGATGAATACGCCCCAGAGGCGGTTGCTGAACAGACCGGCATTCCAGCAGATCGCATTCGTTCGATCGCCGCTGAACTTGCACGCGTCGCGTTTGAGGAAGAGATTGTCCTCGACCAGCCATGGACCGACTGGAAAGGCCAAAAGCACGACAAGATGATCGGGCGTCCGGTCAGCTTCCACGCCATGCGCGGGATATCGGCACACTCAAACGGGTTCCAGACCTGCCGTGCGCTGCACATGCTGCAAATCCTGCTTGGCTCAGTTGAGGTTCCCGGCGGGTTCCGCTTCAAACCCCCCTACCCCAAACCACCCGAGGCGCATCCGAAACCTCATGCAGGCGTGACGCCTGGCCAGCCGCTTGACGGTCCGCATCTGGGTTATCCGATGGGGCCAGAGCATCTGCTTTTGGACGATGACGGCAACGCCAAACGGATCGACAAAGCTTTCACATGGGAAAACCCAATGTCGGCGCATGGGTTGATGCATATGGTGATCTCGAACGCGCATGCGGGCGATCCCTACAAGATCGATACGCTGTTCCTTTACATGGCCAACATGGCCTGGAACTCGTCGATGAACTCGGCCGAAGTCATTCGGATGCTGACTGACAAGGATGACGACGGAAACTATGTTATCCCCAACATCATCTATTCTGACGCCTACAGCTCGGAAATGGTGGCCTATGCGGATCTGATTCTGCCGGATACGACCTATCTTGAACGGCACGATTGCATCAGCCTGCTCGACCGCCCGATCTGTGAAGCGGATGGAGCGGCGGACGCGATCCGTTGGCCGGTTGTTGAACCTGACCGCAACGTGCGTGGGTTCCAAACCGTTCTAGTCCAACTTGGCGCAAAGCTCGGCTTGCCCGGTTTCGTGGCCGAAGATGGTTCGGCCAAATTCGAAGACTATGCCGATTACCTCGTGAATCACGAACGCCGTCCCGGTGTTGGCCCGCTGGCTGGTTGGCGTGGTGCAGATGGCAATGGAAAGGGCAGAGGAGAGCCTAATCCAGCCCAAATCGACAAATATATCGAAAATGGCGGCTTCTGGATTGATCACATTCCCGAGGAAGCGACATTCTATAAACCTTGGAACAAAGCCTATCAGGAATGGGCCGTGAAGCGCGGTATCTTTGATGCCGAAGCGCCCTATGTGTTCAACCTCTATGTCGAACCGATGCGGAAGTTCCAACTGGCCGCTGAAGGATATGGCGATGTTCAACCGCCCGAGCATCTGCGCGAACGCATTGCACAGACCATGGACCCGCTGCCAATGTGGTACGCGCCGTTCGAGGATGGCAATGTCAGCACGGATGAGTATCCGATCCACGCGCTGACCCAAAGGCCCATGCACATGTATCACTCATGGGGCACGCAAAACGCATGGCTGCGTCAGATCACCGGCAAGAACTATCTGTATCTGCCAACCGACCTTTGGAACGAACACGGGTTTGCGGATGGCGACTATGCGCGTGTGACTTCGGCCCATGGCTCGATCACTGTCCCCGTTGCCCACCACGCGAGCTTGAATTCAAAGACGGTTTGGACGTGGAATGCTATTGGGAAGCGCAAAGGAACCTGGGCGCTGGAAGATGATGCCCCAGAGGCAACCGAAGGCTTCTTGCTGAACCATCTTATTCACGAACTGCAGCCGCCGAAAGGCGACGGGCTTAGATGGGCGAACTCTGATCCTGTCACCGGCCAGGCGGCGTGGTTTGATCTGCGCGTGAAAATCGAAAAAGCAGACCCTAAACCGGCTGAAAGCCAGCCAGAATTCCCGTCGATCAAGTCCCCGGTCGGCAAAGGCCCACGTGTTGTTGCGAGGAAGATTTAATGACTGCACTTCCTGAAAAGACCAACAAAAAGCTGGGTCTTGTTATCGATCTGGATACCTGTGTTGGCTGCCATGGCTGTGTCACGGCTTGTAAGGGCTGGAACACCCAGAACTATGGTGCGCCGCTGTCCGATATTAATGCCTATGGCGCCGATCCGGGTGGGACGTTTCTGAACCGCGTGTTCTCGTACGAGGCACAAGCAGAAGGCAAAGCGGCGCAGACCGTTCACATGCCGCGGTCCTGTTTGCACTGCGATGATGCGCCTTGTGTCACGGTTTGCCCCACAGGCGCGAGCTATAAGCGTGAGGAAGACGGCATCGTTCTGGTGAACGAAGATCGCTGCATCGGTTGCGGCCTTTGCGCGTGGGCTTGCCCCTATGGCGCCCGCGAACTGGATCGCGACGCTGGCATCATGAAGAAATGCACCCTTTGCGTTGACCGAATTTACAACGAGAACCTACCCGAAGAGGACCGCGTTCCTGCTTGTGTGCGCACCTGCCCTGCCGGTGCTCGTCATTTCGGAGACCTTGGCGACCCAGACAGCGATGTTTCACAATTAGTGGCCGAACGTGGTGGTTACGATTTGATGCCAGACCTTGGCACCAAACCTACGAACAAATATCTGCCACCGCGCCCCAAAGACACATTGAACACGCAGCCGCTTAACGTGGTTGCAGACGAGCCGAAGGGGTTCCTTGGCTGGCTCGATAAAGCGCTTGAAAAGCTCTGACGGAGGAAACGGATGCATCCTGCACCCAGTGTTATCATCTTCACCACGCTGTCGGGGCTTGGCTTCGGACTGTTCTTTTGGCTCGGGCTTGGCATTCCTGATGTCACCGGCTCGACAGCGTTCTGGTTCTTTGCCATCGCCTATGCGCTGTCGTGTATTGGGCTGATCGCCTCGACCTTTCACTTGGGCAACAAGATGAATGCGATCTATGCATTCAGCCAATGGCGCACCAGCTGGCTTAGCCGCGAGGGTGTCGCAGCTGTTATTACGCTGGGCCTTTTTGCTCTGGTCGCGATACCACGCATCTTTATTGGGGCGGATATGGCGATATCCGGTGCAATAGGCTCTGTTTTTGCGCTGGCCACGATCGTCACAACATCAATGATCTATGGGCAGCTCAAAACCGTTCGGCGTTGGAACCAGCCGCTGACTCCGGTCATGTTTTTGTTGCACGCGCTCGGTGGCGGCGCGCTTTTGGCGGGCGAATCCAAGATCGCTGGCGTCCTGCTGTTGGCGCTGGGCGTCACGCTGTTCGCCATGTGGCGCATCGGGGATCGACGTGCCGCAGAGCGTGGCACGACTGGCGACGCTACCGGCCTTGCTCATCTTGGTGATGTGCGGATGCTGGAGAGCGGCCACACCGCACGCAACTATGTGATGGACGAAATGGTCTATCGCGTCGGCCGCAAACACGCAGAGAAGCTGCGCATGATCACGCTCGTGCTGGCCAGCGCCTTGCCAGCAGCGCTTTTGCTGTTGACCCATCCAGGCCACATCATCGCATTTATCGCACTGGCGCTGCATCTTGTCGGTGTTGTCGTTGGCCGCTGGCTGTTCTTCGCCGAAGCCGAGCATGTTGTTGGGCTTTACCACGGCCGTTAAGCCGTCTTTTCATTGAACCTGCTCCCCTCTGAGCATATCAGGGGGAAACGGACAATGAGGGCAGACATGGCCAATCACCTTTACAAGCGCGACCTTCCCGATGGTTTGGATCTTGGACCAATCGTTGCGATCGACTGTGAGACGATGGGTCTGAACCCGCATCGCGATCGGCTTTGTGTTGTGCAAATGTCCTCGGGCGATGGTGACGCACATTTGGTACAGGTCGAAAAGGGGCAAACGAGCGCCCCGAACCTGGAACGTATGCTGGCGGACCCCAACGTGCTGAAGCTATTTCACTTTGGGCGGTTCGACATTGCGGCAATGCTGAATGCCTTTGGCGTGGTTACGGCGCCTGTCTATTGCACCAAGATCGCCTCGAAACTGATTCGCACATACACGGACCGGCACGGATTGAAGAACCTTCTGGATCAGCTCTTGAAGGTCGATATCTCTAAGCAACAACAGATGAGCGATTGGGGCGCGGAAGAGCTGACAAAAGCGCAGCTAGATTATGCTGCGTCCGATGTACTGTATCTTCACAAGCTTCGCGACGAACTGAATCAGCGGCTGGAGCGGGAAGGACGCATGGACATGGCGCAAGCCTGCTTTGACTTCCTGCCAATGCGCGCGCAGCTTGACCTTGCGGGTTGGCCCGAACAGGACATTTTTGCGCACTGAACCGGCGGAGACCTGCTTGGTGACGGGTCTGCGCCTTGGAACCGGCGCGATACCCCCTAAATACCATAACATACTGATCTAAACTCGGGGCCCCATGAACAGGTCTGACACACGTTATTCTCGCTTCGTCGCCTGGCTGAAAGTTCTTCTGCCGGTCAGTGCGCTTGCATTGCTGTCAACGATGTTCCTGATCTCGAAATCCGTCGACCCGACAACTGCGCTAAGCTATGCCCGCGTTAATCTTGAAGAACTGACGGGCAGCCAGCGGATCGACAGTCCCAAATTCTCCAGCGTGACAGAAGATGGTGCTGCAATCTCATTCTCTGCCAAAAGTGCCGTACCTGATTCAAACACCCCAAACCTTTTCACGGCTGATGTTTTGGCTGCCCGGATTGAAACACCGGATGGTGGTGCCGTCGATATCGATGCGGCCAAGGCAGTGATTGACGGAAGCTCGAACCGGGTGGACCTATCGGGCGGCGTCACGCTGGTCACATCGACGGACTACGAGATCGCCACCGACGGGCTGACAACAGCAATGGATGCAACCTATGCCAAGTCAAACGGCCCGGTCGAGGCCAGTGGCCCCATGGGCGACATGACGGCCGGCACTGCGGAAATTACTAAACAGGGCGACGGGCCCAGTACCTATCTTCTTGTTTTCAAGGACGGTGTTAAGCTGGTATACCAACCCCAGACAGAGGGGGAAGTGAAGTGATGAGAAGCGCACGTATTGCGGCCTGTTTGTTGGCGCTAAGCCTGCCCGTCATGGCTCAGGCTCAGGCACAAGTGGCTTTTGGCGGACTGAAACATGACAGCACGCTCCCGGTTGAGATCACCGCCGATCAGTTGAATGTCGACCAAGCCGATGGATCGGCGACATTTGTTGGTAATGTTCAGATCGGGCAGGGCGAAATGCGCTTGTCTGCCGGACAAGTCAAAGTCGAATACGCGACTGGCGCCGACACAACCGGCGAGATTTCACGCCTGCTTGCCTCTGGTGGGGTTACGCTTGTGAATGGCGCCGAAGCCGCGGAGTCACGCGATGCAGTTTACACGATTTCTTCGGGTGTGATTGTCATGACCGGCGACGTGATCCTAACCCAAGGTCAGAACGCTCTGTCATCAGAAAAACTAACGGTGAACCTGAAATCGGGCACCGGCACAATGGATGGCCGGGTCAAATCTATTATCCAAACGGGCGCAAATTGATGGCTCAGGCACCTGATTTAACGGTTGAAGACGGCGACGCTGGGCTGCGCATCATTGGGTTGCGCAAAAGCTATCGTAAGAAGCCGGTGATCCGGGATGTGGATTTAGAGCTTCACCGCGGCGAAGTCGTCGCGTTGCTGGGCCCCAACGGCTGCGGCAAAACCACGACATTCTATTCCATTGCCGGACTGGTTACCCCCGAAGCAGGGCAGGTGATGATCGACGGGCGCGATGTAACATTGTTGCCTATGTACCGACGTGCCAAATACGGCATCGGCTATCTGCCGCAAGAGATGTCGATTTTCCGGGGAATGTCGGTCGAAGATAACATACTGGCCATTCTGGAAATCTCGACCCCGGATCGCCACAAAAGGCGTGAGCGGCTGGAAGAGCTGCTTAACGAATTTTCGATTAGCCACCTACGTCGTGCGCCCGCGCTGGCGCTATCTGGTGGTGAACGCAGGCGAGTCGAAATTGCCCGCCTATTGGCATCGAATCCCAAGTATTTGCTGCTGGACGAACCCTTCGCGGGCGTCGATCCAATTGCCGTTGGCGAGATCAGATCACTGGTTCACGACCTGAAAGATCGCGGTATTGGCGTGTTGATCACCGACCACAATGTCCGGGAGACGTTAGAGATCGTGGACCGCGCCTATATCCTTCACGATGGCCATGTTTTGATGAGCGGGACGACCGACGAAGTCATTCAGGATGAGAACGTGCGACGGGTCTATCTGGGAAAGAATTTCTCGATCAAATGATCGTTTTCGCCGCAGTTGTGGTTGACAACACCCTACGACTCGTCGCCAAATGTGGGTAATGCAAGAACACTTGACCTTTCGTTCCTGCCGTCTCGGAAACGAGGCATGCACATCGGATCGCCCCAACAAATTCGGGCGGACAAGGTTCTGCAAATCACTCACAAGACTAAGTAATATAAGTGATTTTTCGATTCTTGCCCTTCGCGGGTAAGGTATCTTGAGGCCTGCAAATACCATAGGAGGTAGGATGCAATATCAAATCAGTGGCAAACAAATCGACATTGGCGAAGCACTTCAGGTCCACGTAAAGGACGAACTTGGAAGTGTTGTTCAGAAATACGCCGAGCGGCCGACCGACGCACAGGTGGTGTTCTCGAAAAATGCCCATGAATTTGTCTGCGAAACCGTTGTGCATCTGTCTACGGGTCTAACAGCTCAGGCCAAGGCAAATGCCACCGAAATCTATGCTGCGTTCGATCACTGCACCGAGAAAATGGAGAAGCAGCTGAGGCGCTACAAGCGTCGATTGAAAGATCATCACAAGGATCGAGTAGACCCGGTTGAAGTTTTTGGCGGAGCCTCGTATATCCTCGCTTCAGAAGAAGGACAGGAAGAAGCGGACGACGCGACACTTCAACCCATGATCATTGCCGAAATGGAGACACGGATCCCGTCGCTCTCGGTTGGTGAAGCAGTGATGCAAATGGAGTTGGCACATGCGCCCGTCCTCGTTTTCCGAAACGAGAAAACCGAGGGTATGAATGTGGTCTATCGCCGTGAGGACGGCAATGTAGGCTGGATCGACCCCCAAAACGAAGCGTAAGTTACCCGCCCGCAGGCGGGTGGGGAAAGTTGTTGGGTATGGAACTTTCGAGCATCCTCATGCCATCGGCCGTAAAGGTCGTGTCGACGGTGTCGTCCAAGAAGCGCCTGTTTCAGGACCTTGGTGACATCGCGATGGATTGCTATGGAATTGATGGCGGCGAAGCATTTTCCGCCCTTCAACAACGTGAAACCCTGGGGCCCACAGGCGTGGGCCGCGGGGTGGCCTTGCCACATGCACGCCTGCACGGTTTGGATTCTGTTGTCGGGTGCTTCATTCGCGTTGAAACACCTTTTGATTTCGACGCTGTCGACAAACAATCTGTAGACTTGGTCTTTGCGTTATTCGCCCCAGAAGGGTCTGGCGTCGATCACCTGAAGGCCCTGGCTCTCGTCTCGCGAACTATGCGTGACAGCACGATTTGCGCGAAATTGCGGGCCAACGCGGATGCAAACACACTGCACGCCCTGCTGACGGACAGCCTGTCCAACAAAGCAGCGTGATCGCGGCCTAGCGATCACTCCACGGGCCAAATCCGAACATCATATAGTCCCGCTGATAGAGCTTCCGCACAGCGGCTTCGATACAGTCCGTGTAAACATCCGTCAGCGGATGCGGGGCAACCGGCGATGTGGTGG
Organism: Aliiroseovarius conchicola; assembly: GCF_041403445.1. Taxonomy (NCBI): domain Bacteria; kingdom Pseudomonadati; phylum Pseudomonadota; class Alphaproteobacteria; order Rhodobacterales; family Paracoccaceae; genus Aliiroseovarius; species Aliiroseovarius conchicola. The sequence continues at coordinate 104,408 of NZ_JBGEHL010000005.1, forward strand.
GTAAGTTTGGCGCCGCCTTCTCACCCAGTTCGGTCAAGAGACCTGAGAGCCCAACCTCAAGCTGATCCTCACGCAGTATGGCGTCAGGTAACGTAAAGTTGGCAAACCCTTGAATAGCGACTGATTGTGAAGCCCATGCAGGATCAATTGCAACTCCTGTCTGTCCCCCCATCGCCTTACCTGCGAACTCGATAAACTGCTCGAACACCATCCTATGGGTCAGAAGCGTCCAATTCTGGTCAATATCCTGTGGCAGATCGACCCCATAGCTGCTTCGCAGAGCATCTTTCAGGTCTGCTCGGGGGTCATTATCGCGGGGTGCCAGCAACGTACAGAACGCATCATGTAGCCTTGCAACTGGATGGCGCACAACCGTGAATGTCCGATGTGACTTGCGACGCCGCTTCCATTGCCGCAGCGTTTTTTGCGAGAAGCCTTGCTCGATCTCGCCTTCCTTCTGCATCCAGCTTTTCACCAAATCTGTTGGCCCGCCCGCGATCGGCATGAAAATCAACCCCAGCGCATCAGAAGCAATGTAGCTTTTCAACGCTGGCGCGCGACCGGGCTCGAAATTGGGCACCTTGTGCAAGTCGAAGATGTCAATTCGATCAACCACCGAAGCCATGTGTTGGAAGTTCTGCACCTTGTCGATCAGAGCTTCTGGATTTTGCTTTTTGAACTTGCCCGCAAACTCCGAAATCTCGGTTGTTTCGCCCAGGAACCTTGCTAGCCCGTTGACCACATCTAGATCCTGAGCATCTTCGTAATCCAGATAGAACGCCGTTTGCCCTGTACGCTGCAGGCGCTCTTTGATCATAAGCTGGAAGCTTTTCATGCGATAGAAAAGCCGTTCGAACTCCTCAGGGATAAACCGGGCCTTCGCCTTTCGAACATTCGCAGCATCGTTGAGCTGCCATTGGTCCGTCGCCATCGCGATCCGGCGCGAGACATAGGCGTCAACTATGTTGCGGGTCAAAACAACTTTAGCACAGCTCGGATCATCCATCAGCGCATCAAACACGCGTGGATCATGGTCATGGAAAAACCGAAAACCGGGCAACCCATCTGTCTTGTCTTTGATCCGCGTCAGAAGGGAAAGCGGGTCGGCGTCCCGCTGCGCCACCGTGATACCAAACAATTCGTCGGTATTCGGAGTCACCATGAAATATGGATTGAACGCTTCTCCATAGCAGGTCAGGCCGGGAAACAGGTCTAGATTGCTTTCCAGAAAGTTCGAACCCGTGCGCATCTCTGCAAATATTACGAAGCATTCGAAATTGCGATTCATGTCTCTATTTCACCAGAAAAGGCTTACGTTGGATGCGTTTTGTCGGCACCAGATCGTGCCCGACCGGGAAGTCACCCATTAGGTACGGCTGCATCCCTTCGTTCTTTAAGTCCTGTAAGAATTGTCCGAACCCCTTCAGCGGCTTCATCTTGGGAAAGTTTGAAATCCGTGCGCTGTGTTGCGGTCCGATATCGTCAACGATGGAGTGCAACGGCTCTATCGGGTTTAGGACAAAATCAGCCAATGACCATATATGAGTGCGTGCACGAGCGCGCCGGGATCGGAGCGCTTGGATATGTTCGCTTTCTATCTTCTGTAGACGAGCGGCTTCGCGACGGACGGTCGCAAAGTCGTCATCGGACTGAAACAACGGCACCGCCCACGCACCGGTAACCAGGTAGACTCTGGCGTTTGGATCGCTGGCAATCGTTGCCGAGACGTCTTGGGTGTCACGCGGTCCAAACTGAAAACACTGGCGTTCACCGCGGGTGTTCCAGATCAGATTCGTTAGAAAGGCTTTGCTGTTATAGTCCCGCAGCTTGGCCCCCGCGCTCTGAGCGCCGAAGAACTCGTCTTCGCCTCCTGCGAAATGCGCCCGATCTGGCGCATAAAGATGCCCATGTACACGCGCATTCACGGTTTCGTTCAACCACCCCTGAAAATTCTCAAACAAATCCGAGAAACCTTCAAGAACCGCATAGCGCGAGGCCGTGACGCTTGCTTCAAACTCGCCGCGCGGAAACCGGCTTTGCATGTAAAGGCCCGGTCGGCCTTTTGTGCGACGCTCGATCGCTTTGGTGAATATGCTGTCCAACTTCCCGGGATTCGGTTCGGCCGACGACCCTATTTCAGGCCCATCGGACAGGAAGCTGGAATAGAGCTTATCAGCGTGACGCCAGACTTTCCGCGCCACAAAGCAATCGGAACGCCGCAACAGCTGAATATGATCATCGTAGAAAATATGCGGTTTGCCCTGATAGTCGAATTTCGACAAAGTTAAGGATCGACTTTCAATCCGTGTTGAATGCCGCCTTACGAGGGTCTGATAATAGCTTTCGTCGGGAATCCAAACTTGCTTGAAGTATCGATCATATGTGGTTCGGTTCGGATCCATCAAAATGGTCGAAAGAGTTTGCCGTGTAAGGCACCACCACTGACTCCCCAAATGTGGGACCAGCCCCTCCGGTACCGAGCGCCTAAGCCCGATGCGTCGCTGAAACGAGACAAAAGTGTCAAACAGGCGGCGGTGTCTCTTCCACGAAAATGGAAAGCGCAGAGTGAAGCGCTCAATGTCCAGGCCACCAATTGTCCATGGAACATCTTCAGTCGTCACACTTTCAATGAAATCTGTCTGGGGTCGATGGCTAAGGTAGCTCACCATCTCTGAGATCGGGCGCAAAGGCAGACAGCTTCCTGATACAAGCATGACATGACCAACTTCTGGAAACGCCTCTAGCATAAGCTCGGACGCTGCCTGACTGGCGACAACCAACGACCAGGTACCCCATTCACAGTGTCGACGGTTGCAGAATTTGACCCGATCCAGATCCGCTAAAGAAGAGACAAAATCGACATAGTCAGCATCCGATACGCGATCATCTACATGAATCACAACTGGGCACCCGTGTGTCGCCCAGTGCCGAACCAACTGTTCACCACGGTCCAACGCATCATGCACGAGCATCACGATCCCAAGTGTCATGCCCAATTCCCCTTGGACATCAGACCCAGCATTTCTAGCTGTCGCCAGTTCAGATACTTTTCGCTCCATGGGCACCAAAGGTCTGTGTCAGCCTGAGCGGCACCATAGGCCTGGTATTCGTAACCACCTGCGTAATGCTCTCCACGCTCAAGTTCCTCGGATGACTTTGTTGTAAACGTATCCAGAAACTTTGCGTGCAGCAGGCATCCCGATGTTTTTTCACCACCCAACTCATCATAGACAAGGTTCAGTCCACGGGGCAGGAGCGCGTGCGTCGAACTGACATATGTGTAGTTTCGGTTCCACTTCACCAGCGGCACCTTATTCAACGCCGGAGCCTTTCTAGGCCTGTCCTGAAAAAACGCACGCGCTCTAGGACCGCCCTGTATCCACAGATTTCCAAGCAGAGCATTTTTGGCTAGCGTATAGTTGCCACTGTCAAACCAGCTCGCGATTTCAAACGGGTTTTGGCCAACCTGATACGGTTGCGCGTCAAGCGGTCCTTTAGGATACATATCCAGCAACATAGCTCCAAACGACCTGATTTGCGCCGAGTCCAGCCAATCTGTAAGCGCTCGTAGAGGCCGGGTATCACAATATGGGTAGACAAGAAATTCGTCGGGATCGACCACCAACGACCAGTGACCGTGGGCGTGTTTTCGTTGTAACCAGTTTAGCCAATCGACTCCATAATGTGCATTTTTATAGCTAGCATCTGTCGTCCAAACAGACACATCCGGCTGCTCGGCCAGGTATTCCGCGGTCCCATCATCAGAGCCATTATCGACGAACAGGAAATGATTAACCCCAAGATCGCGATAATAGTTCAGGAAATATGGCAGGCGTATCTGCTCGTTTCGAACAGTGGAGAAAGCCAGAATATCGGTCTGTCTGATCTGTGCTGTCCGATCTTGAAGAGCCGTTAACTCTCGACGCCGGCGGAACGCACGCATCTGTCGATATTTTCGCCTTAGGCGTAGCCGATATGATTCCCAGACACCCAACTATCCGCAGCCCATCTGAGCAATATCTTGCAAGCAAGATATATGTCCACACTGGGAAGGATGGTTTCTCCTGGTATTCACAATCGGCATCGCACCTTCGTTCATATGTCTGACACTTGTATTGAACACTTGTCTAATCCCACCCGCCACTGGAAAGAAGCCCCAATTCAACAAGCTGTCGCCAACCTTTGTAAGCTGTTGCATCACTGTGCCAAAGATCGGGATCCGAAGCGAGCCAGTCGTAGTAGGCGTCAAACTGGTCTGGTTGCCCGAAATGCTGTTTGCGTGCCTTTTCTTCAACGGCCCGCCGGGTGACGCCTGGCAAGAATTTGGTATGCAGCAGAGCCCCAGATAGTCGGGTGTCGTCCGACACCGATTTTGGACCATCCCACTCCAGGTTAAGTCTGGGAGGCAATAGTGAGTGTGTCGAATTCATATAGGCAAAGCGCCTATTCCACCGAACCAAGGGAAACTTATTTAGTGTCGGCGCGCGTTCTGGTGTCTTGCTAAAAAAGGACCGGTCTCGTGTTCCGCCTTGCATCCAGAGGTTCTTTGCTGGCTCTTGACGGGTCGCCCGATAGGGACCGGCATCAAACCAGTTCAGCACTTGCGTCGGATCCTGCCCCGGCTGATGGCTCTGCTGACCAAGGGGGCCCTTGGGAAACAGGTCCAACATCAATGCGCCCAATGCCGTGGCACCTGTTTCGTCAAGGCGCGCTGTCAGTTCTTGCAACGATCGCTTGTCATGATGTGGATAAATCAACAGTTCATCTGCATCGACGGTCAGGCACCACTCATCGTGACCATATCGAAACTGCAACCATGTGGTCCAATCCACACCGAACCGGGACGCCTTGTACCCCGCGCTTGTTCGCCAAAGCGAGACATCTGGTTGATCTGATAACAGGGCTTCGGAGTCGTCGTTGCTGTCGTTCAAAACGATCAGAAAATGCCCGGCGCCCAACGACCGGTAGTGAGCAAAAAAATAAGGAAGACGCTCGGCTTCATTGCGCATAGTGGCGAAAACACGGACCTGACCGGATGACATCCGATCAGTCCGGTTTACGACGGCCTCGAGATCACGGCGTGCCCGGATTGAGCGCCAGATCAATCTGCGGCGCTTCAACCTAAGACGATGTGCCGTCCAAAGGTCCCAGGCGGCATTCGCCACAGCCGGTTACTCGGCCGCCTTTTGCTGTGCCACAAGATCATGCAGATAACCCGAGAACTCTTCACGCAGCTCTTCGCGGGCCATACCGAACGCGACGGTTGCCTGAAGGAACCCTGCCTTCGATCCGCAATCAAACCGTTGACCACGGAAACGGTAGCCAAAGACATCGCGATCTTGTTCAATTTCTTCGGCGATGGCATCGGTCAACTGGATCTCTCCACCCGCGCCGCTTTTCATTCGGTTCAAGCTACGCAGCACATCAGGAGTCAGAACATAACGCCCGATAACGGCAAGGTTGGACGGCGCTTCTTCCAAGGACGGTTTCTCGACCATACCTTTAACCGAAACGATCGATCCCATATCCTCTTTCACATCAAGCACACCATAGGCGCTGGCCTTTTCTGCGGGAACCTCCATAGCGGCGACCATGCAGCCACCGGTTTCCTCATAGGCCTCGACCATCTGTTGCAAACACGGTTTCTCCGCCGCGATAACATCGTCTGGCAGAATTACGGCGAAGGGTTCGTTGGCAATCAAACGACGAGCACACCAGACGGCATGACCCAAACCCAAAGCCTTGTGCTGACGCATATAGGCGATCGCCCCGCTTTCCATATTGGTATCTTTCAAGATATCCAACAAAGCGTCTTTACCCTTCTTTCGCAGCTCTTGTTCTAGCACGGGTGAGTTATCGAAATAGTCTTCCAAAGCGCCCTTACCGCGCGACGTGACAAAGATGAATTCCTTGATCCCCGCCGCACGCGCCTCGTCAATGGCGTATTGAATTAGCGGGCGGTCCACCAGCGTCATGATCTCTTTCGGAATCGACTTCGTTGCAGGAAGAAATCGAGTCCCCAGACCAGCGACCGGAAATATAGCTTTTGTGACCTTCTTACGCTTCATGCAGATACCTCTGTTTCCACTTATTCCGCCTTATCACTTGGCGGATTACTCATTACAAAATTGGGTTACTTTAATTGCATCACCTCAATGGGTGAAAATTCTGACAACATCGTGGCAATTGTTCACGATATTGATTTAATACCACATTTTTCACAAGAATATTCCATTATTAGTGGAGCCCATTTAAACCAGTGTCGCAAAGGTTGGCGAATGACGTTTTTGGTTCGCAACTATTCGACCCCACGCAGCAAAAGAATAGCTTCGATTCGCGCGACGTCCTCCGGATTGTTTAATTCCCAGAACTGCTGGCCTTTTCCATCAACCTCAACACACTGGATCGGTCGTTCGCGCTCCAAGAACCGCAACTGCTCTAGCCCCTCCAGCGCCTCCAACGGACCGACGGCCCAGCGTGGGTACGCTGCCAGCGCCGATGGCCTATAGGCATAGACACCTACATGATGAAAAACCGGCGTGGGTTCGTCATCCTGCCAAGTATTTCCGGTCGTATAAGGGATGACCTCTTTCGAGAAGAACAAGGCCTTACCTTCGGCGCCGAACACGACTGTTGTGGCGCCAACCCGTCCGGCACGCCGATCTTCCATAAACCCCGACAGCGCGCGGCCATCACAACGCAACACCGGCGTTGCGACCTCTGCGGTGGGGTGGGCGTCCAACCCCTCGATCAACTCCTCGACAAACCAATGTGGCGTAAGCGGCGCATCCCCCTGGAGGTTGACGACAATGTCGTATTCTCCGCCCAGCGCATCCAGCGCCTCTGCACATCTTTCCGTACCATTTTGACATTCCGAAGAGGTCATGACGACATCTGCACCAAAGCCTTCTGCCTCGGTCCTGATCCGGTGATCATCTGTTGCCACGACGATACGCTCAACGCCTCGAACGGCCTGCGCAGCGTCCCAACTACGGCGGATTAGAGACTTATTTTGCCCACTCACCCCGCGCAACGGGACGAGCGCTTTGCCCGGATATCGAACCGAGGCATATCTGGCGGGAATGACAATCAGGACGCTCATGTCTCAGGCCTTTTTCAGGTCAACTCCGGGCGCATACGCGATGAAAAACGGATTCTCGTAGATCGGCTTTCCATAGGTCAGTGGCGTGTGATCATCAAAGCGCACAACATCGCCGCCTGCCCCTTTCAAAACCGCATGCCCGGCGGCCGTATCCCACTCCATCGTACGCCCAACGCGCGGATAGATGTCCGCCTCGCCAGTCGCGACAAGACAGAACTTCAACGAGCTGCCCGCTGATTTCATGTCCTTAACGTGATACTTGCCGATATAGTCGTCGGTTGCCTGATCTCGGTGGGACTTCGACGCGACAACCATTAGTGCGGCGTTGTCCGGGTTTGAGACGTTGATCGAAGACAGTGATCCGGTCGTCTGGGGATCAAATGGACCCGCTTCTTCAACACTGACCCCATCCGCGCGGGTAAAGAACATCCGAGATTTGGCGGGTGCATAGACCACACCGCGAATTGGCACACCGTCAACGACATAGGCGATGTTGACGGTGAAATCGCCCCGGCGGTGAATAAATTCCTTGGTACCGTCCAGCGGATCAACGATCAGGAAGGCATTTGCTTGCTCCGAATGACTGTCAGCCTGTTCTTCCGTCACCAAAAGCACATCCGGGAACGCCTGACGCAGCCCGTCGGAAATCAGAAGATCAGCCGCTTCGTCCGCCGCCGTTACAGGGCTGTCGTCTGATTTTGCCCTGACATCAAACTCGTCTGAGTTGTAAATCTCCATAATCACATCACCCGCCTCAATCGCGACCCTGCGCATCACACTTTCCAGTTGGTTAAAATCCACGATAATGTTCCTTAACGGCTTGCCAAAAAAGCGACAAAGTTGATGGCTATTGTCGAAACACTTATGATCTGTGAGTAACGGAACGGCAAGATTTCCCTGCGAGTATCTTCGTGATGCAGGACAGAAGGCAGCGCGATGTTTGAAGTAAAGGTCAACAGAACAAGATTCGAGGCAGCCGTCTCGATGATGTCGGTGATCTATCACGCGACGGTTTTTGGCATTCGAAAGACCCAAACCAACGCGATCATTGCTCTGCTGGTTAACATCACTCAAACACTAATGCTTGTGGCAGTGTTTTTTGTCATGATGTCTGTCATGGGGTTGCGTGGAAGCGCCGTCAGGGGCGATTTTTTGCTCTATATTCTGTCGGGCGTGTTTATGTTTATGTCTAATATCAAGGTGCTTAACGCCGTCTTCAAAGCGGCGTCCTCGACATCTGCCTTGATGTTGCATAGCCCGATGAACACCTTGGTCTCCATTATCTCAACTGCAATTGGGTCTTTGTACATACAGGTTCTCTCGGTATTTTGCGTATTATCGGTTTATTCGCTAGCCGTCCGACCCATCGAAATTTACGACCCCGCTGGTGCATTTGCGATGTTATTGCTCGCTTGGTTCAATGGCATTTCGGTCGGAGTGGTTTTTCTAGCGCTTAGGCCTTGGTTCCCACAGTTCACCGAGATCGCGACGACTTTCTATACCCGTGCAAATATGTTTGCGTCTGGGAAGATGCTGCTAGGTAATACGATACCTAGCGTCATGTTGGTATTGTTCACATGGAACCCACTGTTCCACATCATCGATCAGACCAGAGGATATGTGTTCATCAACTACAACCCCCACTACAGCAACGCCACCTATCCGCTGGTGGTGTCATGTGTGCTGCTAGTTTTGGGTATGATGGGGGAAAGCTATACACGCCGCCATGCATCTATCAGCTGGAGCGCTCGACAGTGATCCGCTGCAGCCTTTGTGTGGTCAGCTAGTATCCACGACCCGCAGCGTAAGATTAATCCGGCCGTGATCTTTCAGCAGGCCTGACGACCCAAACCTCAGCCGATCGACACCGTGATAGGCCAGTCGCGCCGCGCCGCCCATCACCAGCACATCGCCCGATTGCAACCAAGTCGATTGTGTCCGCCCGCGTCGTTCGGGTCCTCCTATCCGAAACAGTGCATCATCACCCAGGCTGATCGATACCACCGGATACGAATAATCCCCTTCATCCCGGTCTTGGTGCATCCCCATTTTGGCACCTTCTCGGTAAAAGTTGATCAGGCAACAATCCGGCTCCCTCTCGACATCGGAAACTGAGCGCCAAACATCACGCACAGCCTTGGGGATGTCTGGCCAGGGCGCTCCATCCGGATGTCGCGCCTCGTAACGATAGCCCCGCCGATCCGAAACCCAACCTAACCGCCCTGCCGACGTCATCTGTACCGACATTTGTTTGCCAGACCGGGTCACAGGATGAAAAAACGGTGCCTGCGCGACCACATCCCGCAACGTCATGACCAGCGATTTCTGCGCGTCCTCGTCCAACATTGCTTTGAAAATCTTTGCCCCGTTCAGATCGAGCGAGGCTTTGTTGCGCGCTATCATGGTCAAAACCCTAAATTGACTCGTTTTTTTACCCAAAAGCCGCCTCATGAACGGTTGCAGGCTTCATTCACCCTACTTATATACCCCGAGACGCCGGATTGGGGCACGCCCAACCGGTCAGAAATCTGGGATCTGGGACCGATGCTTTGCAAGGTCGGCTCTCATAACATCGCCTAAGAAAGGGTTTTGAATAATGGCTAAAGTCATTGGTATCGACCTCGGCACCACGAACTCCTGTGTTGCCATCATGGACGGCTCGCAACCGCGAGTCATTGAGAACGCTGAAGGTGCGCGTACAACGCCTTCGATCGTCGCCTTCAAAGATGAAGAGCGACTGGTAGGCCAGCCGGCAAAACGCCAGGCTGTCACCAACCCCGACAACACCGTCTTTGCCGTGAAGCGCCTGATTGGCCGCAACATGCAAGACCCTGCTGTCGAGAAAGATAAAAAGCTTGTTCCCTACGCAATTGTCGACGGCGGCAATGGCGACGCTTGGGTTGAAGCTGCTGGTGAGAAGTACTCTCCCTCGCAAATTTCGGCCTTCATTCTGGGCAAGATGAAAGAGACAGCGGAAAGCTATCTTGGTGAAGAGGTGACGCAAGCTGTCATCACCGTTCCCGCATACTTCAACGACGCACAGCGTCAGGCCACAAAAGATGCCGGCAAGATCGCTGGTCTTGAAGTGCTGCGTATCATCAACGAGCCGACTGCGGCGGCATTGGCCTATGGTCTGGACAAGCAAGAAACGCAAACCATCGCGGTCTATGACCTTGGCGGCGGTACTTTCGACGTAACCATCCTTGAGATCGACGATGGACTGTTCGAAGTGAAATCGACCAACGGCGACACGTTCCTTGGCGGTGAAGATTTCGACATGCGCATCGTTCAGTATCTGGTCGATGAGTTCAAAAAGGAAAACCAGGTCGATTTGTCGAAAGACAAGATGGCCCTGCAACGTCTGAAAGAAGCTGCAGAGAAAGCCAAGATCGAACTGTCTTCCGCGTCGCAAACCGAAATCAACCAGCCCTTCATCTCGATGGGTGCTGACGGCGCGCCACTTCACATGGTTATGAAACTGACCCGTGCCAAGCTGGAAAGCCTTGTAAACGACCTGATCAAACGCTCGATGAAGCCTTGCCAAGCTGCGTTGAAAGACGCTGGCCTGTCGAAGGACGACATCGACGAGGTGGTTTTGGTTGGCGGTATGACCCGTATGCCAAAAGTGATCGAAGAAGTTTCGAAATTCTTCGGTAAAGAGCCGCACAAAGGTGTGAACCCAGACGAAGTGGTTGCCATGGGTGCCGCCATTCAAGCTGGTGTTCTGCAGGGCGACGTCAAAGACGTTGTTCTTCTGGACGTGACCCCGCTGTCGCTGGGTATCGAAACGCTGGGCGGTGTCTTCACCCGCCTGATCGACCGCAACACGACGATCCCGACGAAGAAGTCGCAGATCTTCTCGACCGCGGAAGACAACCAGAACGCCGTGACCCTGCGTGTGTTCCAAGGTGAGCGCGAGATGGCAGCCGACAACAAAGTGTTGGGCCAGTTCAATCTGGAAGACATCCCACCCGCGCCGCGCGGCATGCCTCAGATCGAGGTGACCTTTGACATCGACGCCAACGGCATCGTTGAAGTGGGCGCTAAAGACAAAGGCACAGGCAAAGAGCAGAAGATCACCATCCAAGCTTCGGGCGGTCTGTCAGATGACGACATCGATGCAATGGTGAAAGACGCTGAAGCCAACGCCGAGGCCGATAAAGAGCGTAAAGAGCTTGTCGAAGCGCGCAACCAGGCCGAAAGCCTGATCCACTCGACCGAGAAGTCGATGGAAGAGCATAACGACAAGGTCGACCCGACCACGATCGAAGCCATCGAGCTGGCGATTGCCGCTCTGAAAGACGACCTCGAGAAAGAGGACGCCTCGGCTGACAAGATCAAAGGCGGCGTTCAGAACGTGACCGAAGCGGCCATGAAACTGGGCGAAGCGATCTATAAGTCGCAGCAAGATGAAGCTGCAGGCGAAGAACCCGAGGAAGCTGACGGCCCCTCGGCGGTGGATGACGACATTGTCGACGCCGACTTCGAAGACCTCGACGACGAAAACAAGCGTTAAGTCGGTTTAGGTAACGGGCGGGGCTGCCTGGCGGCCCTGCCCCCTCCCAAAGGGAGACAGATACCCCATGTCAAAGCGTGATTATTACGAGGTTCTCGGTGCTGCCAAAGGCGCGTCGGCGGACGAGCTCAAGAAAGCCTATCGCAAGAAGGCCAAAGAGCTTCACCCTGACCGCAATTCGGACAACCCGAATGCCGAAAGCCAGTTCAAAGAAGTGAACGAGGCTTATGACGTCCTGAAAGACGCCGAAAAGAAAGCTGCCTATGACCGGTTCGGTCACGCCGCTTTCGAAGGCGGTATGGGCGGACGTCCGGGGGGCGGACATCCCGGTGGCAATGGCGACTTCGCCAGCGCCTTTTCGGATGTGTTCGACGATTTGTTCGGCGACTTCATGGGCGGTGGAGGACGTGGCGGAGGACGTGCGCGTACTCAACGTGGTTCAGACCTGCGCTACAATCTGCGGGTGACACTAGAAGAGGCCTACTCTGGGCTTCAAAAAACCATCAATGTTCCGACGTCGATCGGCTGTGACGAATGTGACGGCACCGGTGCGGAAGCCGGTGCAGAGCCGACAATGTGCCCGACCTGTTCGGGCATGGGCAAAGTGCGCGCGCAACAAGGTTTCTTTACCGTCGAACGGACATGTCCGACGTGTCAGGGCACTGGCCAGATGATCCAGAACCCCTGCAAAAGCTGCGGCGGCGCCGGGCGCAAGGAAAAAGAGCGCTCGCTGTCTGTGAACATCCCTGCTGGTGTTGAAACCGGCACACGCATTCGCTTGTCTGGCGAGGGCGAAGCGGGTTTGCGCGGCGGTCCAACTGGCGATCTGTACATCTTCATCGACGTCGCGGATCACCCGATTTTCGACCGCGAAGGTACGCATCTGCATTGCCGCGTGCCTGTCTCCATGGCCTCAGCCGCCATGGGTGGCGATATCGAGGTGCCGACCATCGACGGTGGCCGTTCACGGGTGAAAATCCCGGCTGGCAGCCAATCAGGGCGACAGATGCGCTTGCGTGCAAAGGGTATGCCGGGCCTGCGTGGCGGTCCGAATGGCGATATGTATATCGAACTTGCGGTGGAAACACCGGTTAACCTCACGTCTAAGCAAAAAGAGCTTCTGCGAGAGTTCGAAAAGCTCTCGGAAGAGAACAACCCGGAAAGCTCGAACTTCTTTTCGAAGGTTAAAAGCTTTTGGGACAGCATGAAGGGTTAACAGCTATTAGTTGTTAACCCTCTGTTCACCAATTTCAGTGCAGTTTGCTCTTATGACCGAGAGCAGACAATTCCAATTTGATGAGATGCCGCAAGCACTGTTTGATACAGACGAAGCGCCCGTTATTCCCGTCAAACTGAACGACGGTAAGCTGCCGTCCTATATCAAAGATCACCGCAAAAGGCTGAGGGAACGCTTCATGTCAGGCGGGGCGCAGGCCATGCCGGACTACGAGATGCTCGAACTTGTCCTGTTTCGGGCCATTCCGCGGCGCGATGTAAAGCCGCTAGCCCGCAAGCTTTTGGATACATTTGGTGATTTCAATCGGGTGGTCACCGCCTCACAAGAGCGTCTACGCGAGGTTCCGGGTATTGGCGAAGCGGTAATCACAGAACTTAAGATTGTCGAGGCATCGGCCCACCGAATGGCACGTAGCCGAGTTATCCAGCGGCACGTTATTTCCTCGTGGGACGCGGTTCTGGACTATTGCCACACCACTATGGCCCATCGCGACACGGAACAGTTTCGCGTGCTGTTTCTGGATCGCAAGAACGTCCTGATCGCGGATGAGGCGCAAGGCACCGGCACCGTCGACCACGTCCCAGTATATCCTCGCGAGGTGGTGAAGCGGGCTCTGGAACTGAATGCCTCTGCGATAATTCTTGTCCATAATCACCCCTCGGGCGATCCAACGCCTTCGGACAACGATATCCAGATGACGGCGCAGGTGAATGACGCAGCTTCGGCACTAGGAATTACACTACATGATCACCTGATCGTCGGAAAGTCGACCGAACTAAGCTTTCGTGGATCGGGATACCTATAGGGTCTAATTCACCCAAATTTCGACCCGGCGGTTCACACCACGACCCCAGGCACTATCGTCGCAAGCCATTGGCAAGGCTTCTCCAAATGCTTCTACCTGCAAATCCACACGATCGGGGTTGAAAGCCTCTAACTGTGCCGTGACGAGATCTCGTACAGCCGTTGCCCGCTTACGCGCGAGGCCAAGGTTTTGGGCCGCCGCCCCCTGCCCGTCAGAGAAACCGACAAACACCATGGTCCGCCCATCGAAGCGGCCGCTTTCCAGCGCTTTGGCCAGCAGCGCGACATTTGATTGTGACGGTGCATCCAACAAGGTCGAGCCGCCTTCGAAGCGAAAACTGATCGACAAGCGGTCTTTGCCGTTCAAGCTGCCCACAAGGCGTTTCAACTCCAGCAGATCAACTTCGGCACCCGACGCAGCGATAGCGTTGGCCATCCGATCGCCTTGGCCATCTATTGGAATACGCGTTAAAGCCTGGTCGACGAAACCCGCCCGCCGCGTCACGAACTGCGCGCTATCGGTTCGAAGATAGGCCAGCAGCTCTCTTGCTAGTAGCGGTAAACGGCGTTCTGGCAGATAAAGATACATCGGCATGGTCAGCGGATAGTCCTCCGCTTTGATAGACTGTGCGGAGGCTTTAACCTCAAACCCGCATTTTCCCGACAGCTGGACGACCTCTCCATTTCCCGGCTGCATAAAAGACGAAATCGCAATCCCAAACGGGTCCTTCGACAATGCATCCGTCAGCGATTTGTTTGATGGCATGAAGCGAACCCGGTCCGACAAGGTCACGCCTGTTGCTGCAATGACATCTTGCATAAAGGCCGGACCAAATCCTTCTTCGATATCCACCAGATAAGGTGTGATCGGAGCTTCCTCGCCACCCAACTCACTCCAGTTCGTAATTTTCCCTGCATAGATGGCCGCCAGCTGGGATACGGACATCCGTTTAACCGGGTTCCCCGGCGCCACCACAGGCACCAGCGCATCCAACGCCAGAACGCGGCTTTGACGTGCAATACGCAAATCTCCCAGCCCCGCCTCGCGTGCCATACTGCGTTCACGGGTCGACGCTTCACGCATCGACAACACCATGTCCGCTTGCTGTCCCAACAGGTCAGCAAACCCTTCCGCACTTGTGGTCAGCTTGATCGAAATGCGAGCCTGTTCCTGCCCGGAAGCCCCATCATAGAGAGTGTAAAGCGTTCCAACGCCCAGCAGCTCCTCGCGTTTCAGGGCATAGCCCTGCCGAAGCGCGAAGCCTTCGACCAACGCCGGGAACAACACCTCACCCATGCTGTGCGCACCAGATATCGTAAGCTCCGCTACAAACGGTCCGAGGCTGGGGCAGCCCGGGCCCTCGCAAGACACGCCGGTGCTATCGACGGTTAGAATCCCGAATTCTGTATCGACCCGATAGAATTCTCCGTCGAACGTCAACAGGGTGCCGGTCAATACGATTGTACCGTCTCGTGACGTCAGCGTGACGTCCTCGGCCACCGCCACCACGCTGGACAGCAGCGTGATGCAAATCGCCGCAAGCAGCTTTTGCAGTCCCTTCATGAAAAATCCCGACCCACGCGTTTCATTGCGCAATCATCTGGATTGACGCGCAAGATTTCAACCACGGATATTAGGCAGTACACGATTAAAACGTTTCGCGGAAATCCAAAGACACAACTTGTTCGCACAGCACCCGTTTCGGCTTAACTTACTGTGACGAGTCTAAGCCGGACCGCATTAGGACAGGCGCCCGTGGCAATGCTTGAACTTTTTGCCGGATCCGCATGGGCAAGGATCATTGCGCGTCGGATTGCCCCAGGTTGACGGATCGTTCTCGTCAAACCCATCGTCAGCTGCATCGCGTTCATCCTGCGCAACATCCGCCGCGGCGGCCATCGCCTGCTGTTGGCGCAACATCTGTTGCATCATTGCTTGCTGTTCGTCCTGAGACATCGGTCGGATCTGCGACAGTTTCTGCGTCACATCTGATCGAAGGCCGTCCAGTAGACTTTCAAACAACTGGAACGCTTCGTTCTTGTATTCGTTCAATGGATCGCGTTGTGCATAGCCACGGAACCCAACTACTGATCGCAGATGATCAAGGGTCAAAAGATGTTCACGCCATTTGCTATCAATGGTTTGCAAGATCAACTGCTTCTCGATCGACCGCATAGTATCAGGGCCGAACTCTGCCGCTTTCTTGGCCATGAACTCGTCCGACGCGTCGTAAAGTCGTTCGCGAATGCTGTCGTCATCGACACCTTCTTCGGCCGCCCAGTCAACAACCGGCGTCTCAACACCAAGGTTCTCAACAACTGAGCTTTGCAAACCATCCGTATCCCACTGATCGGCATAGGATTTCGGTGGCATATGGGTATCAACAAGATCGTCAATCACCTGATGACGCATATCGCCCACAATCTCGGACAGGTCATCTGCTTCCATGATCTCCAAGCGTTGGCCAAAGATCGCCTTACGCTGGTCGTTCATCACGTCATCGAATTTGAGCAGCTGTTTACGGACGTCAAAGTTGCGACCCTCGACCTTAGCTTGAGCACGCTCCAAAGACTTGTTGACCCATGGATGAACAATGGCCTCGCCTTCCTGCATTCCGAGCGTCGAAAGTACTTTCTCAAGACGTTCCGAGCCGAAGATGCGCATCAGATCGTCTTCAAGTGACAAGAAAAACGAAGATCGTCCCGGGTCACCTTGACGGCCAGACCGGCCGCGAAGCTGATTATCGATCCGGCGGCTTTCATGGCGCTCTGTCGCCAACACAAACAATCCGCCGGCGTCTTTGACGGCCTGCTCGTCAGCTTCATGCTCGGCCTCGATCCGCGCGCGAATGTCGTCCGGATGGGTGTCTGGATCGGCGGCAATTGCCTCCATCACTTTGAATTCTACATTCCCGCCAAGCTTGATGTCGGTCCCACGGCCAGCCATGTTCGTCGCGATAGTAACAGACCCTAACTTGCCTGCATCGGCAACAATTTGGGCTTCACGCTCGTGTTGTCGCGCGTTGAGAACATCGTGCTTAATGTCAGCTTCAGTCAGCATATTCGACAACATCTCGGATTTCTCGATGGATGTTGTGCCAACCAGCATTGGCTGCCCTTTTTCGTGGGCTTCACGGATCTCCTCGACCACCGCTTTGTATTTTTCACCGGTTGTGCGATAGACCGCATCGTGGTCATCGATCCGCGCGATGGGCTTGTTGGTCGGAATCTCGACCACACCCAAACCATAGATTTCGCTGAATTCGTCAGCTTCGGTCAGGGCCGTCCCGGTCATTCCACTAAGCGTGCCGTACAGCCGGAAATAGTTCTGAAACGTCACCGAGGCGAGCGTCACGTTTTCCGGCTGCGTCTTACAACCCTCTTTGGCTTCGATTGCCTGATGAAGCCCATCGGATAGGCGGCGTCCTGCCATCATACGACCGGTAAATTCGTCAATCAGGACGACCTCGCCATCACGCACGATGTAATCTTTGTCCCGTTGGAACAGTTTGTGCGCACGCAGGCCTTGGTTCACGTGGTGAACGATTGTGGTGCTTTCTGGGTCATAGAGCGATTGACCTTCTGGCAACAATCCCCGCGCAAGCAGGATCTCTTCAAGAAATTCATTACCCTCCTCAGAGAAGGTCGCACCACGGTTCTTTTCATCGATGGTATAGTGCTCATCCGTAAGCTCAGGGATCAGCGCATCAATAGTGACATATAGTTCAGATCGATCTTCGGAAGGGCCGGATATGATCAAGGGGGTGCGCGCCTCGTCGATCAGGATCGAATCAACTTCATCCACGACGGCGAAATTATGCCCACGCTGGGACATATCTTTCAAATCCGACTTCATATTGTCGCGCAGATAGTCAAACCCAAGTTCGTTGTTGGTGGCATAGGTCACGTCGCAAGCATACGCCGCGCGCTTCTCAGCCTCGTCTTGATGCGGATAAACAACGCCTGTTGTTAGACCCAGCGCCCCATAGACCTTGCCCATCCATTCGGCATCCCGCTTGGCAAGATAGTCGTTCACGGTGACGATATGCACACCCTTACCAGTCAAAGCATTCAAATACGCGGGGAAGGTCGCCACGAGCGTTTTACCTTCACCTGTCTTCATTTCCGCAATGTTTCCGCGGTGCAGGAAGATGCCGCCGATCAGCTGCGTGTCGAACGCCCTAAGGCCCAATGCGCGCTTTGCTGCTTCGCGGCAGTTGGCAAAGGCCTCTGGCAGGATCGCTTCCAGCTTCTCGCCGCCGGTCGCGCGTGCTCTCAACTCTTCGGTCTTGGCAATGATGCCGTCATCCGTCAGCGCTGCGAACTCTTCCTCCAGCGCGTTGATTTTTTCAACGATCGGTCGGGTCGCTTTGATCATACGGTCATTGGGTGTTCCAAAGACCTTGCGCGCGATTTTTCCAAGCATGTTTTTCTGCCTCAATGCGGTTCTGACGCTGGTGTGACGAGAGGGAACTTGCCCGTCCCTGCATGGCCCCCTATCTAGGAACCCAAGAACCAGCGCTCTCAAGCCTTCAAGCGATGTAAGCGTCGGGTGTAAAACTGTCAATGTTGCCGGGGTCTCCGGCCTGATTTGAGGACAAAAATCATGTTGAAACGCAGCGTATTTCTTCTGGGGACCGCTATGTCGGTTGCCGTTGCCTTGCCGGTGATGGCGCAAGAGACAGCGACAGCCGAAGATCAGGCCGTCGAAATGATCGACGTTACCGGCGACACTGTCTTGGCGACCGTAAATGGCGACGACATCACAATGGCACATGCAATTATGGTGCGCGCCAGCCTGCCCGAGCAATTTCAGTCACTGCCAGACGATGTACTGCTGCCAGGTATTGTCGAACAGCTGGTACAGCAAGCCGTTCTAGGTCAGGCCATGGGCGAGCTTAGCAACCGTGCCGAGATCCGGTTAGAGAACCAGCGCCGGGAACTGGCCGCCAACGACAAGGTCGAGGCGCTGATCGCAAGCGCTGTTACGGACGAAGCGCTTCAAGCGGCCTATGAAAAAGTATATGCCGATGCGGAGCCAACGAAAGAGTTCAACGCATCGCATATTCTGGTCGAGACTGAAGAAAAAGCCAAAGAGCTGATTGCTCAACTGGAAGGTGGCGCGGACTTTGCTGAGCTTGCGAAAGAAAACTCCACCGGGCCATCTGGACCCAATGGCGGAGAGCTGGGGTGGTTCGGCCCCGGTATGATGGTGAAGCCTTTCGAAGACGCCGTGATGACAATGAACGATGGTGGTATTTCCGGCCCGATTCAGACCCAGTTTGGTTGGCACGTAGTAAAGCTGAATGAAAGCCGTATGGCCGGTGCGCCCCCGCTTGACGATGTCCGCGCAGAGCTCGCAGCCCAGATCGAAAATGACGCGGTTGAGCAAGCGCTAAACACTCTTCTAGAAGCCGCAACGATTGATCGCATCGCGCTTGAGGGGATCGACCCTTCAAAACTGCGTGATATGACACTTCTGGACAACTAAACCGGAAGGCACGGGGATGAGCAAAGACACAAAGATCAAAAAGCTGAAGAAGAAGCTGCGCAAAGCCAAGGCCCGTTTGGCCGCCGCGAAGGTGCATACTCACCCCGTGTCACCACTTGCCCCGCCAAACTTCCCCGATCTGCCCGTCATTGATGGTGCAAGATTTTCGGCGGTCAAAGCGGGTGTGAAATACACAGATCGGCTGGACGTCATGCTGGCCGAACTGCAACCGGGCACCACAATTGCAGGTGTATTTACCAAATCTGCGACCCGGTCGGCCCCTGTTCTGGATTGCCAGGCCAAACTAGGCAGCGATCCAAGCGCTGGGGCCGCTTTTCTTGTCAACGCGGGAAACTCAAACGCGTTTACTGGATCGGTCGGGGATGGGTCAGTAGATGCCATAACGTCCGAGGTTGCACAGACCTTGGATGTGCCAAGAAACAGGGTCTATACCGCCTCAACTGGTGTAATTGGTGAACCTTTACCCCATGATCGCATTACGGCGCGTATCAGCGAACTGAAAGGCGCGCTAGCATCCGAAGGGCTATCCGCTGCTGCCCAAGCCATCCGTACCACAGACACGTTTGCCAAAGGGTCCTGCGCCGAAGTTGAAATCGATGGTCACACCGTCCGCATTGCAGGAATTGCTAAAGGCTCTGGCATGATCGCGCCGGATATGGCGACGATGTTGGTGTTTATCTTTACTGATGCAAAGGTCGCCCAATCTGACCTGCAGACAATCCTGTCAGAGTTAAACACAACGACGTTCAACAGCATCACTGTTGATAGCGATACATCGACGTCGGATACGGTCTTGCTTGCGGCCACGGGGGCGTCAGGCTTGGATGTTGACAAAAACAACGCCGCCTTCAGCACGGCTCTGAACAACGTGATGCAAGATCTCGCTATTCAGGTCGTTCGCGATGGCGAAGGGGCGACCAAGCTTATCGAAGTCAGTGTGACCGGCGCGAAATCCGACGATGACGCACGCACTCATGCACTTGCGATCGCCAATTCGCCGTTGGTAAAAACCGCCATCGCCGGAGAAGATCCGAACTGGGGCAGGGTGGTCATGGCTATCGGAAAGTCGGGCGCGTATGCAGATCGCGACAAACTGTCGATCCGTTTTGGCGATATTTTGGTGGCCGAGAATGGCTGGGTCTCGCCCTCGTATCGCGAGGAAGACGGGGCAAGTTATATGCGACAAGAGGAACTGGCTGTCTCGGTTGATCTTGCCGTCGGGAGTGGACGGGCAACCGTCTGGACCTGCGATTTGACGCATGGATATATCCAGATCAACGCCGATTACCGGTCGTAGGCCGGCGCTCAAGGAGTTCTCTATGAAAGTCGTTCTTGTTTCTGCTGTCGCATTGATTGATCGCGATGGACGCATATTGCTTGCGCAGCGGCCCGCGGGAAAATCCATGGCAGGGCTATGGGAGTTTCCGGGTGGAAAGGTCGAGACAGGCGAGACGCCCGAACAAGCGCTGGTGCGAGAGCTTCACGAAGAGCTGGGCATCAACACTTGGACATCATGTCTTGCACCCTTGACCTTCGCCAGCCACAGCTATGATGATTTTCACCTGTTGATGCCCGTCTTCGCGTGCCGGAAATGGGACGGGCAACCAAAACCGCAAGAAGGTCAGACACTTAAATGGGTAAGGCCCGAACATCTTCGCGACTATCCCATGCCCCCAGCGGACCTACCCTTGATCCCAATACTACGCGACTGGCTGTAATTCGCCCAAATGCGACAAAATTGTGATCTGTATCACTATTCCTGTTAAGGTTGTGCCGAATCAGTGCTTTTGGATTGGGGAGAATTCAGATGTTACGTACGATCATGATTGGCACTTGTGTCATGGTACAGGGACAGTATGTTCGCGATCTTTCTGACGGGCGCATCGTCGTTCGGGTTGAAGACCGCCTGTTTTCGGGGCGCCCTGTGGCCCAACGCAAAGCTGCGTAAACTTATTTCTGCATAGTTCATCTGGGTGAACGAAAAAGGGGACGGTTGAACCGTCCCCTTTTCTTTTTGTGGTCGCGCTCGAATTACTCGAGCGAACGCTCAACTTCTTCACGTTCGAAGATCTCGATCACGTCGCCGGGGCGAATGTCTTCGTAGTTCTCAAACGCCATGCCACATTCTTGACCCGAGATCACCTCTTTGACCTCGTCCTTGAAGCGCTTCAGTGTCTTCAGCGTACCTTCGTGGATGACCACATTGTCACGCAGCAGGCGCACGCCAGCCGAACGACGGGCGACACCTTCGGTAACCAGACAACCAGCAACCTTGCCGACACCCGACACCTTGAAGACTTCGCGGATCTCCGAGTAGCCGATGAAGTTCTCGCGAACCTCGGCCGACAGCAGGCCGGAAGCCGCCGCTTTCACGTCGTCCACAAGGTCATAAATGACCGAGTAGTAGCGGATCTCGACACCCTTTTGGTTGGCTGTGTTGCGCGCAGATGTATTCGCACGAACGTTGAAGCCAATCACTGGGGCGCCTGACGCTTCCGCCAGACCGATATCTGACTCCGTGATCGCGCCAACACCATAGTGCAACACGCGAACGCGGACTTCGTCGTTGCCGATTTTCTCCATCGCTTGAACGATGGCTTCGGCAGAACCTTGCACGTCGGCTTTGACCAGAATTGGCAGCTCGGCGACATCTTCGTCAGCTTTCGCTTTTGCCATCATCTGTTCAAGCGTGGTCGCAGCACCAGCCGCAGCGCGTTTGTCTTTGGCTGCCTGATGACGATACTCCGCAATCTCACGCGCCTGTGCTTCGGTATCAACAACGTTCAGAACGTCGCCTGCCTCTGGTGTACCGTTCAGACCAAGCACTTCGACCGGGACCGAAGGACCGGCTTCTTGAACACGATCTCCGCGATCATTCACCAGCGCACGGACTTTACCGTATTGCTCGCCCACAACGAAAATATCGCCTTGTTTAAGCGTCCCGTTCTGAACCAGAACAGTAGCAACAGGTCCACGACCCACATCAAGCTGAGCTTCAATGACTGCACCTGAAGCGGCACGTTTTGGGTTGGCTTTCAGTTCGAGGATTTCCGACTGCAGCGCAATCGCTTCCAAAAGAGTATCAAGCCCAGCGCCTGTGATGGCCGAGACCTCAACATCCTGCACGTCGCCGGACATTTTCTCGACGATCACTTCGTGCTGCAGAAGTTCTGTACGCACTTGATCAGGGTTCGCGGATGGCTTGTCGCATTTGTTGATCGCAACAATCATTGGCACATCAGCCGCCTTGGCGTGGTTAATCGCTTCGATGGTTTGCGGCATGACCGCATCATCAGCGGCGACAACCAAAACCACGATATCAGTTACCTGAGCACCGCGCGCGCGCATCGACGTAAACGCAGCGTGACCAGGAGTATCGAGGAACGACAGGACTGTGCCGTCATCTGTTGCAACTTGATAAGCGCCGATGTGCTGCGTGATACCGCCAGCTTCACCCGCCGTCACTTTCGCATCACGAATGGCGTCCAACAGAGACGTTTTACCGTGGTCAACGTGGCCCATGATCGTGATGACCGGAGGCCGCGCGACAAGATCTTCGTCTTTGTCGTCAACCTGATCGATCACGTCTTCCACGTCAGCATCCGAGACCCGGACGATTTTGTGTCCAAACTCTTCGATGATCAGTTCAGCAGTGTCAGCATCAATGGTTTGGTTTTGTGTAACCATCATACCCATATTCATGAGCGATTTTACGACATCCGCAACGCGTTCGGCCATGCGGTTGGCAAGCTCTGAAACCACGATGGCTTCTGGCAATTGCACTTCGCGAATGACCTTTTCCCGCTCGACATTCTCACCCATGGCTTTCTGACGCGCGCGTTCTTGCTTACGGCGCATAGATGCAACCGAACGGTGACGATCGCCGCCGCCACGCAGAGCTTGGTTCAGCGTCAGTTTTCCAGACCTGCGGCCGTCATCGCGACCACCCTTGGTATTTCGGTTCTGACGGTCATTGGCGCCACCGCGGTCATCTTTCTTGCGCGGGGCCGACGCCGTCTTGCCTGGACCACGTTGTTCGGCAGCCTGCGCTGCAGCCGGATCGGCGGCGGGTGCGGGTTGCTTGGCACGGGCTTTGGCTTCTTCGGCCTCACGCTTCTTGCGCTCATCTTCGACTGCCTTGGCCTTCAAGGCCTCTTCGCGCTCACGCTCTTCGCGTTCTTTGGCTTCAGCCTCTTCGCGGCGACGGCGGCGGCTTTCGTCGCGTGCCTTTTCTTCCGCTTCGCGTTTTGCGGCTTCTTCCGTCTCGCGTGCTTTGGCTGCCTTAAGCGCCTTCATACGGCGCTCCAACTCGGCATCTGAAATACCTGCGGGACGTTTCTTAGGGTCACCCGCTGCCGGAGACGCGGCACCAGCGCCGCCAGCCGCGCCCGGCTTGGGCACGACAATGCGCTTACGTTTCGTTTCGACCACGACGTTTTTCGTCCGCCCGTGGCTGAAGCTCTGCTTCACTTGACCGGGGCGTCCACCGCCACGCAGTCCCAGGGTCTTTTTACCGTCATTATCGCTCATCTGATCTTCGTACCTTTCCGGTGACCCTTGCCACCGTCGCTATCTTGCACGCGCATCGCTTGTAGTTTCTTGGCTTCCTGTACAACACGAGATGCCAAACCACCAGACGCAAGCGCGCCATGTATCACATTTTCACGCCCGAAGGCCAATCCCAGCTCATCTGCCGTAAGACAGGTAAAGAACTGGTCTTTGCCTTGCGGCGGGCGAAGCTTCGATTTGCCCCGCTCTGACCCGTCAGAGGCCTGGATCAAAACCGCAGCCTGTTCCTTAACAAGCCAGTCTTTCACCTTTTCAAACCCGGCGACCGCACCGCCCGCTTTTCGGGCAAGGCTGATCAGGTGAACAACCCGTGCCGCCAACCCTTTTTCCAGCATCGGCAGCAAGTCATCCGGCACAGATACCTGCTGTTTTGCCCCGCGAGAGAACAGACCCTTAGTGGCCGCTTTCTCAAGCGCAGAACGATCCGCAGACACCCAAATCCCGCGACCGGGCAACTTGCCCAAAAGGTCCGGCACCACCGACCCATCGGGCCCTACGACAAATCGGATCATTCCAGCGGATGGCTGGGTTTCCCCGGTCGCAATACAGCGCCGTTCGGGCTCTTCCGGCCGCGTTCTATGGCCACCGCGCGTCATGCGCCGTTCCTCCGAGACCTGAGATCAGGCCTCGGCCTCCTCGGTTGCCAGTTCGTCTTCGCCTTCGGCCTCTTCTGTTTCAAGTTCAGCAGGATCGACCCAACCCAGCATAATCCGGGCGGTCATAACCATGTCTTGTGCCTGTTCCAGCGTGATGCCAAATTTCTCAAGCGAGCCATCGTCTTTCGAACGCTCGCCATCCACGGTGGTCCAGCCTCCAGCCAGCTCCCAGTCCGCACAGGTTGCGAAATCTTCCAGCGATTTCACGCCGTCTTCTGCCAGCGCTTCGACCATCTGAGCGGTCAAACCTTCGAACGCAATCAAGCTGTCTTCGACACCCAGCGCACGCGCATTCTCCAATGCTTTGGCATTCTGAGCTTCCAGATAATCGCGTGCACGAGCCTGAAGTTCACCTGCAGTGGCTTCGTCAACACCGTCGATGACCAGCAGCTCGTCAACTTCGACATAGGCAACTTCTTCGAGGTTTGTGAAACCTTCAGACACGAGTAGCTGGGCGAAGAATTCGTCCAAATCGAGCGTTTCCATAAACAGCGCGGTGCGCACGGCAAACTCTTTCTGGCGACGTTCGCTTTCCTCGGCGTCTGTCATGATGTCGATGTCGAGGTTTGTCAGTTGCGAAGCCAAACGTACGTTCTGACCGCGGCGACCAATGGCCAGCGACAATTGCTCATCGGGGACCACAACCTCGATCTTACCAGCTTCTTCGTCCAGAACAACCTTCGACACTTCGGCAGGTTGAAGCGCGTTCACAAGGAATGTCGGCTGGTCTTCGTTCCACGGGATGATGTCGATTTTCTCGCCCTGAAGCTCGTTCACAACAGCCTGTACCCGCGATCCACGCATACCAACACAAGCGCCAACGGGATCAATCGAGTTATCATACGAGATCACAGCGATCTTCGCACGCGAACCGGGGTCGCGGGCAACGGCCTTAATCTCGATGATACCATCGTAGATCTCTGGCACTTCCATCTTGAACAGTTCGGCCATGAACTCTGGCGCAGTGCGCGACAGGAAAATCTGTGGGCCGCGCGTCTCGCGACGGACATCTTTGATGTAGCAACGGATACGGTCGTTCGGGCGATAGCTTTCGCGGCCGATCTTTTCGTTGCGGCGCAGGATGGCTTCACCCGTGCCCACATCAACGATGACATTGCCGTATTCTTCGCGTTTGACCTGACCATTGATGATCGTGCCGGCGCGGTCTTTGAATTCTTCGAACTGGCGATCACGCTCGGCTTCGCGAACTTTCTGCAAGATCACCTGCTTAGCGGACTGCGCAGCAATCCGGCCCATTTCAACGGGTGGAACTTCTTCGACGAACGTGTCGCCGATGGCTGGGTTTTCCATGTATTGCTTAGCTTGCTCAACGGTGAACTCAGCCTGATAGTTTTCCAGCTCTTCTTCTTCGACCACGGTGCGTACACGAGTGAAGGTGGCGCGACCGGTCTTACGGTCGATGGCCACGCGAATGTCCATTTCAGCGCCGTAACGCGACTTAGCAGCCCGTGCGAGGCTTTCTTCCATCGCCTCAATAACCAGCCCCGGGTCGATCATCTTCTCACGAGCGACGGCCTCGGCAGTTTGGAGCAGCTCCAACTGGTTTGCAGAAGTAATAGCCATGATCTCAGTCCTCCTCAGAACCGGTGATTTCTTGAATTTCATCAAACTGAGCTTCGTCGATCTGCCCAGCATCTTTGCGTTGGCTCAAAGCCTCGCGGATAAGTTCATCTGTCAGTACAAGCTTGGCTTCTGACAGCCAGTCAAAGTCCAGACCAATGGTGACGGTCTCGCCTTGGTTTTCGATCTCGATCAGAACCTCGTTGCCTTCGGTCCCCGCCAATACGCCCTTAAAGCGCTTGCGGCCGTCAATCAGTTCAGAGGTCTCGATCTTGGCAACATGACCGCTTGATGCGTCGAAATCTTTCAGACGCGTCAGCGGACGGTCAATGCCGGGCGACCCAACTTCGAGCGTATAGTTGTCTTCGATTGGATCCTCGACATCCAACAGCGCGCTAACGGCGGTCGAGATCTCGGCGCACTCGTCAACTTCGATCCCACCTTCGGGACGTTCAGCCATGATCTGAAGCGTCGCAGTCTTGCCGCCCATCAGGCGCAGACGAACAAGTTCAAACCCCATGTCTTCGATGACAGGTTCGACAATGTCGGCGATCCGACGATCTATCGCTGCTTTGGCAACAAGGTTGCTCACACGTATCTCCAAAACAAAAAAACGGGCCAGCGGGCCCGTCGGAATTTCCGGTGGAGCTTCGGGGGTGGAGGCCGAAGCGCCGCTGTTGTGAAGGGATATAGGTCAGATGCTGCGGGGATGCAAGGGGTCACCGCTTGGTTCGCGGAAGGCGCTTAACTTCTTGGGCAAGTGCGGCGATATCTTCATCCGCCTTTTTGTGGCGCTCGACCTTCTTGGCTTCTTTGTATTTGGCGTATTCGGTGCGTGCATGGCTGTCAGCTTGTTTCTTGCTGACTGTACCTCCGTCCCGCAAAACAACACGTCCCAAATTATCCAGTTGTTTGTCCAAAAGCGACTGCACGTCTAGCATCGTCGCAAGCCTGCCAAGATCAGCCTGATCTTCAAAAATATCGAGCAATATTGTAGTGAGTCGATTAAGCTCTTTTAGTTCGGTTTCAGCTAAGTAATTTTTGGACACAGTCACATCTGTTTTGCGGATGTTGTCGTTTACCCAGTTGGTCAATCCCATATTTGGTGGTTTGGCGTCAGCTCGACCCATGATCACTTCTGCGGGTGTATGCGACACCACTGCATGAACAAGTTTAGCCTGGGTGGTCTTGTAGAAATCTACCCACTGCGCAGATCCTGATTTGTAATCAGAACACATCGCACAGATTGCTTTGAGTTCACGGTAGACATTGGCCTCATCAGAGCGAATATCCCGGATGAGCTCTCGTAACTCTTTCAAGCGATCCGTGTTTTCGGGATTCTTCAACCGAATTGCGTCTACTATAAATCCCTTCTTCGCGTATTGAACTAGGACACCTGTTGACCAACGGCGAAACAGCGTGGCTTGAGCCGAAGAAACCCGGTATCCAACCGATATTATCATGTCTAAGTTATACAGTGTGATTGGCCTTCCAATACTTATGTGAACTTTTTTCACAGAAGTCTCTTCGTCCAACTCTCCTTCATCAAATATTTTGACAATATGTTTCGTTACACTTGTCCGATCTTTACCAAACAATTCAGCAATCTGCGCCTGAGACATCCAAAGAGTTTCCCCTTCAAACCGGATATCTAGCATTGGGCCTCTATCGGTCCCATAAACCAGAAACCGGTCTCCGGTATTGTCGTCTTCGATCAAATGAATAGGGCCAGCTTCGTCGTTCATGATAATCTCATTTAGAAGAACATTTTAGCAACACTATCAGAGCAGAAGTAGGTATTAAACCCCCAGCGTATCGCGCTGACGTGCCAGCTTTTCCATCGTGTGCAACAGCTCATCCGCGATGCCGCGTTCGGACAATGCATGACCTGCCAGATGGATCATCCGCAACTCTGACGTTGGCCAGCGTTGATGCAGCTGCCACGCTGTGGTTGGAGGGCAGATCATGTCGTGGCGCCCCTGCACAATTGTGCCCGGAATCTGAGCAATACGTGGCATATCGCGCAGTATCTTGTTGTCCTCATCCAAAAACGCGCCATGGGTGAAATAGTGGTTTTCGATCCGCGCAAAGGCGCGCGCATAGTCGGCTGGGCTGTCGATCATCGTGCCCGTATTCTGGATCGAAGCCAACGCGTTTTCCCACCCGGTCCATGCTTTTGCATATCGTGTTTCTTCGCGTTGATTGCCTGAGAAAAGCCGGCGGTGATACGCCGCAATCATGTCGTGACGTTCATCCTCGGGAATCAGCCCTTCAAACCGCTCCCAAAGCTCAGGCCAAAACTTGCCTGCACCACCACCGTAGAACCAATTCAGTTCTGCCTTCGTGGCAAGGAACACGCCGCGCAGCACCAGCCAGGCAACACGCGTTGGGTGGGCTTGCGCATAGATAAGCGCCAAGGTCGCACCCCAGCTGCCGCCAAACACGACCCATCGATCAATCCCCAACGTCAGGCGGATATGTTCGATATCACTGACCAAATGCCACGTGGTGTTGGCTTCAATACTGGCGTGAGGTCGCGAGCGTCCACAGCCGCGCTGATCAAACAGGATGATCCGATAATCATCTGGATTAAAAAACCGTCGCATCGCGGGGGATGATCCGCCACCCGGTCCACCATGAAGAACCACAACGGGGATACCGTGCGGATTACCGCTTTGCTCTACATAAAGCTTGTGTCCATCGCCCACATCAAGCATCCGCCGATCGTAAGGGTCAATCGACGGATAGAGCCTCTGTGTCGCGTTGTTTTTTCCTGCGGCCTTGTCCATATGTCCTCTATATAATGGTGGGAACTTGCCCGCTATCAGAAAGAAAGTCGCCCGCGATGAATACTGACGCACAGACCACCGTTGATCCAGCCGAAGTGGCCAAGTTTGAGGCCATGGCTGCCGAATGGTGGGACACCACTGGCAAGTTTAAGCCGCTTCACATGATGAACCCGGTGCGTCTGGACTATATCACAAACCAGATTGCCGCGGAATTTGGACGGGATTTGAATGATGTGGAGCCTTTCAAGGGGCTGCGTCTGTTGGATATCGGTTGTGGTGGAGGCCTGTTGTCCGAGCCCATGACACGGCTTGGCGCGACGGTCGTTGGTGCCGATGCCGCAGCGGGAAACATCCCGGTGGCGCAGGTTCATGCCGAACAGATGGGGCTGGAAATCGACTACCGCCACACCACTGCCGAAGCGATGGCAGAAGCGGGCGAACAATTTGACGTCGTTCTGAACATGGAAGTGGTCGAACACGTCGCCGATCCACTGGCTTATTTGACCGCCTGTCAGAAATTGCTCAAGCCCGGCGGATTGATGGTGGCGTCAACGATCAATCGAAATCCGAAAAGCTTCATGGTTGCGATTGTCGGTGCTGAACATGTGATGCGTTGGCTGCCAAAAGGCACACATGAATGGTCCAAGTTTATCACACCTGACGAACTGGCTGATCTTATCGCCAAGGCGGGTCTGGATGTGGTGGATCGCAAGGGGATGGTCTTCAACCCACTGGGTTGGAGTTGGTCAATCTCGGACCGCGATTTGTCGGTGAACTATGCCATGGCATCGGTGAAGCCCCAAACCTGAACACGTCATTCTTTCGGCGGTAAGTACGCGCTGACGGTGGTTTCGGCCAGCGCGAATCCGGCGCGGCGATAAAGCCGCCCAGCATCGCTATTGGCATTTGCCACGATCACAGGACGAGCATTTGGTGCGCGTGCCCTCGCCCAATCAAGGCTCGCACAAAGAAGGGCCGAGCAGATACCGCGGCGGCGATAATCTTCGTGCGTTTGGACTGACTGATAACGAATCAGGCGATCATCGTGGAATATTCCCATATCACCGGCCAACCTATCGCCATCGAATGCACCGAACCATTGACCCAAACCCTTGCCAATCTGCGCGCGCCGTGCCGCCGACTTGTTGCGCAAGAAAGTGTCCATGCCACGCTCGACATAATCTTCCTTCAGCAGATCAATCTTGCCTATGGCTTCGCTTTGCGCCCAGTCTTCCATCGTCTGAAACGGGCGTATCACAATACCGTCTGGCGCTTCCGTTCGCTTGAGCTTACCCGGCAAAGATAGCGTATCTGCCTGCTCAACTTTAAGCTCTGTTTTCTCAAACACGGCTTCGATGTCGCTAAGCACAGGGCTGGCGATATCCCAGCCGATGCAAATGTGCTCTGCATCCGGGATATCCGCCCGAAATTGTGCGATCAGCGTGTCTGCATCCACGGGTGCAGCCTTAAACAACACGCGATTGCCAAACCAAAAATTCGGCTCGTCTGGCGTAGTCTGGACTATGCGGTCTGAAAATAACCGAACATCACACTGGCCTGACTGAACAAGCAGGTCCGTCGCAAACTCGAGTGTGTTCATTCGGCTTCGCTCAGCAGCTGACGCATTTCGCGCAAAACAGGCAACACCTGACGGACTTTATCGGGGCCAATCTTGGTAACCATGTTCGCAATGATGGGTGTGATCGCCTGAAGTGCCGCATCTCGTGCCGACCGTCCCGAAGGTGAAATAGTGACGAATTTACGCCGCGCGTCGTCCCAGTCAGGGCGAATATGCACATGACCCGCCCATTCCAGCTTGTTCAGCGTATTGGTCATCGCGCCCCGCGTGACGTGAAACGCTTTTGCCAACTGCGCCGGGCTTTTTTCTTCATTCAATCGCGCCAAATGGTTCAATACCGAGAAATGGCTCAGCTCCATCCCTTTCGGCAGCGCCTTTGACAAGCGATTTCGCGCCAGCTGGTCTGCCATGAACATTTCACTGAACAAAGCAACCGAAAGGGTTTCTACAGAGCTTTCCGACATCAAGGGCCTTCAAATTCGCGATCATGATCAAGCGACGGTACGCGTCGGCGCGACCTTCCCACGTCATCTAGGTCAAGATCAACCATTGTGATGCCCGGCGCGGTGCCTCCGTCCGCTAAAACCTCGCCCCAGGGCGAAATCACCAGAGAATGTCCATGCGTTGCCCGCTTTGGCCCATTCTGGCCGCATTGCGCAGGAGCAAGAATGAATACGCCGTTTTCGATGGCGCGGGCGCGCAACAGGCTTTCCCAATGTGCGCGGCCTGTCACCGGCGAAAACGCAGCGGGTGCCGTGATAATTGTTGCCCCCGCTTTGGCAAGCTTTCTGAACAAATGGGGGAACCGCATGTCATAGCAGATCGTCAACCCGATCTTGGCAAAGGGTGTATTCGCCACAACCGCCTGACGCCCGGGACGGTAACCCGCGCTTTCGCGATAAGTTTCCGTCTCGTCGATCTGGACATCAAACATGTGAATTTTGTCATAGTGGGCGGCAATGTCACCCTCCGGCGTGATCAAATAGCACCGATTGGCCAGACGGTCATCGTCGCAGTCTGTTTTGATAGCCAATGAGCCAATCATCAGCCAAATGCCCAGCGCCGCCGCTTCCGCCCGCATTTCTTTCAGGAACGGGTCCTGATCCTCGGTTGATAGAACGGCATCGCTATGACGCCGGCTGGTTGATACAATATTGGACACTTCGGGCGTCAATACGAACTCGGCACCGCCTTTTGCGGCATCGCGAACCATCTGGCGAACGACCTTAAGATTGGCGACAGGATCATCGCCTGCGGTGAACTGGATCAGAGCCGTTTTCATACTCTAACTCGCCAGAAGCGGATCCAATTTCCCGACCCGATCCAACGCCGATAGATCGTCAAACCCGCCCACGTGGATGTCGCCCACAAAAATCTGCGGCACGGTGTGGCCACCATGAGCGCGCTTCATCATTTCCTGTCGCTTTTCTGGGTTCATCATCACATCGATCTCATCGAACGAGACATTCTTGCCCTTCAATAGGCGCTTTGCCGCGTGGCAATACCCGCAAAGCGGAGAGGTGTAGATCGTGACTGGCTGCATAATGCGCTCCGTTATCAAACTGTCTCTGGTACGAGCCAGAACGAGCGAAACTTAGGAGCCAAGTCCCACGCGAGCAAGGGAAAGCACGCGGACGTGATCGGCACCCGCCACAAGACAGGCGCGCGTGGCTGCATCAAACGTCGCGCCCGAAGTCATAACGTCATCCAGCAGCAGAACATCGCGCCCCTGTAGCGCCACGGCGGGTTTTGAGTTCAGGCCAATCGCACCTTCCATGTTTGCAAAGCGTTGATCGGCTCCCATGCCATCATGCACCATGGTACGCCGCAATCGGACAAGTGCATCTGGTACACACTTAAGGCCCGTCTGAAAGGACATTGCCCGCGCAAGTTCTGCAGATTGATTATAGCGTCGCCGAAACAGTCGTGATCTGTGGATTGGGACCGGCACGATAATCGTTCTGTCGGTTAGCAAAGGGGCGGCGGCGCGCGCAAGCCAAGGGGCAGCTGCGCGCGATAATTCTGGGCGGTCGCCGTGTTTCAGCGCAAGTATCAGGCGGCGCGCATTCTCTGCATAAACCATCGCCGATCGCCCTTGATGCCAAGGTCGTTTGGTTGTCAGGCAGGCGTCACAATGAACCAGTTGACCGTCATCCTCGCCGGGCAGGGGATCGCCGCATAGGTCGCACACCAACCCTTCGATGAAAGGTGTGCCCTTCCAGCAGTCGCCACATAATCCAAAATCGGTGTCTGTGGGTGCATCGCAACTTACGCATTGCGGCGGATAAAGCGCGCCAAGCAGCATTTGCATTTTCCAAGCCTCCAACTATGTTCCGCGCCATGACGCAAGCTGATCCCACCACGCCACCAAAGCTTACCGACCGCGCGCAACTGCTGCAAAACCGCGCGCGCGCAAGGGATGAGGGCATGTTCCTGCAACAGCTCGCAGCTGATCAGGTGCAGGATCGCCTGTCAGAGGTTAACAGAACGTTTACCAACCCTGCCGTTGTCACAGGTTTCCCCCATGTGTGGCAAACCGTCTTCCCCGCAGCCAAGATCATTGCGGACGAAGAGACGCTGGATCTTGATCCTGGTGTCCACGATCTGGTGATCCATGGCCTGTGCCTTCATTGGGCAAACGATCCTGTCGGGCAGATCATTCAAGCCAAGCGCGCCCTTAAGCCCGATGGGTTGTTCATTGGGGTGCTGTTTGGCGGCCAGACACTGGCCGAGTTACGGGCGGTCCTGTCTGAAGTCGAAATTGAAATCACCGGCGGGCTATCTCCGCGCATTCTACCAATGGGCGAGATCCGCGACTTAGGCGCATTGCTACAACGCGCCGGTTTCGCACTTCCCGTAGCGGACAGTGATCTACGTGAGGTGTCGTATCGCTCCGTCGCCAGCCTGTTAGGTGACCTGCGGCTGATGGGAGAGCGAAATGCGCTGGAACAGAGACTATCCAAACCTCTCACTCGTAACTTCCTTACCATGCTCGAAGATCGCTATTCTTTGCATTTCCCAACCGACGACAACCGCATTAAGGCCAGCTTCGATCTTGTTTTCCTGACCGGATGGGCACCTGATGACAGCCAGCCAAAGCCATTGCGACCCGGCTCGGCAGCAGCTCGACTTGCAGATGCGCTTGGAACCGACGAAAACAACTTGTCTGATTGACTCGACAGCACCCGCCCGCAATTGATCCAACATAGCCAACGGAGCGTACCAATGATCATGGAAAAGCCTTCTGACCACCCAACGATCCCGCCCCGCAAGATCGGCGTTCTGTTCGCCAACCTTGGCACCCCCGACGGCTATGACTACTGGTCGATGCGCCGTTACCTGAGTGAGTTTTTGTCAGACAAGCGAGTCATCGATTATCCCGCGTGGAAATGGCAGCCGATCCTTCAAGGTATCATTCTGACGAAACGTCCGTTTTCATCAGGCGAAGCGTACAAGTCGATTTGGAACGAAGATGAGGGTGAAAGCCCGCTGATGACGATCACCAAGCAGCAAATCGTCAAATTACGGGCCGGACTGGAAAAACGATTTGGCGCTGAAATAGTCACTGATTTCTGCATGCGCTATGGCAATCCGTCGACAAAATCAAAGGTGCAAGAGATGGTAAAAGCTGGATGCGACCGCATCCTGTTCTTCCCGCTTTATCCGCAGTATGCGGGCGCTACGATGGGCACTGCAAATGATCAGTTCTTCCGCGCCTTAATGGATGAAACCTGGCAACCCGCCAGCCGTACGATCGAGCCTTATTTTGACGATCCAGCCTACGTCGATGCGTTGGCTCAGTCCGTTGAACGTGGCTATGCCGCTTTGGACACACGCCCCGATCTTCTTGTAGTGTCCTATCATGGGATGCCCGAGCGGTACCTTAAGCAGGGCGATCCGTATCATTGCCAATGCCAGAAAGGCACGCGGCTGTTGAGGGAACGGCTTGGTTGGGATGAGGGCGAGATCACCACGACGTTCCAGTCGGTGTTTGGCCCCGAGGAGTGGCTTAAGCCCTATACGGTGAAAGAGGTCGCGCGCCTTGCTGAAACGGGCAAGAAGAACATCGCCGTAATCGCACCCGCATTTTCAGCTGATTGCATCGAAACTCTGGAAGAAATTCAGGAAGAAATTCAAGAGGCCTTCATCGAAGCAGGCGGAGAGAGCTTCACCTATATTCCATGCCTAAACGATGACGACGCGCATATTGAGGCGCTGCTTGGCGTCGCAAAACGCAACTTGGCGGGCTGGACAGGTTAGTCTCTAATCCAGCTTCCAACCATGTTTTCGAAGTGTGGAGAGAATCTGATTGCTCACGTCGTCGGCATCGGCGCGGATCGCATTCTCGATGGTGAACCAGTAGAGATATTGGTCAAAATTAGGCCGCGCATTCTGGACGGCGTCAAACGCCTCTTCATATCCAAGCTCATGCACGTTTGCCGCAATATGGTGAAAGTCGATCTTCGAAAACAGGGCCGCTGGTTTATGGAAGAAATATCCAAACAATGCAGCAGAGGAGTTTTGCGTCACCACAAACCTGCACTCTTTTAAGGCTGGCTCCATCTGTCCTTCGACGACGCGCAGATTTGGATAGCGCTCGGAAGTTGCTTGAAGCGCCTTCCGTTCAGCGCTTGTATAAACTTCAGAGGGGTGAAGCCCCGCCAAAATTGGCGCATCGGCAAAATAAGTGGCGGTCCTTTCAAGCATCTCGATTGGACTGGCGGCCTGAAAACTTCGGTGATGCAACAGCCGGCCTTGCAATGGAACGTAAATAGGTCCGTCATAAGTCACGTTGTCCGCTGCGCCCTTAAAAAGCCATTTGCGCCACCGGTCGGCCCACGCACCCGCTGAATCTCGATCAATCAACGACGGGTCGAAGGTTTTGGTTGCGACCTCAAATTCCCACCGCTTTGCAGACGCCTCGATCCGCCAAAACGGATAGAAGTAGCTGCGCCGCATCGTCAGAGCATTTTTGTGAAGCGGATCATCCATCAGAAAAAGGGAGTACCCATTTCGCGCGGCTGATTTCAGTCGTTGATTGGGACTATTCTTGCGCAACTCAACCTGAAAGCCGCGATCCTCAATCGTCTCTGCGATCTTGTTTACAAAATTGAACTTACCAGAACGCGCCCGATCTAGCGGTTCTGGGTCAAGATACACTCGCAGGATTTTCGCCGTCGACATAGTCGCACGCTAGCCGCCCGTCACCACAAGAACAAGCTGGGGGTTCTTGTCTGATAGGTCGCTCGCGTCCATATAGGGTGAAATCGAACGGAGACGACATGGCAGATACAGATTTCCCCGGCTGGCACGGCACGACGATCATCGGCGTGCGCAAGGGCGGCAAAGTTGTAATTGCGGGCGATGGGCAAGTTAGCCTTGGACAAACCGTGATCAAAGGAACGGCTCGTAAAGTGCGTAGGCTTTCGCCCGGCGGATTTGACGTAGTCGCGGGGTTTGCAGGATCGACAGCCGACGCCTTTACCCTGCTCGAGCGGCTAGAAAAGAAGCTTGAGGCCACACCCGGGCAATTGGCGCGCGCTTCGGTCGAACTGGCGAAAGACTGGCGCACAGACAAGTATCTTCAGAAACTCGAGGCTATGTTGATCGTGACTGACGGGACAGACTTGCTCGTAATCACTGGGGCGGGCGACGTACTTGAGCCTGAACATGACGTGGCCGCCATCGGGTCAGGGGGAAACTTCGCCTTGGCTGCGGCGCGCGGCTTGATGGAGGGCGATCTGGACGCCGAAAGCGTCGCGCGCAAAGCCATGGCGATCGCCGCGGACATCTGTGTCTACACCAATGGGAACCTGACCGTTGAGGAAATCAGCAAATGACCGATCTGACCCCCCGCGAAATCGTTAGCGAACTTGATCGCTATATTATCGGCCAGAATGACGCCAAGCGCGCCGTCGCGGTCGCATTGCGCAATCGTTGGCGCCGCAAGCAACTGGCTGATGACTTGCGCGACGAAGTTTATCCCAAAAATATCCTGATGATCGGCCCTACCGGCGTCGGGAAAACCGAAATCAGCCGCCGCCTGGCCAAACTGGCCCGTGCGCCCTTTATCAAGGTTGAAGCCACCAAGTTTACCGAAGTTGGGTATGTCGGCCGCGATGTCGAGCAGATCGTTCGAGATCTGGTCGACGCCGCCATCATCCAAACTCGCGAGCACATGCGCGAAGACGTTAAAGCGCGGGCAGAGGCCGCCGCGGAAGATCGTGTGATCGAAGCGATTGCCGGTGAGGATGCCCGCGATGCAACACGAGAGATGTTTCGTAAGAAGCTCCTCTCGGGAGAGCTGGATGACCATGAAATCGAGCTCGAGGTCGCGGACTCTACAAACCCGATGCAGATGTTGGATGTGCCCGGCCAACCGGGGCAGGGTATGGGAATGCTGAACCTTGGCGACATGTTCGGCAAGGCTTTCGGGGGTCGGACAGTGAAGCGCAAGATGACAGTGCGCGACAGCTATGATGTTCTAATCTCGGACGAGGCCGACAAGCTTCTAGATGATGAAACAGTCACTAAATCGGCCCTAGAAGCGGTCGAGCAGAACGGAATCGTTTTCTTGGACGAGATCGACAAGGTTTGCGCACGCGCTGAGGCACGAGGTGCAGATGTCAGTCGCGAGGGTGTTCAGCGCGATTTGTTGCCACTGATCGAGGGCACCACCGTTTCGACCAAGCATGGTGCGATCAAAACAGACCATATTCTGTTTATTGCTTCGGGCGCTTTCCATGTCGCCAAGCCGTCGGATTTGCTGCCCGAGCTTCAAGGCCGCCTGCCAATCCGTGTTGAGCTTCGCGCGCTGACCGAAGAGGATTTCGTACGCATCCTGACTGAGACAGACAACGCCCTGACCCGGCAATACACCGCGCTCATGGGGACCGAAGAAGTTGAAGTCGAGTTCACCGAGAACGGCATCGCCGCCCTTGCAGCCATTGCCGCCGAAGTGAACCAGAGCGTAGAGAACATCGGTGCGCGCAGACTTTATACGGTTCTTGAGCGTGTGTTCGAGGAGTTGAGTTTCACGGCCCCAGACCGGGCGGGCGACAAGGTTGTCGTTAATAAAGAGTTCGTAGACACAAACCTTGGTGCCCTCATGACGTCAACGGATGTAAGCCGCTACGTGCTTTGATGCTTTGCAGATGCGGGCTCCTCTTGTATCCAAGGGGTAGATTAAGGAGCCCGCATTGCGTTTCATTCAATTTCTCGCCTTAGTTTTGCTGCTGACCTCCTGCGCGCCGCGCGGAGAAATCACGCTTTACGCGGGTGCGGCTAGACAAGGGGACGTTCAGCGTATTTTTGTGGGCACAACACGCGAAATCAACGAAATGGGGTTTCCAAGCGGGCAGCGCAGTCGGAACCTGATCTTCGGTCGGTTTGATGTCTCAGTCCCCTCAGAGCGTGAGCCCGGGAGTGTGACTTGGCCGGGCCGTCAGACACCCGACCCCGAAAAGCACTTCCTGGTCGATAACTTCATGCCATTGCCCACGATCAAGGCATTTCAAACTTCGATCCGGCAAGCGCTTCGAACCCGCAGAAACGAAGGCCGTACGGCGGTCCTGTTCGTCCACGGGTTTAACAACAAATTCTCCGAGGGGCTTTATCGCTTTGCCCAGCTATCCGAAGATTTGGAGTTGCCCTTCCTTCCCGTCCACTATTCTTGGCCCAGCGCCGGGCATCCGTTGGGCTACGGCTATGATCGCGACTCTATGCTGATCGCGCGTGACGGGCTTGAAACCACTATTCGGGCTGTCGGCGATGCTGGTGTCGACGAAATCATCCTTGTCGGACATTCGATGGGCGCTCTTTTGACGATGGAAACCTTGCGGCAAATGGCCATCGCAGACGGACGAAAAGGCTTGCGGAAGATCGGCGGCGTCGTTTTGCTGTCGCCAGACATCGACATCGACCTATTTCGCAAACAGGCTGATCGGATTGGTAAGCTACCTCAGCCATTCTATATCTTCTCGTCTTCTCGCGATTTGGCGCTGCGGTTGTCGGCCCGTATCACGGGGCAGACGGCCCGACTTGGCAACACAACAGATGTCGATAAGCTGGCCGCACTGGACGTCACGATGATCGACATATCAGCCTTTAGTGATGGGGCGCTGGAGCATAACACGGCGCTTGCGTCGCCGTCGTTCCTGCGGCTGTTGAAGTCCGTTCCAGATCTGAGTGTGGCATACGGTCAAGACCCAGCAGCGCGACCCGGATTACTGCCTGGTACTGTCCTTGTTGTACAAAACGCGACACGTTTGATTGTCCCAAATGCTCCAAATTAAACGTCAGCGGCGCCGTTTCAGATAGACGTAATACGCCCCCTGACCACCATGTTTCAAATGTGCCTCGGAAATCTGCAGGACATGCTGTCGCAACGGCGCGGATTGCAGCCATTGCGGCACCTGATGGCGCAGTACACCAAACCGAACGGGGATCGGCCCGCCATCGTCGCGATGTTTTCCTTTGCCCGTGATCACCAGAACAAGCCTGCGATTCATCGCGGCGGAGTCCAATATAAACCGGGTTAGGGCTGGGTGTGCCTGCGCGATTGTCATCCCGTGCAAATCGAGCCGAGCCTCTGGTGAAAGCCGGCCCTTCTTCATCTTACCAAAAGTCTTTTGATCCATGGCAAGCGCCTGACTTGCAACGCTGTCCGAAAGGGAAGGTGCAATATCATTTGGTTTGGAGCGAGGAAGGTTGTTCTCACCAACCCGAAATCTTGGGAGCTTTGCTGTCGCGGGCTTCTTCGGCTCGCCCATCAGTTCAACGGGCGGGAACTCCACTTGCGGCCGTGTTTGATGCAGTCGTTCTGTGCTGTCGGCAACCTTTTTCCAAAGCGCCTTATCCTCAGCGCTGAGATGTCGGGGTTTGCGCACCATTACTGGTCCTCGGGCAAGATGGCGAATGCGCGCTGGATGGGTAAAAGAACAACCATTCGTCCGTCGTCTCGAATTCGTCCAGCTAGTCGCCCCGCGTCATCGCCAGTTCCCCAGAAAATATCAGCCCTCTGCGCGCCCTTCACGCGAGAGCCCGTGTCCTGAGCAATCATTAACCGATTGAAAGGTTCCTTGCCTTTTTTCTCAAGCCACACGGGTGCACCAAGCGGCGTATACTTTGGATCGATTGCCACGGAACGATGTGCGGTGATGGATCGGTTCATTGCTCCCAAGGGTCCTTTATGGGCGGCAACATTTCCGATTTCACGAAAATAAACATAGGAGGGATTGGACATCAAAAGCTCGTGCCCGTCCTCAGGGTTACGCTTCACCCAGTTCTGGATTACCTGCTGAGAAACCTGATGTGGCGCGTAAACACCCTGCCGAACCAGCTCTTTCCCAAGCGACTTAAAGGTATGTCCATTAGAGCCGCCATAGCCCAACCGAATTGATCCGCCCTCTGCCAAGCGAATACGGCCCGATCCTTGGATTTGCAGAAATTGCAGATCAACGGGGTCTTCAACCCACGCAATCTCTAGTCCACGCCCCAAGAAGGCACCGCCTTCTTCGATCTCACGACGTGAGAAACCAATCTCACCTTTGTTCTGCTCGGGTGGCTTGCGATAAACGGGGTAGCGGTACCGGATCGACTGGGTTTTGGAGCCGCGAATCTCCGGCTCGTAGTAAGCAGTGAATAGCGGCGCCTTGCCATCATCGATTAACACAGGGCGGAAGAACAATTCAAAAAATGTTCTTCCATCGTCCTGCTCGGCCGCCAATGCGCAGATCGGGCGCCATTGTGGCTCGTCCAGATCGCGGCAGGTGTCTAAAAATACTCGAAGGGCGTCTTGATGGTCATCGTCATTCCATCCCTCGAGGTCATCAAAGGAAAGTATAGAAACTTCAGCCTTATCAAGGCCCGCAACCGCGGGAGAGCCCAAAAGGGCCAGCGCACATGCCAGCCCCCGAAACATCATCCACCCGTGGCGACAAGCTGCCAGTTGGGGTTGTCCGAACCCATGACGCGCGCAAATGTCCAAACATCGCGTTGCGGTTTTACTTCGTTCGGGTTGCCTTCGATAATGTCGCCGCCTTTGTCACGCACGACCGATGTCAGCTCGCCAATGAAGCGGACAGTGACTTCGCCCTCGCCGCTGGCGGCATCAAACTCGGCATCGTCAAGCTTCAACTCTCGCAGGCCAACAAACTTCGCGTCGACCGTGAGGCCTTTCTTCTCGCGATCTTCAACCACAGAGGCGAAAGTCTCGTACACATCATCCGATAAGAACGGCTTGATTTGCGCCAAATCCCCAGCTTCAAAGCCCATCAGGATCATTTCATACGCGCCGCCCGCACCACCCAGAAATTCACTTACATTGAACGAAGGCTCTGCGCCCTTCATGGCGGCCAACGCTTTTGCCGCAGGGCTGCCCTCGGGGACGTGATCGGTGATGTCGTTATCGGGTCCGCCTTCGATCACTTCAAACTGATCGCGTGTCAGACGACGATCGTCCTTTTGCGTCACTTGTGGCTTCTCAAAGCCTTCGCGCGTGCCAAGCACATCGCGCAGGCGCAAAATCAGAAACAGGGCAATTCCGGCAAGGACCAGAAGCTGGATCAGGGGTGAGCTCATTTATACCTCTTTTCAAGCGCCATATGGAAACGCGTTAACCGGAGACATATGTAGGTGCTGAACGGGGCCAAGTCCACCGTTCGAAATGAAAAGGAGACATGCCTTATGTGGCTTTTCGCATTGTTTATCGCGGTTCCGCTGATCGAGATCGCTTTGTTCATCCAAGTCGGAGGCGCAATCGGCTTGTGGCCAACGCTGGGAATCGTTGTTTTGACTGCCGTTATCGGGACCCACCTGATGCGCGCGCAAGGTGCATTGGCGATGTCACAACTACGTGAAAGCTTCGGTCAACTGAATGATCCCACCGAACCGCTGGCCCACGGTGCGATGATCCTGTTTTCTGGCGCACTGCTTTTGACACCCGGCTTCTTCACCGACTTTGTTGGGTTTGCGCTTTTGATTCCCGCGGTTCGGCGGGGC
This sequence comes from Aliiroseovarius conchicola, assembly GCF_041403445.1. NCBI lineage: Bacteria > Pseudomonadati > Pseudomonadota > Alphaproteobacteria > Rhodobacterales > Paracoccaceae > Aliiroseovarius > Aliiroseovarius conchicola. The sequence continues at coordinate 145,754 of NZ_JBGEHL010000005.1, forward strand.
GTTTTTAAATGGGCGCGATCGCGTGTTCAGGTTCAAAGTTTTACGATGGGGCAGCAAGGCCATCCTCAGACACATCGCCCTGGAACAGATGAAGACGTAATAGATGGCGACTTCACCGATGTTACGCCAGAAAAGCGCCCCACACATCCAGGGGTGGAAGGCCCCTCAGGCTGGACCAAACACTGAGCGCGCGTGCTTCGACATGTAAATTTTCAGCCAAGGTGTGAAATTGTCAGGCTTCGCAGCAATCTGGCGCTCAAGGTCTTCGCGGATCAGCCATTCAATCGCCTGAACTTCATTCGGGTTTAACGTGATCTGTGGCTGAATATCGGTGTGAATGACGAACAGATCGACAACTTCATGTTCGATCAGACCACCGCCGACATCGGCCCGGTATTCAAGTGTCTCCACCCATTTCGGGGCCAGCCCGGTAATCCCCAGCTCCTCATCCAGACGGCGGACCGCGCATTCCGCGGGGCCTTCGCCCCAATGAGGGTGTGTACAGCAGCTATTCGCCCATTTGTTTGGTGTATGGTACTTGCCCGCCGCCCGTTGCTGGATCAGCACCTTGTCGCCGTGAAACAAAAACACCGACACTGCTTTGTGCTTCAGGCCCTTCACATGGGCCTCAAGTTTTTCAATTGGGGTCAGGTCATCACCAACCCAGGCAGGGATCATAACAGTCATATCGCCCAGATACCGCCAAAATCCGGTCGTTGAAACCCCTTGGTTGAGGGACTTGGTTGAGGGTCGATGGGCAAGGTGCTAAGCACACGCCAACAGTTTTTCCCGAAGGAGAAGATTATGGCCGACGAAGCCGCTACACCAACCGCCCCCGTTCCGCCCAAGATGCAAGTTCTTGGTCAGTTCATCCGCGATATGTCGTTTGAAAACATTCTGGCGCAAAAGGGCGTACAAGGTGAGGTTCAGCCCGACATCAATGTCGAGGTTGCACTGGACGCAAAGAAACGCCCCGTCGACAACCAGTTCGAGGTGATCTCGAAATACACGATTGGGTCGAAGAACAAATCCGGTGGCGAACAGCTGTTCCTGATGGAATTGGAATACGCTGGCATCTTTCAGGTCGAAAACGTGCCGGAAGATCAGCTGCACCCTTTCCTGATGATCGAGTGCCCACGCATGCTGTTCCCATTCGTGCGTCGTATTGTGGCCGACATGACCCGTGACGGAGGCTTCCCGCCGCTGAACCTGGACACAGTCGACTTTCTGGCATTGTACCGCCACGAGATTGAACGTCGTGTCGCCGCCGAAAAGGGCGATGCTCAGGTCAACTAAGGCTGATCTAACTTACCGGAACTTGTTCCAAATTGCGCCGTCGCCCAGCTTTTCTACGAAAGCATCATGGGCGGCGGTTTCTTTTTCGCTGATACGCGAGGGCAGTGGGCTTGGTCGCGGTTGTGGTCGCCAACTGCCTCCAGCGCTGCCCCCGGAAGACGCTCCATTATCGCTTGAGAGCACCAAGTCGGGCTGACGTCCGCCTATCAGCTCCAGATAGACCTCGGCCAGAATTTCACTGTCCAACAATGCGCCGTGTAACGTCCGCGACGAATTATCAATGCTGAACCGACGGCACAACGCATCCAGCGAAGCAGGCGATCCGGGAAACTTCTTGCGTGCGATTGCCAGTGTGTCGACCGCTTGTTCCCATGGGATTGCCGGCAAACCCATCCATTTCAGCTCTGCGTTCAAGAACTTCATGTCAAAACTGGCATTGTGGATGACCAGCTTCGCATCACCGATGAAATCCAGAAACGCCTGCCCGACAGCCTTGAACACCGGCTTGTCTTTCAAAGTCACCTCTCCGGCCTCGGCCGCGCGCGGCATATCCAAAAGGTCTGGGCCAATACCGTGAACACCAAACGCCTCATCCGGCATGCCCCGTTCGGGGTTGATGTACTGATGGTACGTCTTGCCGGTCGGCATATGGTTCATCAGTTCAAGACACCCGATCTCTACAATCCGGTCGCCACTTTCCGGATCAAACCCCGTCGTTTCAGTGTCGAGCACGATTTCACGCATGATCCAAACGCTCCTTCACATGGGCAACAACTTGTTTCACAGCTTGCCGTGCACCATCCATTGTCACAGTCGGAATAATGACGTCAGCCCTTGCCCTTTTTTCGGCATCTGGCACCTGCTTGGCAAGGATTGCCTCAAACTGTTGAGCGCTCATCGTACCACGGGCCAATACCCGCACGCGTTGAAGCTCAGATGGGGCAGAGACCACGGCGACAAGATCAACCTGGTCGGCCGCGCCAATTTCAAACAACAACGGCATATCTAAGAGAACGATAGGGGCGGGCGTTGTGTTTAAGAACTCCGCGCGATCATCCGCAACAAGCGGATGGACCACTGCTTCGATCTGTTTCAGCGCTGTCGGGTCATCGGTCAGCCAAGCTTTTAAGACTTCCCGATCTACGCCCTTCTCGGACACAGCTTTTGGGTAAAGATCGCGCATTGGTTCGACCGCGGCACCCCCCGGTGCATAAATTCGATGAACCGCGGCGTCTGCATCCCAAACCGGAATGCCTTCGTCCGCAAACATCTTGGCCGTCGTGGTTTTACCCATCCCAATCGACCCTGTTAGACCAATGATAAACGGCTCACTCATATGCCGAGAACAGCACTGCGTAGCGCATCATCAACAACAGGGCGCATTCCGAACCACCGCTCAAAACCCGGTACAGCTTGATGAAGCAGCATTCCAAGGCCATCCACGGTTACACAGCCGGCTTTTTCTGCTTCCTCAAGGAAGTGCGTTCTAAGTGGGGTGTAGACAAGATCTGTCACGACAGCACCGGGCTTGAATCCATCCAGCGGTGCGCGAAATTCTGTTTTGCCAACCATCCCCAAAGAGGTCGTGTTCACCACTGTGGTCGCTTCGTCCAACATATTTCCAGCCTGCAGCCAATCACAGACCTTGATGCGATTGCCGAATTCAGCACGAAGCGCGTCTGCGCGGGCGCGGGTTCGGTTGGCCAACCGGATTTCTGGCACGCCGACATCAATCAAGGACGCAAGAACAGCGCGCGCGGCACCCCCGGCACCAAATACAGCTGCCGGGCCTGCATCCGGCACCCAGTCCGACGCACCCTGGCGGAGGTTTTCTATAAACCCGTAACCATCTGTATTATCTGCATAAATTTTACCATCCGGGCGGAAAATCAAGGTGTTCGCTGCCCCAATCAGCGCGGCGCGATCTGTAACTGTATCGGCAAGGTTCAATACTGTCTCTTTGTGGGGAATCGTGACATTCACACCAACAAAACCTGCCATCGGTAGTGTGCGAATGACGTGCTCTAGGTTTTCGTTGGTCACTTGCATCGGGATATAGTGTCCAATGATCCCATTGGTCCGCAACCAATGGCCATGCAATCGCGGGGACAGGGAATGTCCAATCGGATCGCCAATTACGCCGGCCAAAGGAATTGTGTTGTCACTCATATTTCTAGATCTCCTCGCAGGATCAGGTATGACAGCAGCTCGGTCAGGGGCAAACCCAAAACATTGAAATAATCTCCGTCAATCTTTGAAAACAGCCGAACGCCTTCTTCTTCGAGTTTGTAAGCGCCAACTGCATGGCAAATGCTGTCCCAATTTCGCGAGACGTAACTTTCAATGTAGTCCGTCGACAAATCCCGCATCCGAAGCCGAACAACGCCAACATGGCGCCACAGCGGTTTGCCATCTTCGTAAATAACCGCGGCTGACAACAGGCGATGGGTCTTGCCAGACATAGCCAAGAGCTGAGCGACCGCTTCTGCCGCATCACGCGGCTTAGACAAAACCACTCCCCCTAGCTCTGCGACTTGATCACAACCGAGAACCAATCGGCCCGGATTTTTCTCGCTGATCTTGCGCGCTTTGAATTCCGCCAGAGCGTCCGCTAGATCCCGAGGGCGCGCACCTTCAGCCTCTAACGACGCTTTGATCATCTCTTCATCAATGCGGGCCGGTTGCACCTCGGTCTTAACAGCTGCATTTCGCAACAGAGTATTTCTAATCTGCGAGGCCGAGGCCAAGATCAAAGTTGTGCTCATCTGATAACTCTGTGGACAATCTCTGTTTGTTCCGGTGTTCCGAAACGTGAATAACTGGGGTTCTGCGGGTCGAGCGGGAAAACTCGCGTAATTACTAAGACAGTTTCCTTATTTCTTCCACTGTGGAACTTGAACTCAGCTGCGTATGTATATTTTCGTGCGATACGAAATTGTCCCTTAAGTTATCCACAGCGATAACATCCAACTATCTCTAATTTTCAGCGGTTTTATAGCTTTCTTCGAGCGGCCAGCTACGACTTATACACCTGTGAATAAAAGACTGGATATCTAGATAATCCCCATTATCCACAGACCCTACATAATCATCATCTTTCTTTCTTCTTCTTTATTATTTTATGAGGGATGATAGCAAAGCATCTGAACAGGAGTGCTTAGAATGGGTGAGTTCCTTGCCGATATTTATCCTTGGACGAAATCTCTGCACATTGTGTCAGTGATTGCGTGGATGGCTGGTATTTTTTATTTGCCCCGCCTGTTTGTCTATCACGCCGAAGTGGTAATATCAGGATCTGAGACGGATTCACTATTTCAAACCATGGAACGTCGCCTTTTAAAGGCAATCATGAACCCTGCTATGATCAGCACATGGGTGTTTGGCTTGCTGTTAATTGGGACACCGGGTGTTGTTGATTGGACGATGATTTGGCCGTGGAGTAAGGGTTTATCGGTCCTTCTTATGACTTGGTTTCACATGTGGCTTGGTGCGCGTCGCAAGGAATTCGCATCGGGCAGTAATTCGTTGCCGGGTCGGCGGTACCGGATCATGAATGAGGTCCCGACGGTTCTTTTGATCATCATAGTCTTTTCGGTCGTCTTCAAATTCTGACAAGATTGACTCCACTCGCGATCGGCCTTATGTGATTACCCAACGCGGGCCGTCCGGCCACGCATGTTTCCCAATTCTGAAATGACCGCATAGCCCATTGGCACGCCGTTCATAGATAATCCCAGAGTATTGATATGTCCGACAACCGTCTGAACCTTGCTGAGCTGAAAGCCAAAAGCCCGAAAGAGCTTGTGAACATGGCCGAAGAGCTTGAAATCGAAAATGCGTCAACCATGCGCAAAGGCGAGATGATGTTCTCGATCTTGAAAGAGTTGGCCGATGATGAATGGATCATTGGCGGCGATGGAGTGCTGGAAGTTGTTCAAGATGGCTTTGGTTTTCTTCGTTCACCAGAAGCAAACTATCTGTCCGGCCCTGATGATATCTATGTCTCGCCCGAAGTGATCCGTCAGTATTCGCTACGCACCGGGGATACGATTGAGGGGATCATCCAGGCACCTGGCGAGAATGAGAACTACTTTGCCATTACCATCGTTGAGAAGATCAACTTTGGTGATCCAGAACTTGCCAAGCACAAAGTTGCTTTTGACAACCTGACACCGCTTTATCCTGATGAGCGTCTGAAGATGGAGATCGAAGATCCTACCATCAAAGATCGCTCGGCTCGTATTATCGACTTGGTGTCACCGATTGGTAAAGGTCAACGGTCGTTGATCGTGGCACCGCCTCGGACGGGTAAAACGGTGCTGCTGCAAAACATCGCGCACTCAATAGAAGCCAACCATCCAGAGTGCTATCTGATTGTTCTATTGATCGACGAGCGCCCAGAAGAGGTGACGGACATGCAGCGTTCGGTGAAAGGGGAAGTTGTATCTTCGACCTTTGACGAGCCCGCGACGCGCCACGTGGCTGTCGCCGAGATGGTGATTGAGAAGGCCAAGCGCTTGGTGGAACACAAGCGTGATGTGGTTATCTTACTTGACTCGATCACACGTCTTGGGCGCGCTTTCAACACGACCGTGCCGTCATCAGGTAAAGTTCTAACCGGTGGTGTGGATGCGAATGCTCTGCAACGTCCTAAACGCTTCTTTGGCGCAGCCCGGAATATCGAAGAAGGTGGATCGCTGACCATTATCTCAACGGCTCTGATCGATACTGGTTCGCGCATGGATGAAGTGATCTTTGAAGAGTTTAAAGGCACTGGTAACAGCGAGATTGTTCTGGACCGTAAGGTTGCTGATAAGCGCGTCTTCCCAGCTATCGACATTCTTAAGTCCGGGACACGGAAAGAAGAGCTGCTGGTTGATTCGAAAGACCTTCAGAAAACATATGTTCTGCGTCGTATCTTGAACCCAATGGGCACGACAGATGCGATTGAATTCCTGATTTCGAAGTTGAAACAGACCAAATCTAACGGTGAATTCTTCGATTCCATGAACGCATAACTTATTGTTATAATACAATGGGTTAACTATGGATACGATTTACTCTCTAGCCAGTGCTCGCGGAAAAGCGGGGGTCGCAGTGGTCCGGATATCCGGGCCACAAGCATTTGTGGCTGCAACAAATATTGCCGGAACGATTCCGGTTTTACGAAAAGTGGGGCTACGAACTCTAAAGTCCGATGACGGATCAGTTTTGGATGAGGGTTTGGTATTATGTTTCGACGCCGGTGCAAGCTTCACCGGTGAAGACGTTGTGGAGCTGCAACTTCATGGATCCACTGCGGTGGTTCGTGCGGTTTTGGAAGAGCTTTCAAAGCAGCCAGATCTGCGTTTGGCAGAACCAGGTGAATTTACGCGCAGAGCGTTGGAGAATGACCGGCTGGACCTAGCACAGGTCGAAGGGCTAGCAGACCTTCTGGATGCAGAGACAGAGGCTCAGCGGCGTCAGGCCGTCACTATCCTGTCTGGTGCTCTTGGAGACCTAGCAGAGGAGTGGCGGCGTGATCTGATCCGGGCGGCAGCGCTCTTGGAAGCCACGATAGATTTCGCTGATGAAGATGTTCCGGTTGATGTTTCACCAGAGGTGAATGCGCTGTTGGACGGTGTTTTGGAGACTTTAGCAGCAGAGACAGCCGGGACCCGGATAGCAGAACGAATTCGGGAGGGGTTTGAGGTCGCCATTGTCGGATCACCGAATGCTGGTAAGTCGACCTTATTGAACGCTCTTGCTGGACGCGAGGCTGCTATCACGTCAGAAGTTGCGGGCACGACGCGAGATGTGATTGAGGTTCATATGGAGTTGGCGGGCCTACCGGTAGCCGTTCTGGACACAGCCGGATTGCGAGAAGCACAAGATGTTGTGGAAACTATCGGTATAGAACGCGCTATATCGCGTTCAGCTGCGGCTGATCTGCGTATTTTTCTTGCGCTGGAAGAAGGCGAAGCATTCGCGCTTGAGCCCCGAATTGACGACATTGTAGTTCTAGGAAAAGCAGATAAGCGCGCGTCTGGCGGACTGTCTGTCTCGGGTCTGACCGGGCAAGGCGTTAGCGAGTTGGTCGAGCGAATCTCTGATGTACTGGAGAGCCGCGTCAAAGGCGCAGGGATAGCGACACGAGAGCGTCATAGAATAGCGATGGAGATCGCTTTGAGAGCTTTGGAAGACGCTCGAATCGAGGTACAACACGGCCCAGAGCGCGCAGAATTTGCAGCGGAAGAGATCAGAACCGCGGTTCGAGCCCTTGATAGTTTGGTCGGGCGTGTTGATGTAGAGCATTTGTTGGATGAGATATTTTCCAGCTTCTGTTTGGGAAAATAGGACCGGTTGATAGGATGGAGTGTTTCACGTGAAACATCTTGATTTCGATGTCGTTGTTGTTGGTGGCGGGCATGCGGGCGCGGATGCGGCCCATGCTTCGGCGCGGCTAAATGCACGCACTGCATTGATTACACTCAGAAAAGAAGATTTGGGAGTGATGTCCTGTAATCCGGCAATTGGTGGCCTTGGAAAAGGCCATCTTGTTCGAGAGATCGACGCTATGGACGGCCTAATGGGTCGGGTCGCGGATCAGGCTGGCATCCAATTTCGACTGCTTAACAGGCGGAAAGGTCCGGCGGTACAGGGACCGCGCGCGCAGGCCGACCGAAGGCTATATCGCTCTGCCATGCAGGCAGAAATAGGCGCGACGCCAAACCTTACCGTTATTGAAGGTGAGGTCGTCGATCTTTTGATGGATGGTGATCGCGTCGTTGGTGTTATGTTGCAAGATGGAAGCCGTGTAAGGTCGGCAGCCGTTATTTTGACAACAGGGACTTTCCTGCGGGGCATTATCCACGTTGGCGATGAGCAGACGTCCGGCGGACGAATGGGCGATCGACCATCGATTAAGCTGGCGGAACGCATCGATGGGTTCGGACTTCCATTAGGGCGATTGAAAACCGGTACGCCCCCGCGGCTGGATGGCAGAACTATCGACTGGGACATACTCGACCTTCAACCGGGTGACGACGACCCGGTGGTGTTTTCGTTTATGAACAGCAAGGCGATTGCGAAGCAGATCTCCTGTGGGATAACCCACACTAACACCCAAACCCATGATATTATTCGCGAAAACCTAGACAAGTCGGCGATGTATGGTGGGCATATTGATGGTGTAGGACCGCGATACTGCCCTTCGATTGAAGACAAGATCGTCCGGTTTGCAGATAAAGAATCCCATCAAGTATTCTTGGAGCCAGAGGGACTGGACGATCATACCGTCTATCCAAATGGGATAAGCACCTCTTTGCCTGTGTCTGTGCAGAAGGATTACGTTCGCTCCATCGTTGGGCTGGAACGAGCAGAGATTCTTCAGCCGGGCTATGCGATTGAGTATGACTATGTTGACCCTCGGGTCCTGACGGAAACTTTGGCTTTGCGAGATGTACCAGGGCTCTATCTTGCGGGCCAGATCAATGGAACGACAGGATATGAGGAGGCCGCGGCGCAAGGTTTGGTCGCCGGGTTGAATGCTGCCCTTGCGGCCCTGGGCCGCGATCCGGTGATCTTCTCGCGCTCGAATTCGTATATTGGTGTGATGGTAGATGACCTTATAACACGGGGCGTTACTGAGCCTTATCGGATGTTTACGTCGCGAGCGGAGTATCGGCTTTCCTTACGGGCGGATAATGCAGACCAGCGCCTGACACCACTTGGCGTATCGCTAGGATGTGTTGGTTTGGAACGAAGGCGTGCGTTTGATCGAAAAATGGAAAAGTTGGAGGTTGCGAAGGCCGAGCTCACCAGAAAGACGTTCTCGCCTCAGGACCTTGAGGGTCTTGGGCTTCAAGTGAGAAAGGATGGAACTCGTCGGACGGCGTTTGACCTACTGGCTTTCCCGGATATGAATTTTTCCAAAGTTATCCTGCTTGATCAATCCTTTGGTGACATCCCTGAGGAAATTCAGGTCCAAGTGGGCCGGGATGCGATGTATGCGAACTATATTGAACGACAAGCGCGTGACGTGGAGGCGTTAAAGCGCGATGAAGCGCAACGTATTCCTGATGATTTCCGATATGAGGGGCTAGAGGGGTTGTCGAACGAACTGGCAAGCAAGCTTTCTCGAACACGACCGCGTACGTTGGCCCAAGCGGGTAGGGTCGAGGGAATGACGCCTGCAGCGTTGACGCTGATACTCGCCAAGCTTCGTCAGGCCGCCAGAAAGCGGACGGCATGAGCAAGGACGCGCTGCTCGACGAACCTTTTGTTTCACGTGAAACAATGGAGAGGCTGGAGATTTATGCCGGTCTGCTAAGTAAGTGGAACCCTGCGATAAACCTAGTCGCTCCGTCTACGATCTCGGACCTTTGGACGCGCCACTTTCTGGATTCCATTCAGGTGTATGAACAAGGCGGCGTTCATGTCGGTAAGTGGTGTGACCTTGGAACCGGTGGCGGGTTTCCCGGCCTGATCACCGCCATTGTTGCGCAAGAACATGACCCGGATCGCAGAACAATCTGCATTGAAAGTGATGTGCGCAAAGCAACGTTCCTAAGGACGGTAATTCGCGAGACGGGCATCAATGTGTCGGTAATTGCACAAAGAATCGAGCAGGTTAGCCCACAGGGAGCAGAAGTCGTATCGGCACGCGCACTTGCACCGCTGGATCGTTTGCTTGGATTTGCACAACCTCATTTGTCAACGGGCGGTATTTGCATCTTTCTAAAGGGAGAGAATTACCAGTCCGAAGTCAACGAAGCACTTGAAAACTGGCAATTTGACCTTGATACATATCCCAGCAAGACCAACCCGAACGCTGTTGTTATGAGAATCGGAGACCTAAAGCGTGCCTGACATTTTTCACGATCGAGGTCCCAAGATTATCGCAATTACCAATCAGAAGGGCGGCGTTGGAAAAACAACGACGACCATTAATCTTGGTGCCGCCTTGGCGGAGTCGGGTAAAAAAGTACTGCTGATTGACTTGGATCCGCAAGGCAACGCCTCGACTGGGTTGGGTGTGGAGCCGGCCGACCGAAACCTGACCACTTATGACTTATTGCTAGAGGATGCGTCCGCGGTTGAGGTCATTCAGGAGACCGACGTAGAGAACCTGTTGATCGCACCAGCGACAACCGACCTGTCTTCAGCTGATATTGAGCTGGTTTCAAACGAAAAGCGCAGCCATCTACTGCACGACGCGTTACGTTCTCCTGACTTGGGTGGTCTTGATTTGGACTACGTGCTAATTGACTGCCCGCCGTCGCTTAACCTATTGACAGTAAACGCATTAGTGGCCGCGCACAGTGTTCTGATCCCGCTTCAGAGCGAGTTCTTTGCGTTGGAAGGCCTGTCGCAGTTGATGCTTAGTATTCGCGAGGTGCGTCAAACAGCGAACCGCGATCTCCGCATCGAAGGCATTGTTCTGACGATGTTCGATAGCCGGAATAATCTGTCACGCCAGGTCGAGAATGACGCCCGCGAAAACCTTGGGGAGTTGGTGTTCAAAACCATAATCCCGCGCAATGTCCGGGTAAGTGAGGCGCCATCTTTTGCGCTGCCGGTCTTGATGTATGATCCCATGTCAAAAGGTAGCCGAGCTTATCGCGACTTGGCCGCCGAGCTTTCGAACCGCAATAAGTGAGGCTGAGATGAGTAAGAACCAAAAACAACGGGGCTTGGGTCGCGGGTTGTCTGCCTTGATGGCGGATGTTTCGACAGAGACGGCACCAACAACAGATGCGCCACGTCGGGCGGACATGTTTGTTCCGGTAGAGAAGATCACTCCGAACCCCGAACAGCCTCGTCGTCGGTTTACAGAAGAACAACTGCAGGATCTTGCGGCCTCTATTCGCGAAAAGGGTGTTATTCAGCCATTGATCGTGCGACCGAAACCGGGAGCTGAGGGTGAGTACGAGATCGTTGCAGGTGAGCGTCGCTGGCGCGCTTCGCAGATGGCGCAACTTCACGAACTACCTGTAATCATTAGAGAATATGATGATACAGAAGCGTTGGAAGTGGCGATTATCGAAAACATTCAGCGTGCCGATCTGAATGCGATTGAAGAAGCTGCGGGTTATCGCGATCTGATGAACCGATTTGGCCATACGCAAGAGAAAGTATCAGAGGCCCTGGGCAAGAGCCGTAGTCACATTGCGAACTTGTTGCGCTTGTTGAACCTGCCTGACGAGGTTCAGGGGTTTGTTCGCGAAGGCAAGTTGACCGCAGGCCATGCCAGAACTCTTGTCACCGCAGACAACCCGCTGGATCTTGCGCGTCAGATTATCTCTAAGGGCTTATCCGTTCGTGCGGCAGAGAAGCTTGCCAAAGCGCCCACGACGAAGTCTGCACCTAAGCCGCGCATGAAGACTGAGAAAGACGCTGACACCCGGGCGTTAGAGGGCGATCTGTCCGCGAGCTTGGGTATGAAGGTGCAGATCGATCACGCTCCGGGTGGTGAATCTGGAACGATCATGGTGCGATATAAGACATTGGATGATCTGGATACGCTGTGCGGTAAGCTGTCTTCTTAGGTTTGTTGCGCAGATTCAATCAGGGGCTAACTCTCGAAGAATGCCGTTAAGAACAGGGCGACCGGCTGCGGTTGCCCGGAGGTTAGAGCCAGACTGTTCGACGAGCTCAAGGTCGGACAACTCTTTGATTTTATTTGCACTTAGAGATGTAGAGTATTGATTTTTCAGCCGCTGAAGATCAATTCCGCTGCTCATCCGTAGTCCCATTAACAAATACTCGGTCGCCTGTTCGCCTATTGGGATAACAGTCCTTTGATGTTCACCACGCCCTTGTGCAACATCATCCAACCAATCCGAGGGTAGCAAACGCGTCTCGGTCGCGAACCGTTGGCCATCTAGTGTCAGTCGACCATGGGCCCCCGGGCCGATACCGATCCAATCGCCAGAACTCCAGTAAATTAGATTGTGCTGGCTTTCCTGACCTGACCTCGCATGGTTCGAAACCTCGTAGGCCGGAAGGCCCGCAGCTTCACACATGGATTGTGTCATGAAATACATATCTGTCGCGATATCTTCGTCGGGCAGACCTTTCAGCTTCCCCGCATCAAATCGTGCGCCAAATGCAGTGCCGGGCTCGATGGTGAGCTGGTAAAGCGACAAATGATCTGGATCGAATTCAAGTGCCATCTCAAGTTCAGCATTCCAATCACCCAATGACTGATCTTGACGCGCATAGATCAGATCAAAGCTGACACGATCAAACAGTGACCTGGCCAATGTTAGAGCCTGTTTTGCCTCGTTCACTGAATGCAGCCGGCCCAAGCGCTTCAGATCCATATCGTTCAGAGCCTGAATGCCGATAGAGACGCGATTTACGCCGGCATCTCGATACCCCGCGAAGTTCCGAGCTTCTATGGAGCCGGGATTGGCCTCGAGCGTGATTTCTATGTCGTTCGCAAATGCCCAGTGATGCGCCGCCCGGTCCAATATTGCACCAATCGTTGAGGGATTCATCAAACTGGGCGTACCGCCGCCAAAGTAAATCGAACTCAGATACCGATCGGGGGTTTCGGCTGCATATCGATCAAGTTCGTTCAGATAGGCGTCGGCCCAAGCCTGCTGGTCAATGGAGGCCGAGACGTGACTGTTAAAATCGCAGTATGGACATTTTGACTGGCAAAAAGGCCAGTGGACATAAAGCCCAAACCCGCCGACTTGCCAATTCTCCATCTTACGGCTCAAACACTTGCATAAGTTTTGCGAATGCGTCGGCCCGGTGGCTGATGCGGTTTTTCTCGGCCGGGTCCATTTCAGCGAAGGTAATGTCATAGCCATTGGGGACAAACATCGGATCGTATCCATGCCCCAGCGTGCCGCGCATGGGCCAAACGACCTGTCCGTCAACCTTGCCCGCAAACACCTCGTCGTGCCCATCGGGCCAAGCCATTACCAACGTTGAGCAGAAACGCGCGCTTCTAGGGAAGGGCGCATTCACAGCTTCGAGCTCTCTCCATGTGCGGGTCATCGCCATTGTGAAGTCGCGCCCGCTGGGCGTTTCCGCCCAATCGGCGGTATAAACACCCGGCGCTCCGTTTAGTCCATCAACCTCGATCCCACTGTCGTCGGACAAAGCGACCAATCCGGTCGCTTTGGAGGCGGCATGTGCTTTGATGCGCGCGTTGCCGACAAAGGTGGTTTCTGTTTCTTCAGGTTCCGGTAATTTCAACTCCGCTGCGCCTACGACTTTGATGCCCAAAGGTGTCAGCAAGGCCGACATTTCTTCAAGCTTGCCTGCATTGTGCGTCGCGAACAGAAGTTTGGGCTCAGCGAATTTGCGTGTCATGCGGTGGCCTTAAGCTGGGCAGCGACCAATTCCGACACGCCCTTGTCGGCCAGGTCCATCAGCTCGTTCATCTGGTCGCGTGTGAAGGTAGAGCCCTCAGCTGACATTTGAACTTCAATCAGTTTGGGGCCACACAACACGAAGTTTCCATCTACGCCAGCTTCTGAATCTTCTGGATAATCCAGATCGAGAACCGGTTGGCCTGCATAGATGCCGCAAGAAACTGCAGCGACCGGATCAACCAGCGGATCGGTTGTGATGTCGCCAGCTTTCAGCAGTTTGTTTACGGCCAGCCGCAGCGCAACCCAGCCACCAGTGATCGCCGCACAACGCGTCCCGCCATCGGCTTGAATGACGTCGCAATCAACGGTGATTTGGCGCTCACCCAATCCAACAAGATCAACACCAGCCCTAAGCGAGCGGCCAATCAAACGCTGGATTTCTACGGTGCGGCCGCCTTGTTTGCCGGCAGCCGCTTCGCGACGCATCCGCGAACCGGTTGACCGGGGCAGCATACCGTATTCAGCCGTTACCCAGCCCTTGCCAGAATTACGCAGGAACGGTGGCACACGCTCTTCAAGTGAGGCGGTACAAAGCACATGCGTGTCGCCGACTTTGATCATGCAAGAGCCTTCCGCATGTTTGGTGACTCCGGTCTCGATTGAAATCGGACGCATTTGATCTAAGTTTCGACCTGACGGGCGCATGGGTTTCTCCCTTTGTTTCATGTTCAAAGGCGTGATACCCATGGCTCTGGCGAAAAGGCAAGGCGATTGCGCATGGAAGACGGCCCAGATCTGATGAATGACATGAACACGCGTTCGCGCGAGGTGTTTCGCAGTGTGGTCGAAAGCTATCTGAGCACGGGCGATCCCGTTGGGTCGCGAACCTTGACGCGCGCCCTAACGGAAAAAGTCAGCGCGGCCACAATTCGCAACGTGATGCAAGACCTTGAGTATATGGGCCTGTTGGACAGTCCCCATGTTTCTGCTGGGCGCATACCGACCGAACTTGGGCTGCGCATGTTTGTGGATGGGCTGCTTGAGGTGTCGAACCTCGACAATGATGATCGTCAGAAAATTGATGCCACTGTCGGCAGTACTGACAATGATATCAACATGATGATGGATCGTGTCGGGTCCGCGCTTTCGGGCATTACGGCTGGGGCCAGCCTTGTGTTGACGCCGAAACATGAAGCACCGATCAAGCATATCGAATTTGTCTCGCTTGGTCCGGATCGTGCATTGGTCGTATTGGTCTTTGCTGATGGTCACGTAGAGAACCGCGTTTTTTCGCCACCGATCGGACAAACGCCATCATCTATGCGCGAAGCCGCAAATTTCCTGAATGCGCTGGCCGAGGGCCGCACGATCACCGAGCTGCAAGGCGTCGTGAAAAGCGAGATCAAACGCCGTCGGCAAGAATTGGACGTTTTGGCGCAGGCACTTGTCGAAAGCGGCGCGGCGTTATGGGAAAATGAAGGCGAGGCCTATGAGCGCTTGATTGTCCGCGGTCGCTCGAATCTGTTGGCAGAAGATGCGGAAGCGGCGGATCTGGAGAAGATAAAGACGCTGTTTGATGACCTTGAACGTAAGCGAGATATCGCAGAATTCCTTGATCTGGCCGATCAGGGTGATGGAGTGCGCATTTTTATTGGGTCAGAGAACAAACTTTTCTCACTTTCGGGTAGCTCTTTGGTGGTTTCACCCTATATGAACGCTGATCGAAAGATCATTGGTGCGGTTGGGGTCATCGGACCCACGCGTTTGAACTATGGACGGATTGTTCCCATCGTGGATTATACCGCGCAATTGATTGGCAAGATGATCTCGGATCGAGGATAGAAGGCAAGAAGATGGCTGACGCGAAAGATGACGCAGTTGAAAACTTGGACGCAACGATTGAACAGTTGATGACCGAGGAAGTTGATATTGATCTGACCGAAGAAGAACCGGTCGACGAGCTGGCCGTATTGCGCGCCGAGCGGGATGAATTCAAAGACCGCTTTATGCGAGCGTTGGCAGATGCCGAAAACACGCGCAAACGCGGCGAGCGTGATCGTCGTGAGGCCGAGAACTACGGTGGATCGAAATTGGCACGCGACATGCTGCCGATTTATGACAATATGAAACGCGCCTTGGAGGCGGCGGGCGACGCTGGCGACAGTGCTAAGGCTTTGGTCGAGGGTGTCGAACTGACCATGCGCTCGCTTTTGAACATCTTTGAGAAACACGGTATTCGCCGCCTGGCCCCCGAAGTGGGCGAACGGTTTGACCCTGAAGTTCACGAAGCGATGTTTGAGGCTCCGCTGCCCGGCACCAAAGCTGGCGACATCATTCAGGTGATGGGCGAGGGATTCATGCTTTATGACCGCCTACTGAGACCGGCGCAGGTTGGTGTGTCTTCAACACCGAAATAAGACGCTTGAACCAAATACAAAGCGCCTCCGAGTTCCGGGGGCGTTTTTATTTGTCCTCGACCAGCTCTTTTAGCTGATAGAGCAGGTTTAGAGCCTCAATCGGGCGAAGGTTGTCGGGTTGAATATCCGCCAATTTCTCTTCCAGCTCGGACGGCCCAGTGGGTGCGGGTTGAACCGGGGCAGGCGTCGCCGCAAATAGTGGAAGATCATCGATTACAGCCTTCTGCACCGCGCCTTCGCGCTCGCCTTTTTCCAGCGCTTCCAGAACAACGTTCGCACGGGCAATCACGCTGTCTGGAAGCCCGGCGAGCTTCGCGACTTGAACACCGTAAGACCGATCCGCAGCGCCCTTGCGGACTTCGTGCAGAAAGACGACTTCGCCCTCCCACTCCTTCACCGCAATCGTCGCGTTTTCCACGCCGTCGAGCTTGGAGGCCAGTTGCGTCATCTCGTGATAATGCGTCGCGAAAAGGGCGCGGCAACGGTTTGCCTCATGTAGATGTTCCAGCGTTGCCCAAGCGATCGACAAGCCGTCATATGTCGCTGTGCCGCGCCCAATTTCATCAAGGATTACCAATGCCCGGTCGTCGGCCTGGTTCAGAATGGCTGCGGTCTCGACCATCTCTACCATGAAAGTCGAGCGGCCGCGCGCCAGATCGTCGGATGCCCCGACGCGGCTGAACAACTGGGAAACTATCCCGATATGTGCGGCCTTTGCGGGCACGTAGCTGCCGGATTGAGCGAGCAATGCAATCAAAGCGTTCTGGCGAAGAAAGGTTGATTTACCGGCCATGTTGGGGCCAGTGAGCAACCAGATATCAGCGTCGCGTTCGCCATCCGACAGGCTACAATCATTTGCCACGAACGGGTCACCGCTTCGCTTCAAAGACGCCTCTACGACGGGATGGCGACCGCTTTCCACGTGAAACACTCGGCTGTCATCCACCTTTGGCGCGCACCAATCTTCAGATCGTGCGAGATCGGCAAATGCTGCGGAGACATCCAGTTCCGCCAAGGCGCGAGCGGTGTTCGCGATTTCTGCCGCTCGATCAAGAATTTGGCCTACTATGGTGGAATAGAGACGCTTTTCTATTTCTAACGCACGATTGCCGGCATTCAGGATTTTGGTTTCCATATCGCTAAGCGCGACGGTTGTGAAACGCACAGCATTCGCTGTCGTTTGCCGGTGAATGTAATGCTCCGCCAACGGTTCACCCAGCATCTTTTGTGCATGCGTGGCGGTTGTTTCGATAAAATAGCCAAGCACGTTGTTGTGCTTGATTTTTAGGGTCGAGATGCCGGTATGCTCGGCATATTGCGCCTGCATTCCGGCAATCACGCCGCGACCTTCATCGCGAAGCTGGCGAGCCTCGTCCAGTTCGCCGTCATATCCCGGCGCGATGAACCCGCCATCACGCGCAAGCAACGGTGGTTCGGCAACAAGTGCCTCTTCCAGCAGGAGTGATAGCTCGTCATGCCCAACCAAAGCCCTTGCGGCGTGCGAGAGGTTCTGGGGTAGCTCCAGCTCCGAGAGCATTGCATTAATATCGGCGGCGGCACCAACGCCGGTACGGATGGCAGTCAAGTCTCGGGGGCCACCACGATCCAAACCAAGGCGCGATAACGCGCGGTCGATGTCGGGCACGTTTCGTAAAGCGTCACGAATGTCCGCTGCAAGGCGTGTATCACTCTTGAAGAACGAAACACCATCAAGCCTAGCGTTGATCTCGGTCAGGTCACGTGACGGGCTAGATAGCCGACGCTCCAAAAGTCGCCCGCCTCCAGCTGTCGCGGTGCGGTCAATGACCGATAGAAGCGACCCGTCACGACCCCCTGACAGGCTGTGCGTTAGTTCAAGGTTTC
The DNA here is from genome assembly GCF_041403445.1 of Aliiroseovarius conchicola. Taxonomy (NCBI): domain Bacteria; kingdom Pseudomonadati; phylum Pseudomonadota; class Alphaproteobacteria; order Rhodobacterales; family Paracoccaceae; genus Aliiroseovarius; species Aliiroseovarius conchicola. The sequence continues at coordinate 163,644 of NZ_JBGEHL010000005.1, forward strand.
TTCGGGTCGCCGCGTCGATCTGCATCGTTCCGTGCGCCAGCTCACGAACCGGCGGGCGCAATAGGGGCAGTTTGCCTTTCTGAGTGATCTCGAGATACTCGACGATTGCCCCCATTGCGCCTGTTTCCGCGCGTGAAAAGCTGCCGAATGCGTCCAGAGACCCGACTTTAAACAGCTCCAAAAGCCGTTTTTCGGCGCCCGAACTATCAAAGGCGGCACGGCCCAGTGGTGATGCCGCTGCGCCCGATTCAGAGACTAATTCGCCTAGTTCTCGCTCAAGATCATCACATAAGATGAGCTCCCTTGGTGCCAGCCGCGCCAGTTCTGGGGACAATCTGCTGCGTACGCAAGGCATCACCCGAAATGCGCCGGTCGAGATATCAACCCATGCCAGTGCGGCTTCGTCCCGCACCTCGTTATAGGCAGCCAAGAAATTGTGGCGTCGCGCATCAAGCAGGCTTTCTTCGGTCAAAGTGCCGGGGGTCACAAGTCGAACAACATCGCGCTTCACGACCGATTTTGATCCACGCTTTTTGGCTTCGGCGGGGTTTTCCATTTGCTCGCAAACAGCGACACGAAACCCTTTGCGGATCAGCGTTAGAAGATACCCTTCGGCGGCATGGAACGGCACGCCGCACATCGGAATATCTTCGCCCAAATGTTTGCCGCGCTTGGTAAGCGCGATGTCCAGGGCAGCCGCCGCAGCGACCGCATCGTCAAAGAACAGCTCGTAAAAATCGCCCATGCGATAGAACAGCAAAGCGTCTGGGTAGTCCTTCTTGATCTCAAGAAACTGCGCCATCATTGGCGTGACTTTGGCCGTCTTATCGCTCACCTTGGATCCCCCATGGTCCGGTTTGCGCCAGACTATGTGCTTCGCATCAGAGGTAAAAGAGGGATCAGCGATTTTTGCGGCGAGAGATCCAGTTCCAACTGGATCTGCACATATCATCCAGGCCCAATTCAGCCTTAAAGCCGAGCAGTTCATGCGCAAGACGGGTGTCACCATAAATGCAGGCAATGTCGCCTGGTCGACGTGGCGCGACCTGATAGGGCAGTTCTTTTCCAGCGGCGCGCTCGTACGCTTTGAGCACTTCCATGACCGAGTACCCGGTGCCTGTACCCAAGTTGACAGTATGGTCTTCGTGGGTTTTCAGCAGGGCATCTAACGACTGAACATGACCACGGGCCAGATCCATAACATGGATGTAGTCACGAATTCCGGTTCCATCTGGGGTGTCATAGTCATCGCCCCAAACTGACAGTCGCTCTAGCTCACCGTTCGCGACTTTCGCGATATATGGGACAAGATTGTTGGGGATGTCGTTTGGATCCTCGCCGATCAGACCTGTTTCATGTGCGCCCACTGGATTGAAATAGCGCAGGATGCCGAAAGACCAGCGTTCATCTGAAGCCCTGATTTGTTCGAGCGATTGTTCGCAGACCAGCTTGGTATAACCATAGGGGCTGCCAAAGCTCCGAGCGGCCGTTTCGGAAACAGGAAGGTTCTCTGGTTCGCCATAGACTGTTGCTGAGGACGAAAAGACCAGCGTAAACACCTCCGCCCGCTTCATTGCACCAAGCAGGGAATATAGGCCCGCAATGTTGGTATTGAGGTAATCCAGCGGCTTTTCCACACTTTCCCCAACGGCTTTCATTGCAGCGAAATGAATAACCGCGTCGATTTTGTGTTCCGAGAAAATCTGGTCCAACACCTTGGCGTCCAAAACGTTTCCGGTGACAGATTGAACCGGCGCGCCGGTGATGATCTCGAGCCGTTCCAGAACATCCGGGCGCGCGTTTGAGAAATTATCGAGGATAACGGCTTCGTAGCCAACCTCTTTCAGTGCAACATATGTATGAGATCCGATGAAACCGGCGCCGCCGGTCAATAAGACTTTCTGAGCCACAGGAAACCCCTTGTTCGTTTATTGAGGTATAGGACGGAAGAGTGCGAAACGCACGTCCGGAATTATTGGGTTGGGCTGCCCCAATCTAAGGCAGGCGCTTTCCTAAAATTACCAATACTGCACGCCGTGACATATAGAATTGCGTCAGAACGTCATAAGGTGACATTAAAATTCGCGAATACCGGTTGAGGCTCCGGCGGACCCCCTATAAGGGTGTAAATTCAAACCGCAATTTACAAAGGCGATACCCATGCCCAAAGCCAAGATCACATCGGAAGAGGCCCTTGCATATCACTTGGACCCGATGCCGGGTAAGTTTGAAGTTACGCCTTCGGTCCCGATGACAACGCAGCGCGACCTTTCGCTTGCGTACAGCCCTGGTGTCGCCGTCCCCTGTGAGGCGATCGCTGCGGATCGACAGACGGCCTATGACTACACCAATAAGGGCAACTTGGTCGCCGTGATCTCGAACGGGACGGCCGTTCTGGGGCTTGGTAACCTTGGCGCGCTTGCTTCAAAGCCGGTGATGGAAGGTAAGGCCGTCTTGTTCAAACGTTTTGCGGATGTGAACTCGATCGACATAGAGCTTGATACCGAAGACCCAGAGGCTTTCATCAACGCGGTCAGGCTAATGGGTCCGACATTTGGCGGCATCAATCTGGAAGATATCAAAGCGCCCGAGTGTTTTATTATCGAGCAACGCCTGAAAGAAGAGATGGATATCCCTGTCTTTCATGACGATCAACACGGCACGGCTGTGATTTGCGCAGCGGGCCTGATGAATGCACTACATCTGTCGGGCAAGAAAATCGAAGACTGCCGGATTGTGCTGAACGGCGCGGGTGCCGCTGGCATTGCATGTATCGAATTGATCAAAGCAATGGGCGCCAAACACGATAATTGCATCGCTTGCGACACCAAAGGTGTAATTTATCAGGGTCGCAAAGAGGGTATGAACCAATGGAAATCAGCCCACGCCGCGAATACCGAACTGCGCACGTTGGAAGAGGCTATGGAGGGCGCAGATGTGTTCTTGGGCGTATCAGTCAAGGGTGCGGTGACGCAGGACATGGTTGCGTCGATGGCGGACAACCCCGTCATCTTTGCTATGGCAAACCCCGACCCAGAAATCACACCGGAAGAAGCGCAAGAAATTCGCAATGACGCCATCGTTGCAACTGGCCGGTCAGACTATCCGAACCAGGTTAATAACGTGCTGGGCTTCCCTTATCTGTTTCGCGGAGCGCTTGATATCAACGCCCGCGCCATCAATGATGAGATGAAGATAGCCTGCGCGCGCGCTTTGGCCGAATTGGCGCGCGAGGATGTGCCTGACGAAGTTGCCATGGCCTACGGTAAAAAGCTGACCTTTGGTCGCGACTATATTATTCCCACACCTTTTGATCCTCGTTTGATCCACACAATTCCGCCGGCAGTCGCGCGGGCCGGGATGGATACCGGCGTTGCGCGCCGCCCGATTATCGATATGGACGGCTATGAACAAAGCCTGAAGGCCCGGATGGATCCGACGGCTTCGATCCTGCGGGGAATTACGGCTCGGGCGCGGAAGAACCAAGCGACTATGATTTTCGCCGAGGGTGATAATCCGCAGGCTCTGCGGGCAGCTGTTCAGTATCAGCGAAATGGATATGGCCGGGCACTGATCGTTGGGCGCGAAGATGATGTGAAATCCAAGCTGGAGGCCGAAGGTCTGGGCGATGCAGTGCGTGAGCTTCGCGTGGTGAACGCCGCCAATACGGACGAATTGGATGCTTATAAGTCGTTTCTGTATGAAAGGCTGCAACGCAAGGGGTTCGACCGTCAGGACATCCACCGGCTGGCGGCAAGGGATCGACATGTGTTTGCATCCCTGATGCTGGCGCATGGCCACGGTGATGGTCTAATCACCGGTGCAACACGAAAATCTGCCTATGTGCTTGATCGCATCAATCACGTGTTTGATGCCCGCGCGAGCGATGGGGCGGTTGGGGTGACCGCGGTTTTGCACAAGGGCCGGATCGTTCTGATCGCAGACACGCTGGTGCATGAGTGGCCCGAAACAGAAGATTTGGCGAACATCGCCGAACGCGCTGCCACCGTCGCGCGCGGGCTTGGACTAGAGCCTCGTGTCGCGTTCGTTAGCTTCTCGACTTTCGGGTACCCTATTTCCGAGCGGGCCGAAAAGATGCACGAAGCGCCCGCCATCCTTGAGGCGCGGGGCGTCGATTTCGAGTTTGACGGAGAGATGACGGCCGACGTAGCGTTGAACGCTGATGTGATGGCGCAGTACCCGTTCTGTCGCTTGTCAGGCCCAGCAAATATTTTGGTTGTTCCGGCGCGTCACTCGGCGTCGATTTCGGTCAAGATGATGCAAGAACTGGCGGGTGCGACGGTCATTGGGCCGATCCTGTCTGGCATTGATCAGCCGATCCAGATTTGTTCGACCAATTCGACCTCGAACGACATTTTGAACATGGCCGTTCTGGCCGCCGCACGGCTGGGCGAAAAGTAAGCTAAGCCGCCGTTTGACCAGCGATAGCCCGCGCCCCTAGTCTAAGGCATGGCCTATCTGATGACTCATTGGCGTGGCGAACAGTCGCTGGTCCGTTCATTTTGGCTGAACGGGGTCGCGCTGCGCGTGGTTATCTATGGTGCTTTGGCAGCGCTGACTTGGGCGCAACCGTTGCCAAAGATCCTGCTTTAAGCGGCGATTGCGTTCGATCTTGTTGTGCTCACGTGGCAAAGCATTGGCTATTTTCGGGCGTCAGAGCGAAGCTTATCTGGGTCAAGCTCTATGATGCCGCTTTGGGGCGGGATAATCGCGTTGGTGGTCGCCGTGTTCATTACCCTGTCTCAATGGTGGGGTCTTGTATTGGCGGCAAACCCACCGCCCGAGGAAGAACTCTTTTCATCAAAGATGGAGAGGCTGCGCGCGGCGCAGTATGCATTGGACGTTGGTGACAACGGAAAGGTTCTGACCTTTGAGGGTGAGTTTACGCATGGCGTAACCAAGCGCATTGCAAACTTGATTGCAGAGAATCCGCAGCTAGAAACCGTTACACTAACCAGCCCCGGCGGCAATATTTTTGAAGCGCGGGGGGTGGCACAACAGATCTTTTCGGCGGAATTAGACACTCATGCTGCGGGTGATTGCAGCTCTGCCTGTACACTGGTGTTCGTTGCTGGTCGGGGACGCACCGCAGCGCCTGATGCACGGCTGGGGTTTCACGGCTACGCTCTGCTTAACGCGGCGCAACTGCCGCAGTTCGATGTCGAAGCAGAACAAGATCGTGATCGCGCATTCTTCGTTCAGCAAGGCGTAACCGACGCATTCGCGAAACGTATGTATGATCAACCAAACCCATCAATCTGGTTTCCCACTCGTGAGGAGTTGTTGGAAGCGTCGGTTCTTCGGGGACGGAAATAGAAGACGCCCCCACAGAAATCCTGTCGGGGCGTCCAGTGTTAAGTTCAAGCAGATCAACCAATGATCGCGTTTAGTGTGGCGCTGGGCCTCATGATTTTGGCCTTCAACTCGATGCTTGGACGGTAGTAACCGCCAATGTCCGCCGCTGGGCCTTGAACAGCCGCCAGTTCCGCCAGGATTGCGGTCTCGCCATCCGCCAGAGCCGTGGCAATCGGTGCAAACTCTGCTGACAGTTCCGCGTCATCCGACTGGGCAGCAAGTGCTTCAGCCCAGTACCGCGCAAACCAGTAGTGGCTGGCGCGGTTGTCGGGCTCTCCGACCTTGCGGCTGGGCGAGCGATTGTTATCAAGGATGCCTTGCGTGGCTTGCTCGGCCGCCGCGCCAAGAACACCGGCTTTGGCGTTGCCTTTCACGTCCGCAAGGAAGTTCAGGCTTTCGCCCAGCGCGCAAAACTCGCCCATGCTGTCCCAACGCAAGTGGTTTTCTTCGACCAATTGCTGAACGTGCTTGGGTGCTGAGCCACCGGCGCCGGTTTCAAACAGCCCGCCGCCCTGCATCAGCTTCACGATCGACAACATCTTGGCCGATGTGCCGAGTTCCAGGATCGGGAACAGGTCGGTCAGGTAGTCGCGCAGCACATTGCCAGTAATCGCGATGCTGTCATTCCCTGCTGTGATGGTGGCAAGCGACTGTGCCGTTGCTTCACGAGGGGCCATGATCTGGAACAGATCCGCCTTGCCCGCAGCGTCCAGCGCGGGTTGAACATACTTGATCAGTTCGGCGTCATGGGCACGGTTTGTGTCCAGCCAGAAGATCGCCTCGGACCCTGTCAGGCGTTGGCGGTCAAGTGCAAGTTGGATCCAGTTTTCAATCGGCGCTTTCTTAACGGTGCAAGCGCGCCAGATATCTCCAGCCTCGACCGCGTGCGTGTGGAGCGTGTCGCCATTGGCCAGAACAACGCGAATTTCACCATCTGCGGGTGCTTCAAATGTTGTTGGGTGCGAACCGTATTCTTCGGCTTTCTGCGCCATTAGACCCACATTAGCCACCGCACCGGCGGTGGCGGGGTTCAGCGCGCCATTCTTTTTGAAGAACTTGATCGATTCATCATAGATGGTCGAATAGCAGCGATCTGGGATGACGCAATTCGTGTCGCCTTTAGCGCCGGTCTGGTCCCAGCCCTTGCCGCCTGCGCGGATCACGGCTGGCATCGAGGCATCGATGATAACGTCTGAAGGGACATGCAGGTTGGTGATACCCTTGTCGGAATCCACCATGTACATCGATGGGCGCGAGGCATTCACGTCCGCGATTGCGGCCATAATTTCGGCGTCGTCTGCGACACGTTCCAGCAGGTCGCCCATGCCAGAATTCGGATTTACGCCCAACGCATCCAGCTTGTCGCCGAACTTGTCGAACACAGGGGCAAGCCATGTTTTGACGGCGTGGCCAAAGATGATCGGGTCCGACACCTTCATCATCGTTGCCTTCATGTGCAACGAGAACATAGTGCCGTCTTTCTTGGTGTCTTCGATGGCGTCGGCCAGAAAAGCCTCTAGCGCTTTGGCAGACATAAATGTCGCGTCCGCGATTGCGCCTTCTTCAAGTGGCCAAGCGTCTTTCAGAACTGTTGTTGAGCCATCTTTGCCAACGAACTCGATCCTTGCATCACCGGCTTGGGCGGCAGTGATCGTCGCGGATTTTTCATTCGCATAGAAATCGTTGCCCAGCATAGACGACACTTTGGTTTTGCTGTCGGCGGACCATTCCCCCATCGAATGAGGGTGCTTCTGCGCGAAGTTCTTAACGGCCTTCGCGGCCCGTCGGTCAGAGTTACCTTCACGCAGAACGGGGTTAACAGCCGAACCTTTGATGGCGTCAAAGCGTGCGCGGATCGCCTTCTCATCGTCAGTCTTCGGTTCTTCGGGATAATCTGGCAGGCTATAGCCCTGTGACTGTAGCTCTTCGATTGCGGCGACGAGCTGCGGGACAGAGGCTGAGATGTTGGGTAGCTTAATGACATTTGCATCTGGCGTTTTCACCAGCTTGCCAAGCTCTGCCAGATCATCGGACTGGCGCTGGGCGTCTGTCAGGCTCTCTGGGAATGCCGAGATGATGCGGGCAGCCAGTGAAATATCCTTGGTTCCAACCGAAACGCCAGCCGCCGAGGCAAAGCGTTTGATGATCGGCAGGAACGAGGCGCTGGCCAGTTCGGGCGCTTCGTCTACAATTGTATACAGAATGTCGGGTTGCGATGTGTCGGTCATGTTAGAACACCCCTTTTTTCGCTGAAGGTTCCAGGGACGGGCTGTGGCGCGTTGCCGCTGGAAGGTGAGAATTCACCCCTCCCATACACAAAGAAGACAAGGAAAAAAAGGGCTGAGCGCTAACAGTTCGAAGAAAAAGGGTCGCAGGCTAAGCTGCGACCCCAATCCGTAATGTGTCGTGATTACAGACGGTCAATGATCGCCTCGGCAATCGACATTGTGTTGCCAGTGCCGCCAAGGTCGGGCGTCACGCGATCTTTCGCTTGAACAGTGTCTATTATAGCCGTTTTCAACCGTTTTGCATCACTGGTCAGGCCTACATGCTCTAACATCATTTCGGCCGCCATTGCGAAAGCGCAGGGGTTGGCTTTTTGCTGGCCCGCTATGTCGGGGGCAGAGCCGTGTACGGCCTCGAAGATCGCTGCATTGTCGCCAATGTTTGCGCCCGGAGCCAATCCTAGCCCCCCAACCAATCCGGCCGCGAGGTCGGACAGGATGTCGCCAAACAGGTTCGTGGTAACTATTACGTCAAACGCATCTGGATACATAACCATTTGCATGGCGCAGGCATCAACAATGCGTTCATCGCATTCTACGCGCCCCTCATATTCTTTTGCGACGTCACGCGCCTCTTCCAAAAACATGCCCGAGAGCAGTTTCAGAATGTTCGCCTTGTGTACGATGGTGACCTTCTTACGACCGTTGGCCACCGCATATTCAAACGCGGCGCGGGTAATACGGCGGGCTTCAGCTTTGGTGTTGTACCCGGTCGAGAAGACTTTGCCTTCAGGATCGCCATTATGTTCCTGATACCCTTCGTCGGCGATGTAATATCCTTCGAGGTTCTCGCGGAAAATCACCATATCGATGTTGTCGTAGCGTCCGTCTGTCTTGATGGTTTGGGTTGGGCGGACGTTGGCGTAAAGCTCAAACGCTTGGCGCAGTTGAAGGTTGATCGACTTGAAACCACCGCCGACCGGCGTGGTCAGCGGGCCTTTTAAGGCCAGCTTGGTGCGCTTGATGCTGTCCAGCGTCGCGTCTGGCAAAGGCGTTCCGACAGCATCGAACGCTGTCATACCCGCTTGCTGTACGTCCCATTCGAACGGGCTGCCCATGTGATCAAGAATGGCAGTGACGGCTTCAGTGATTTCTGGCCCGATACCGTCGCCCGGAATAAGTGTAGCTTGAATTTTCGTCATGACTGTCTCCATGCCTCTTTTTACGCGTTTGCCGCTGATGATGGCGGCATACATTGGTATACAACGGTATACAAGCGGAATTCTGGGGCCTGAAGGTCTATTTTCGGCCAAGCAAATCCCGTTTCAGCCTAGCTTTCCCTTGTGATCCCTGTCCAGCGCAATAGGCTTCGCCCAAAACAGGAGGCACAAGTGGCGATCTATAACCTTGGTTCAATCAATATCGACAATTTCTATGAGGTTGAGCATTTGCCAAAGCCCGGCGAAACACTGGCTTCCGTCGATCATCACGTTGGATTGGGTGGGAAGGGCGCCAACCAATCCATTGCTGCAGCGATGGCCGGCGCACCGATAAAGCATATCGGCGCGGTCGGTCAGGAAGGGGCGTGGTGTAAAGCCAGGCTAGATGAAGCTGGGGTCGATACGAGCGATCTGTTAACCGTCGATGCAGCAACGGGTCATGCAAATATATGTGTGGATGCAGAGGGTGAAAATATGATCGTCCTGTTTGCCGGCGCCAACCATGCGATCATGGATGCGCAAGTCACCGACGCGCTTGAGCAGGCCGGGCACGATGATACGCTGATCTTGCAGAACGAGACCAACATGACGTTCGAGGCTGCGTGCCTCGCGCGCTCAAAGGGGGCATTCGTGGTCTATTCTGCCGCACCGTTCTCGGCGAAAATGGCTGCCCGGATGCTACCTGTAACGGATCTTTTGGTGGTGAACGAAGTCGAGGCTCGGCAGTTGTCGCAGGCTCTGGGTGTCAATATTGAACAGATAGATGTCCCCGAACTGCTTATTACGCGCGGGGCCGATGGTGCGAGCTGGCGCTTCAATGCAACTGGTGAGCAGATCGACGTTCCAGCCTTTAAGGTCGATCCGGTTGATACGACCGGCGCCGGAGATTGCTTTATCGGATACGTTGTGGCGGGGCTTGATCAAGGTCTGGAGGCGGGCGATGCCATGCGTCTGGGGGCGGCCGCGTCAGCGATACAGGTCACCCGGCACGGAACGGCGGATGCAATGCCGACGCGGATCGAAGTTGATGCATTTCTGGCAGAAATAGGGTCGATCTAACCCCTCAATATCTGCCCCAGGCGCATCGCAATCGAGACGTCGCCCGACACTTTGATTTTACCCATGGCGAAGGCCGTGACCGGGTTCAACTTGCCTTTGACAAGCTTCTCAAGGTTGTCGCGCGTCATCGAGATTGTGCAGGCCGTCTCCTGATCTTCACGCACCATAGCGCCATCTTTTAGGACGATCACGCCGTCCTCGCCGCAATCCAGCTTCAAGCTTTCTTCGAAAGGTCGCTTTTGCAAGCCACGTTGAATCTTTTCGGCAATTGGTGTCAGGGGCATGGGGGACCTCATATGAAAAAGCCCCCGTGTGATACGAGGGCGCTTTGATGTGGTCCACAATGACGTGGCGCGAACTTATTTGAAGCGGCGGTTGCGCATCGCGATCAGTTTCAGACGCAGGGCGTTCAGCTGAATGAAGCCAGCCGCGTCGGTCTGGTCGTAGGCGCCCATGTCTTCTTCGAAGGTCACGTGCTCTTCGGAATAGAGCGAATGATCAGACCAGCGGCCAACCACGCGGGCCAAACCTTTGTAGAGTTTCATGCGAACGGTGCCGGTCACGTGATCTTGGCTGGCGTCAATGGCCGCTTGCAGCATCTCACGCTCGGGGCTGAACCAGTAGCCGTTATAGATCAGCTCTGCGTATTTCGGCATCAGCTCGTCTTTCAGGTGCATCGCACCGCGATCCATGGTGATGCTTTCGATCCCGCGGTGAGCATCCAGAAGGATCGTACCGCCTGGGGTCTCGTAAATGCCGCGCGATTTCATGCCGACATAGCGGCCTTCCACCAGATCAAGGCGGCCAATTCCGTGTTTGCGGCCGTATTCGTTCAGCTCGGTCAGGATCGTTGCGGGCGACATTTGCTTGCCGTTGATGGCAACAGGATCGCCCTTCTCGAACTCAATCTCGATGAACTCCGGCGTGTCCGGCGCATCCTCGGGATGTACGCTGCGCTGATAGACGTAATCAGGCGCGTCTACGGCGGGATCTTCCAAAACCTTGCCCTCGGACGAGGTGTGCAGAAGGTTTGCATCAACCGAGAACGGAGCTTCACCACGTTTATCTTTGGCAACTGGGATCTGGTGTTGTTCAGCAAATTCCAACAGCCGCGTCCGTGATCCAAGGTCCCACTCACGCCAAGGCGCGATCACCTGAATTTCGGGGTTCAACGCATAGGCCGCCAATTCGAACCGCACCTGATCGTTGCCCTTGCCGGTCGCGCCATGGCTGACCGCGTCTGCGCCGTGCTCTTCCGCCAGTTCAACAAGCCGCTTCGAAATCAGCGGCCGTGCGATTGATGTGCCTAGTAGATAAAGGCCCTCGTACTGAGCATTTGCGCGGAACATCGGAAACACATAATCGCGCACGAATTCTTCGCGCAGGTCTTCGATATGGATGTTCTCGGGCTTGATGCCCAGCATCTCTGCCTTTTTGCGTGCTGGCTCCAGCTCTTCACCCTGACCAAGGTCAGCGGTGAAGGTGATCACCTCGCAACCATATTCGGTTTGCAGCCATTTCAGGATGATCGAAGTATCAAGACCGCCGGAATAGGCCAGGACAACTTTCTTAGGCGCGGACATTCTGTTTCCTTTCCGATGTAACGCTGCGCGATTAGCCTTTTTTTCAAGGCGGGGCAAGCGTTGTGACGAAACGGTAAGAACCACCAGAGGTTGCACGGCCTGCCGTTCTGTGATTTGCAGCCTCGAAACGTGAATTTACGGAGTGATTATGACTGGTTCTCAACTGTTGAAACATTCATTTGGAATGATCGAAAGAAATATCGGAACAGCGATGCGGATATCGCTTGTGTTGTTTCTGGTGTCGCTGGCGTTGCAAGTCGGTATGATCGTCTGGATGGGAGCCAAGGCGGCGGTTGTCGCAAACCAAGGTACCGCTATATCAGTATTTGCGAGTTATATACCATCGTTTACAACGTTATTTCTTGGCGCGTGGGTGGCCGTGGCATGGCACCGTTTTGTGCTACTGGAGGAGCATAACGGTGGATGGCTGCCCCACTTTCATGGGCGCGAGGTAATGTTCTATATTCTTTGGATTGTCGTGCTTGGGCTGATCTATATTGTTCTGATACTGCCGTTGATTTTCTTTTTTGTGACGGTTGCCGTTGGCGTAGAAGGTGGTGATACGTTTAGCCCCGCAACGGTGGCTCTGCTCGCGTTGGCAGGCGTTGTGACGATGTTCGTCATCGTCGTGGTTCTGTCGCGGCTGTCTCCCGTGCTCGTATCCCGCGCCGTTTCCAACAGATTAAGCCTGACCGAAGCCTGGCGTGCGACGCGTGGAGCTTCGAAGCCAATCATTGGCTTCATGCTTATCATGCTGTTGTTCTTGGTTGTGTTTGGCGTGGTCGTCTCTTTGATCGTTATGGCGCTGAAGACAGCCGGTTTAGTGCTAGTTGTTCCGATCTACCTGCTCTTCACCTGGTTCCTGATGCTTTTGCAAATAAGCTATATGACCACGTTATATGGGCATTATGTCGAAGGCCGCGAACTGACGCTGTGATGCGATGATTGCCACTGGCCACTCTTGCCAAAGGGCGGCCGCTGCGCCAGACATTCCTCATGAGCGATTTCATCGAAAAAGCCCGCACCGCCGAGACGTTGATGCGTACGTTGTTCTCAGCGACACCGCTTCAACGGAATGATCACCTATCGGGTATCTATGACGCCGATATTTGGTTGAAGCGCGAGGATCTAAGCCCGGTTCGCAGCTACAAACTGCGTGGTGCGTTGAACGCGATGGCGAAAGCGCGCGCGCGAAAACCCGACCAGAACCTTTTCGTTTGCGCCTCAGCCGGAAATCATGCGCAAGGCGTCGCGTATGTTTGTCGACATTTCGACGTAAAAGGCGTCGTGTTTATGCCGGTCACCACACCACAACAGAAGATTGCCAAGACACGTATGTTCGGTGGAGATAATGTGGAAATCCGCCTGATTGGTGACTATTTTGATGACACGTTGGCCGAGGCGCAGGCGTTCTGCCGTGACGCTGGAGGTCACTTTCTGTCGCCCTTTGATGATCTGGACGTAATAGAAGGTCAGGCAAGTGTTGCAGCCGAGATTGCGGACCAAATGGGCCGTGCGCCAGATATGGTAATCCTCCCAGTCGGCGGAGGCGGATTGTCGGCAGGTATCACGCAGTATCAGCAATCAGCCGCGCCGAAATCAGACATACGATATGTTGAACCATCAGGCGGCAAAAGTCTAAGGGCAGCGTTGGATGCCGGGCATCCAGTAAAGCTTGATCATGTCGATAACTTTGTTGATGGGGCTGCGGTGGCACAGATTGGCGATCTGACATTTGAGGTGTTGAAGGACACAAATGTTGATCATGTGTTGGCCGTCCCAGAGGATCGTATTTGTTCGACCATTCTGGATATGCTGAATGTTGAAGGTGTGGTTCTAGAACCAGCAGGCGCGATGTCGGTTGATGTGCTGAAAGATCTGCATACAGAGGTTGTGGGCAAAACGGTGGTATGTGTTACCTCTGGTGGGAACTTCGACTTCGAGCGCCTTCCCGAAGTTAAAGAACGCAGTCAACGATATATCGGCGTGAAGAAGTACTTTCTATTACGGCTCCCTCAGCGTCCCGGTGCGTTGAAGGATTTTCTTCAAATTCTTGGACCGGATGACAACATCGCACGTTTCGAGTACCTGAAAAAAAGCGCGCGGAACTTTGGATCCGTCCTTATAGGTATTGAAACAGCCAGCCCCGAGAATTTTGAAACTCTTTTCTCGCGACTTGATGAGGGCGGATTCGTTTATTCCGACATTACCAATGATGAAACGATAGCAGAGTTTGTCGTCTAATCCCGGGCTCAGGCACCAGATATGAACGCCTCTTTAGATGCGTCATAGGTTTGAAAGACGGGTGTAAGCGGGACGGCATCATAGTTTCCGGCCGCAGCTTCACGCTCACCATCACCACATAGCTTTGAAAGTGATTCAAACCCGAGATTCAAAGAAGAGCTTTTTAGAAAATGCATGTCTTGCTCGAACAGCGCGGGTTTGGGCGTTGATTTCAAGCGTGCAATGACTTCTTCGACTTCCTCTAGAAACAATTCAGCAACTTCGGCGAAGTCTTCTTCACCGATTTCGGTTTTCAGTTCGTTCACACGATCCCAGTTTATCATCCAAACCTCCCGCAGAGATGACCCGACTGTATGTACAGGCGGTTAATAAGTCGTAAGCATCGAAGAATGCGTAGATTTTTACTTTTAAGCGGCTGTTAAATCCAATGTCTTACTGATTGCTACAACAGCATTATTCTGGTGAGGATTCGGTTTGATCGCCGCAAGCGTACACATTGAAAACGATGACTATTCGCAGGATGCAGTACTGACGGACCCGCCCGAGAATCCGGTTCGTCGAATTCTTGTCGTCGATGACAGCCGGGCACAACGTCGCATACTGACGTCGTCTCTGACCCGCCAAGGCTATGAGGTAACCGAGGCTGCTTCAGGCGATGAAGCATTGGAAACCTGCAAGAATGAGCATTTTGACCTGATTCTTAGCGATTGGATGATGCCGGGCCTTGATGGGTTGGGGCTGTGCAAGGCGTTTCGGGAGCTTCCGCACGCAAGTTATGTCTACTTTATCCTTTTGACGTCGAAGACGGACAAGGGTGCGGTCGCGCAGGGGCTTGATGTTGGCGCAGATGATTTCCTGGCAAAGCCGGTTAATCCGGACGAATTGCGAGCACGCATCAACGCAGGCGGCCGCATACTGTCGATGGAGAGGGAGCTTCAAGACAAGAACCGCTTGGTTAGCTCCACGTTGGATGAAATTCAGACCCTTTATGACTCGCTTGATCGGGATTTGGTTGAAGCTCGGAAGATGCAGCAATCCCTTGTTCGGGAAAAATATCGGGATTTTGGTGCGGCTGAGGTATCTCTTATGCTCAAACCTTGCGGACATGTGGGCGGAGATTTGGTCGGTTTCTTTGATGCTGGGCCGGAGAAAATGGCATTCTACTCTATCGATGTTTCGGGGCATGGTATCGCGTCTGCGCTTTTGACGGCACGGTTGGCGTCCTATTTTTCGGATGGCTCCCCAACACATAACATAGCACTAGAGTTGGAAGAGAATGGATCTTACGGCTGTCGCCCACCAGAAATTGTAGCGGAAGAACTTAACTCACTTTTGCTAAACGACATTAAGTCCGAACATTACTTCACGATGCTTTTTGGCTATCTTGATCTGAGTTCCGGGGATGTCGAAATGGCGCAGTGCGGTCACCCGAATGCCGTCTTGCTTCCCGATCAGCAAGGTGCCTCGTTCGTAGGTGATGGCGGGATGCCCATTGGCTTGATAGCTGATGCGCAGTTCGGACGCCAACATTTGCGGCTCAAGCCAGGAGAGCGTCTGATCTTCTACTCGGACGGGTTCACCGAATGCGAGAATGAGGCCGGGCAGATGTTGGACGAGGACGGGTTTGCGACCATACTCAATAATAACAATCTTTTAACCAACGAGGCTTTGTTCGATTCACTGGTGTGGGACCTCGATCAGTTTTCCGGTGGGCAAGACCTGGGTGATGACTTGTCTTGCGTCATGGTCACTTATTTGCCCAGGCGGAAATAGCGCGAAACAAAATGTCGGTCGCCGCTATTGCACAGGATGCGGCAGGCGGTCCCTGCATCGGTCCATATCGCTTCATGATCAGGCTCAAGGGGCGGTCCAATTTTACGCACCGGCCGAGCCGCAAAGATATGGCAAATCTTTTCGGCCCATAGATCGTATTCTGGCATGTAGGTGAAGCGACGGTAGGCACCGATCCGCGTAGGGCGCGATATTTTCCAGCCCGTTTCCTCCATCACTTCTCGGTGCAGGGCGACAGATCCGGTTTCTCCGGAGTCGATTCCTCCGCCCGGCAGCTGATATTCGTCAAACTCACCGGACTGATGCGTGATCAGCATTTCGTCCCCGCGTAGAAGAATGGCATAGGCGCCCGGTCGCAAAGTATACTTGCGGTCCTGCCTACGAGGGTCACCAAATCTTCGCATAGCCCCTTTTTCCTTCGGTTGCCGCTACCATATAGACGCGGTATGCCAAGCTGAACGCTGATAGGAAACCCCATGACGACCGGAAATCAAATAGCCTGGGATGATACCATCCTGCCATTTCAACTAGACCATAGTGATATTCGAGGCCGGGTGCTTCGGCTGGATGGCACGTTGGACACGATCCTGTCTCAGCACAAATACCCGCCCGCGATTGAAGCGTTGGTGGCAGAAGCCGCAATGCTGACCGCGATGATTGGGCAGACCATCAAGATGAACTGGAAGTTGTCGCTTCAAATTCGTGGTGATGGCCCCGCTCGGTTGATCGCGACGGATTACTATGCCCCCGCCAGCGAGGGCGAGCCAGCAACCATACGGGCATATGCCAGTTTTGACGAAGATCGGTTGGACCCTGATGGGCCCGGATTTCCGCAAATCGGCAAGGGGCAATTCGCCATTCTGATCCACCAGGGAAGCAAGCAGCAGCCCTATACCGGAATTACTCCGATTGCTGGCCAATCTCTGGCCGATTGCGCAAAGGCGTATTTCGCACAATCTGAACAGCTGCCGACGCGCTTCCACCTGACATTTGGAAAGTCCACATGGGCCGGTGGGGAAGAAACTTGGCGCGCCGGTGGGATCATGTTGCAACATATGCCCAAGGCTTCCCCACAAGTGACGGGTGAAGGTGGTTCAGGCGATGGCGGCTTGTTGGCGCCTCGGGATTTGCTTGATGGTGACGATGCGGAAAACTGGAACCGGGTGAACATTCTCTTGGACTCCGTCGAAGAATTGGAGCTGGTGGGGCCGTCTGTTCAGCCGACAGAATTGCTTGTACGCCTATTCCACGAAGAAGCGCCGCGTGTTTTTGACGCCCAGCCGGTCGCCTTTGGCTGCCCATGTTCAGAGGAGCGTGTACGCGAAAGCTTGTCGATCTATTCCGCCCGTGACCTTGGTCACATGACGACCGACGAAGGTCGCGTGACGGCGGATTGTCAGTTTTGCGGTGCCCATTATGACCTCGACCCGGCGACGTTGGGTAAGGATGCAGTGGGTTCGGATCGCGCGGGTGACTGACCGGCTTGAAATCATTGAAACTGCCCTTGCCTTGCCGGGTGAGGGAAGCTCAGATTTTGACCTTCATCAGGATTTACGGCGTGTAAAGCCGTCTGGGTTAAGGCCAGCTGCGGTGCTGGTGCCTCTGATCTTCAGGGACGGTCAGCTGCAGGTGATCCTGACCAAGCGGTCCTCGGCGTTGAAGCATCATCCAGGTCAGATCGCGTTTCCCGGGGGGAAGGCCGACAAAGGTGACATTAGCGCCGATGCAACAGCGCTTCGGGAGGCACATGAAGAGATCGGATTGCCGTCGAATATCGTGCAGATCTTGGGACAGTTGCCGCCGCACGAGACGGTCACTGGTTTTTCAGTTGTGCCGGTTGTGGGCCTTATCGGGGAAGATTTTGATATTATTGCCGAGACGGGTGAAGTTGATGAGGTGTTCCTTGTTCCCCTAGATCATGTGACTAACCTTGCCAAATTCAGCCAACAAGGGCGATATTGGCAAGGGCAGATGCGGATGTATGAGACGGTGCCATATGGGCCGTACTACATTTGGGGTGCGACTGCGCGTATGTTGCGCGCCTTTGCCGAAAGGATGCCGCAGTGAACAGGGTCAATGGCGAGTGGATTAAGGGCAAAGCGGCCCGGTCTGTGTGTTCGGCCCTGCAAAGTGCGGGGTACGAGGTGTATTTTGTAGGCGGTTGCGTACGAAACGATCTATTGGGGATGTCGATCTCGGATCTCGACTTGTCGACAAACGCCCGACCCGATCAAATAATAAAGGCCGCCGCAGATGCCGGGCTGCGAACTGTCCCCACCGGTATTGATCATGGGACGATTACCGTTGTGGCCCATGGCGAAGGCCTGGAAGTGACAAGTTTTCGCAAGGACGTTGAGACCGATGGGCGCCGCGCTGTCGTTGCCTTTTCGGACAGCCTTTCGGATGACGCGCGGCGGCGGGATTTCACTATGAACGCGCTTTATGCAACACCTGCGGGTGACGTGGTTGATCCTTTGGGGGGGCTACCAGACCTTCTGGCCCGCCGGGTGCGATTTATCGAGAGCGCGGATGAGCGGATACGAGAAGATTATCTTAGGACGCTGAGGTTCTTTCGATTTCATGCTTGGTACGGTGACCCTGCTGCGGGAATTGATCCCGAAGGACTCGCGGCTGTTTCGTCAAATATAGGTGGATTAGAGACTTTGTCGCGGGAGCGGGTCGGTGCCGAAATTGTAAAGCTCCTATCCGCGCCGGATCCGTCAACGGCAGTTGCCACTATGGCACAAAGCGGGGTCTTGTCTGCGGTTTTGCCGGGTGCGGATCCATCCTTCCTTTCTGTACTTGTTCATCTTGAGGCCGGTCGGTCCCCCGATGCGATCCGCAGGTTGGCTGTCCTGGGCGGCGAAGATGTCGCGGCCCGCCTTCGATTGTCGAAACGTCAGGGCGCAGCGCTTTCGTTGTTGCGCGACGAAATTGGGTCACAGAGAGAAGCGGGGGAGTTGGCCTACCGGCATGGGCGAGACGTCGCGATCGATGTTTTGCTACTTCGTGCGACTCTGGCGGGCACTGACCTAGACATATCGGTTGACGCAGATGTCGAAATTGGGACCTCCGCTGTGTTTCCCGTCCGACCTTCCGATCTGATGAGCAAGTATTCGGGGCCTGCGCTGGGCGAGGAGCTGCGACGACTTGAAGGAGATTGGATCTCGTCAGGATTCCGCCTGAGCCGAGAGGAGCTGCTAGCATGACCGAAACCTACGTCATCGAGCGTCTTGGGCACCTTGGGGATGGGATTGCACCTGGCCCTATCTATGCTGCGCGGTGTTTGCCGGGGGAAGAAATTGCCGGTGATGTGGTTGAAGGTCGGATTGCTGCGCCCTGGATTGTCAGGCCGTCGCCAGATCGGGTGAAGGCCCCGTGCAGGCACTATAATTCCTGTGGGGGTTGTTCGCTTCTTCATGCTTCGGATGGGTTTGTCAAAGATTGGAAGACCGACGTAGTACGAGCCGCTCTGGCAGCACACGGTTTGGCGCCGGAGTTTCGCGCCACACAAACCTCGCCTGCGCAATCTCGCCGTCGTGCTGTCCTTTCTGCGCGGCGGGGCAAGAAAGGCGCGGTTATTGGGTTTCATGGGCGTAAGTCGGACGCGATCACCGCCGTTGATGGGTGTCGGTTGCTGCATCCTGATATTTTGGCTGGGTTACCTGCCCTATCGGAATTGGCGCAAATTGGAGCGTCGCGAAAAGGAGAGCTGTCCATCAATGTGGTTCAATCCACGGCAGGGCTGGATGTCACCGTTTCAAATGGAAAGCCGCTTAACCGCGAGTTAGAGACTAACCTAGCCCAAGCGTTGCATAAATTTGGGTTCGCTCGTTTGGCTTGGAACGGCGAAGTGATCGCGGTCGAAACGCCCCCGGTTCAGAGGTTTGGGGCGGTGTCTGTTGTCCCACCCTCAGGCTCTTTTTTGCAGGCCACGCGGGAAGGTGAGAATGCTTTGCTAACGGCCGTGTCCGACATTGTCGGCGATGCAAAACAAGTTGTGGACTTGTTTGCTGGCTGCGGGACATTTGCTTTGCCGCTGGCACAGACTGCCGAGATTCATGCCGTTGAAGGCGCAGGTGAGATGTTGGATGCACTGGCGTTGGCTTGGCGAAATTCGCGGGGGCTAAAGCATGTCACCACCGAGGTGCGCGACCTGTTTCGCAACCCGCTTATGGAAGAGGATTTGGCCCGTTTTGATGCAGCGGTCATTGACCCGCCCCGTGCTGGCGCTGCAGCGCAGATAGAAACACTAGCAGCATCTGATGTTGCGCGGATCGCGATGGTGTCATGTAATGCGGTGACGTTTGCACGAGACGCCAAGGCGCTGTGTGATGCTGGATATGATCTGAATTGGGTGCAGGTGGTCGATCAGTTCCGCTGGTCCACCCACATTGAACAAGTCGGCAGCTTTACCAAATCATGACAAAGGGATCAGTTTCGCCGATAGCGCGATAGCAGGCCAATTTGGCTTGTTTTGTTGCCGCACTCAACTACGATGGCGGAAAAACAGAATCCAAAACAGAGCAGTGTGTGACTTCTGATGAAATCCCTGACAACGATCCTTGCCATTCTGTCTTTGGTCTTCATGGCTTCATGCGGCCCGAAACGATACCAATATGACGGGCCCGAGGTAACGCAGATCATCGTGAACAAAGGTGCGCGAAAGATGTACCTTATGCATGGCACCGAGATCTTGAAAAGCTACCGAATTGACCTTGGTTTTGCCCCTGAGGGCGCCAAGGAGTTCGAAGGCGACGGCAAAACACCGGAGGGGCGATATGTGATTGATCGCCGCAATCCGAAAAGTGCATTCTATTTGTCGATTGGCATTTCATATCCGAACCGACAAAACGTCGAGGCCGCCGCCGCCGCCGGTCGTAAGCCGGGTGGGCAGATCTTCATTCACGGCGGACGACGTGCTCAGGACCGAGATGGACCCGATTGGACCGCTGGTTGTATATCAGTCAGTAACCGCGAAATGCGCGAAATTTTCACGATGGTTCGGCTGGGCACTGTGATCGACATCAATCCATGAGGATTGCCCGTTAGGCACCTGTTTCAAGCACCCACCAAATTTTGCCACTTTTTTCCTGGAACCAGGAAAAGCCGATGTTACGTGCACGCGGGTCAAGGATGGTGCGCCGAGTATCTGGTTGATTCATCCAAGCCGAGAGGGTTTGAAGTTCGGTCTCAAATGTTTCAGAGATATTCTCGCCCATGAAAATACCCTGATAACCGGCCCGACGCGCGCGATCGATTGGTGATGATCCATCTGACCCAAAGTGCCAGGGGCGATTCTGCACAGACATGTCGCGTGCATGAGTTTTTGCGGCTGCGGTTAACTGAGAATTTAGCTGTACCTGTCCAGCGCCCGAAGCCTGACGCAACGAGTTGATGCTATCCAGCATACGATACTGAATTTTCGAGGTTTTTCCCGACGATATACGATACACATTGACACCGCCACCAGTGCCGGTTGTCCCGGTTGTGCAGGACGCCAATGCCACTGCTGCCGCGATTGCAATTAGAAACCCACGCATTTGCTCTCTCATTTACCAAGTACCAGTCTTTGTCTGTCTATCTCGCACGAACAGAAGTGGCAAATAACGATCAGGTTTTAGGTCGTGTTAGGATATCGAGCGCCCATTCGAAGGGGCTATTTGTTGGTGCGGGGTATGAGGAGCCAACGGGTTTAGGGGTGAAGCGCCCGGCCAGACCACGCAATCACGTCGAACAACAAAGATCCGGATGGCTCTGAGTGTAGATAAAGTGTGCAGTGAGAGTGGTGCCTCAAGAGGGACTCGAACCCCCGACCTTGTCCTTACGAAGGACCTGCTCTACCAGCTGAGCTATTGAGGCAGCTTGCGCACCGTTGTCGAGTTGGTGACCACATCGGCGTCCGAGTTTTTAGACGTCAGTCAGAAGCGGTGCAAGTGAAATTCGCACCCGAATTTGACCTGTAGCAGCGGCTTGGCTTGTTAAGAAGTGGGCGCAGGGGCTTCGCGCGTGTCGTCGGCATCCAACTGTACAACCTCAGCATCCAAGACCTCAGCATCGGGTGCCTCGTCTTGGTCAGGTGCACCTCCATCTTCACTGATCTCTTCGGCGCCCCCGACGATCATCGGCAGCATTCCAGCGCTCCCCTGCATCGTGCTTTCGGTTTCAGGCGCGGGCTTCCATGCGAGTGTGTCGAACCCCTTGCATGCCTCGCAGATCGGCGTCCACGCCTCGTGCACATAGTTGCAGTTATCACATACCCATTGTGGACCACGAGGGGCGGTTACAGCGCGTGCCAGAAGGGCGCGTACCGTTTGATCGTCAGCCCCCTCACCACGTTCAATGGCTGCCAGAAGCGTCAGAGCTCGTTGGCTGGGGATATCGTCTGGCAGGAATCCAAGCGCTTTGCGGGCACTGGCGAAATCTTCAGCAGCGATATTCAACTCGGTCTTCAACATTTGTGTTTCCGGCTCGCCCTCATGATGCTTGGTCAGAGCACGGAACCGTTTCAAGCGTTCGGTCGGTGTTTCATCCGGTACAATATCTGCGAAAGCTGCGGCCAGCTCGGGATGAGGTTGCGCGCTCCAAGCTTTGGTCAACACGCGAGTCGCATAGCGGGGTTTGCCATCCTCTATGTAGCTGCGCGCAGCCATGACAGCGGCTGGCACCAAATCTGGTGATAGTCGATTTGCCTCGATCGCTGCTTCGCGGGCCTTAATATCATTGCCATCGTTCAAAATGCCCTTGGCTTCAGACAAGGCAAGAACCGCGTCGCGCCGTTTATGAACATCACGAGGTAAAGCGCCATATTTCAACTTTGCACCAAGTGTCTTACGCGCACCGGACCAGTCACTATCACGGGCCTGCAAGCCCAACAGAACATCCTGCGTTTCGGTATGCCGTGGTTTTAAGGCGAAAGCTTTTTGCGCCAACTTCATTGCCGTCTCGGTATCCCCTTCGGCAAGTTTTTGTTTCATGATGCCACGCACGCCTACAAACTGGGTGCGCTCGTCACGCAGCAAACGGCGATAAACCTCGTTTGCTTTGCGCTTGTCCCCAGACATCTCGGCCGCTTGAGCGGTTAGCAGGTTGGTCAGCTCAGGCCTGCGAAGATACTTCTCGGCGCGACTGGCTTTTGACATCGCAGTCGACCCTTCACCAGAGGCAAGGGCGATCATACCTTCCGCCAACGCCTCGTAGCCTTTCCGCTCACGCGAGCGATCGAAGTAACGCGAGATCGCCGTCTCATCGCCGTTCACAAATCGGATGAATGCAATCAGCAAGCCTATCAGCACGATTGCCACCCAAATGGCCAGAACCAAAAGGACACCGACAATGACTGCCTGCAGAGGTTGCAAATTCAACTCGGTCGAGCCGATGGCGATGCGAATACCGCCGCTGGTTTCCATCAGTTGACCTGCACCAAGCGTCAACAACGCGATCACAGCGACGAAAAGAATAATCTTAAAAAGAGACCAAAGCATCGGCGCGTCCTTACTTGCTGTTCACTTGCTGGGCCAGGGTCTGCCCGGCATTAAGCGCATCCATCCGCGCCTTGGCTTGCGCCATCCATGTTTTCAGTGCCGGCTTGCCAGCCTCTGGCATGGCGTCAAGTTCGTTCAAGACGGCATCAAGACGTCCATCCTTCAACGCAGCCTCGGCGCGCGACAGGATGGCGTCGGGGTCGTTGCCTTCCTTGGGTTCCAGCGATCGCGTTCCCAACTGGGTACGGAAAAATGCGGCTACACGGTCCATTGTGCCGTCTGAAACCGATGCACGGATAGACGCATCAAGAGATGCGCGCGCGGCTGCGGGAAATTCTGCCTGTAGAGCGGATAGCGTCAAAACGCCAGTTTCCGCGTATGCACTTAGGGCCTCTGGTGCTGTAACACCGGCATTCTCGGTCAGATCAAACAGCGCATCACTATAGGGGCGCCCGGTGTCCAATGCTGCCAAAACCCTCGACATTGCTGCGCGAGCCGCCGCCGCTTTCGCGGTTGCTGTGGCATCCGTCTTCAAGTTTTGTGCGTCGTCTTTGGCATCCGTAATCTTGGCAAGTTCTGCATCCAACATCTGACGCATCTGCTGCAATTCCCGTTCATAGGCAGTAGCGGCTGCCGCTGCAGCCTCCATGCCGGAGCCCTGGGGCAGCTTTTCAACGGTATGAACACGATTTTCCAGATCGGTCAGTTTGCCCGACAGCGCTTCAAACTGAGTTCGCATCTGGTCCAATTCGCCGCTCATCTCGCCGCGCAGATGATCTAGACCGGTGTCAGCCTGCATCGTTTTCAATGTGTCCGACTGCGTGGCGGTAGTGGTTTCTACCCCGGTTAGGCGTTCGGTGATTGCGCTAAGCTTGGTTTCGACAGGATCAACAACGGGTTCGTTTGCGAACGGCCACTGATCTGGGTAACGCGCCGCGCCAAACCCAAGTGCCGCCGCGATTGCACCGCCCAGCAACATAGGCATGAAAGACGGTCTGCTTTTCGGGGGCAGGGCGGGTGTAGGATCAGCGTCGGCGACTTCGCCTGCGGGCTCTGCCACATCTTCTGCAGGCATATCTACCTTATCACTAACACCGTCCTCGGACTCATCGGCGCCATCGTCAGTTTGGGTGGTTTCCGATGTCTCAGTATCCTCCTGAGAACCCTCATCTTGCATCGATACGGCGTCTTCTTTGCTTTCGGGTTCCGATGCAGTTGCTTCATCGATGACAACAGCGTCTTCAACCTTCTCTGGCTTGTCCTTTGCAGGCTTGCGGGATTTGGCCAATTTCGAAACCTTTCGAATCTCTTGTTAAAATACGACACAAGTGCCGTATCAGCTTAGCTTGCGACCTGTTCCCGCTCAAGCGGGCTCAACACCGAAGTGCTGCGACAATCTTGTCGACCATTGCATCTCCGGTTGGCATAGCGCTGACCTCGGACGTGCCGCCGGTGATGTCACGCCATGCGTTTGCCACCGCGTCGCTTATCGTAATGACATGGAGGCCCGGACCCTGCTGCGCAATAGCATGCCCAACCAAGCGCGCCGACCGAGCCGAGAAAAGGGGAAGGATCGCGGCGTCCTCCCCTTCAAGCATACGGATCGCTGATGCCGACAAGGACAGCTGGTCTTGCCTATAGGTCTGAACCTCGGAACAGGGTATTCCAGCGGTATTCAACGGGCCGCAAAGGTCGGTCGCGATGTGCGAGCCTCGCATATATATCACCGCCCCTACGTCGTCCCGACCAGCCAGCCAGCGTAATAACTGATCCGCATCAGGTGCTTGGTATCTTACGAGGCCACCTGCGGCCCGAACGGCTTCGGCAGTGCGCTGCCCAACGCAATAAGCTGGTCGACCACCCAAAGAACCCCGCACGGCATGCGCAGAAGTAACGATGACACCATCCGACCCAGTCAGATCTGGCGTGCCGCCAGTTGCCACGATTTCCATAACGGGTGAGGTTATGGCAGTCACTGACACGCCCAAGACCGCCTTAACGCGCTCAAGAACGCAGGCCGAGCTTGCGGCGGGTCGTGTAAGCACCAAAGTCTTTTGGGTGGACATCAAAGGCCTGCCGGGATTGTCTCGTCTTGACTGTGGTGTTACCCCGACCAGACCCCTTGCCGCAACCAATCCCGATGGGACAGGTATCGTGATGACCCAAACTGTGACCCTCTTGGGGCTGGAAAGCTCCTGCGATGACACCGCAGCTGCGGTCGTGCGACACATACCGGGTGAGACACCCAATATTCTGTCGTCAGTGGTCGCAGGCCAGACACAGCTTCATGCTGATTTTGGCGGCGTTGTGCCCGAAATCGCGGCGCGCGCGCATACAGAAAAGCTTGATCATTGCGTTGAAGAGGCTCTAATTCAGGCGAATGTGCATCTTTCGGACCTAGATGGTATTGCGGTCACTGCGGGCCCAGGATTGATTGGGGGGGTGGTTGCTGGTGTGATGTGTGCGAAAGGCTTGGCCGCCGGGTCTGGCTTGCCGTTGATTGGCGTCAATCACCTTGCCGGACATGCGCTGACACCTCGACTAACGGACCAAACCAAGTTTCCCTATCTGATGTTGCTTGTCTCGGGCGGACATTGCCAGTTTCTGGTCGTGAAGGGAGCGGATGAATTCAGGCGCCTCGGTGGAACAATTGATGATGCCCCCGGAGAGGCATTCGACAAAACAGCCAAGCTTTTGGGACTTGCCCAGCCCGGTGGGCCTGCGGTCGAG
The DNA here is from genome assembly GCF_041403445.1 of Aliiroseovarius conchicola. Classification (NCBI taxonomy): domain Bacteria; kingdom Pseudomonadati; phylum Pseudomonadota; class Alphaproteobacteria; order Rhodobacterales; family Paracoccaceae; genus Aliiroseovarius; species Aliiroseovarius conchicola. The sequence continues at coordinate 189,356 of NZ_JBGEHL010000005.1, forward strand.
GCGCAGGCCAAGCTTGGTGACCCCGAGAGCTTTCGGTTTCCCAGACCGCTGCTGGATCGCCCCGGTTGCGATATGAGTTTTTCTGGACTGAAGACCGCCCTCCTTCGGGAGCGCGATCGACTGGTCGCTGAACATGGCGGATTGCGACAACAGGACCGATCAGATTTGTGTGCGGGTTTTCAAGCTGCCGTTCGTGATGTCCTTGCTGAAAAGTCACGTCGTGCCTTAGTGGAGTACTTGGCGCTTAACCCAACAAATCCGACGTTGGCGGTTGCCGGAGGTGTCGCGGCAAATTTTGAGATTCGAGGCAAGTTAGAGACTATATGTGCCGATTCAGGGGCGGCCTTTCTTGCTCCACCACTAGCGCTGTGCACCGATAACGCTGCAATGATCGCATGGGCCGGGATCGAGGCTTTTCGTGACGGTCATCGCGATGACATGAGCTTACAAGCGCGCCCCAGATGGCCTTTGGATAATCAGGCGCCCGCTATGCTTGGGTCCGGGAAAAAGGGGGCAAAGGCGTGACGATTTCTGTTCTGGGTGCCGGTGCGTTCGGCACCGCGCTTGCTATATCACTGTCTCGTGACGGACGCGCTGTATCGCTTTGGGGGCGTGACACGTCTGATATGGCCTCTGAAAACCAGAACACCCGTCGACTGGCGGGATTCGCGTTTCCAGACAGCCTGACAGTCCAGAGCGACTTGGAGCTCGCGGCCAAGGCCCAAATCTTGTTGATCGCAACACCAATGCAGAGTCTGGCGAATTTCTTGTCGGAACATACGCACATGTTGGACGGTAAGACGCTTGTGGCATGTTGCAAGGGAATCGACCTTTCAACCGGCTTGGGTCCAGCGGAAATAATCAGACGAACCTGTCCCAATGCGATCCCTGCAATCCTGTCGGGACCGAGTTTCGCGGTGGATATCGCGGCAGGGCTACCAACCGCATTGACGCTTGCCGCCGAGAATGCAGAGGGTTTGCAAGAGGCGCTTTCGACCGCAAACATCCGCATCTATCGCAGTACCGATCTGACAGGGGTCGAAATCGGCGGCGCGCTGAAGAACGTGGTTGCGATAGCCTGCGGCATTGCGACCGGGGCGGGGCTTGGCGAGAGCGCACATGCCGCGTTAATGACACGCGGCTACGCAGAGATGCAGCGCTTTGCGTTGTCACGTGGGGCTTTGCCAGAAACTCTTGCGGGTCTGTCTGGGTTTGGCGATCTGGCGTTGACATGCTCTTCAGAGAAATCACGAAACTTCGCCTATGGGCTCGCACTTGGCCGGGGTGCGACATTGCCCGAAGGAACCACCGTAGAAGGCAAGGCGACAGCCAAAGCAGTCTCTAACCTTGCAAAAAATGACAATATTGACCTGCCAATTGCAGCAATGGTGGTCGCCGTACTGGAAAACCATCTGACAATCGAAGAAGCTGTCGAAAGGCTTCTCGCTCGCCCACTCAAGGAGGAATAACATGCTCGTAGCGCTCATCTGTACCGACAAACCCGGTGCCATTGAAATCCGCAAAGCCAATCGTGAGGCTCATCTTGACCACATCAAGTCATCAGGTGTCGTGATGCAAGCCGGGCCGTTTCTGGACACCGACGGGATGATGTGCGGTTCGCTGTTGATCCTTGATGTTGAGGACATGGCCGCGGCGCAAAGTTGGGCAAACAATGATCCATATGCTAAAGCTGGGTTGTTTGAAAACGTTCGTCTGGAGCAGTGGAACAAGGTCGTGGGCTGATGGCATATTGGTTGTTCAAATCCGAGGTCTCAACGTGGAGTTGGGACCAGCAGGTCGAAAAGGGTGACGCCGGCGAAGAATGGGACGGTGTACGCAACTATCAAGCACGCAATCACATGCGAACCATGAAGAAGGGCGATCTTGGGTTCTTCTACCACTCTCAGAAGGAAAAAGAGATCGTCGGTATCGTTGAGGTTATCGCCGAAAGCCACCCCGACAGCACCACAGATGATGAGCGATGGGACTGTGTTGATATCAAAGCTGTCCAGTCCTTGGCAAAGCCTGTGACGCTTGCGATGTGCAAAGAAGACCCACGTCTTGCGGATATGGTGTTGGTGAACAACTCGCGACTGTCTGTACAGCCCGTGACCGAGGATGAGTGGAATACCATCATCGCTCTGTCAGACACCAAATAAATTTGATGGCATAAATACGCTCATCACAAGATCAAACAGGAGGAATAATCAATGTTGCAGGTATTGATTGCAGCGGTTGCCGGATACGCATTTGGCGCAGTTTGGTATATGGCTCTAGCAAAACCATGGGTTAAGGCGACCGGGATCGAGGTGGATGACAATGGACGTCCGACTAACAATTCTCCGATTCCCTTTATTGTCGCGTTTATCAGCGCAATCGTTGTTGCTGGCATGATGCGCCACATGTTTTCAATGGCTGGCATCGACACCGTGGGCAAAGGGTTTGTCACTGGGCTGGGTCTTGGGTTGTTTGTCGTCGTCCCTTGGATGGTCAACAACATCATGTTCGGAGACCGTGACAAAAACCTGATCTGGATCGACGGAGGCTACGCCGCGGGCGGCTGTGCCGTGATCGGATTGGTCTTAGCTCTGTTCTAAGAAAAAGCTTAAAAAAAGAAAAAGAGGGGCCGACGTCTCGGTCCCCCTCCTTTCCACCCCACGTGCTCCCCAGCACCACACGCGTCTCTGAAAATTTAGGGTCCGGCCGTCCTAGCCTTCGAATTGAACCTAGCGGGGCGGCTTGCGGTTTGCAACTCTTGTTCGCCTACAAAACAATTCAAAATCAATATGTTAACGCCTTCGAAAGGTTTTTCGCCCAGGTGAGAAAATGACTTCCCGCATTCAACAACACATGAAAAAAGGCGCCGCCAAACTGGCAGCGCCTTTTCAGCAATTCGCTAGGGATCAGCCGTAGACGGACTCTTTTCCGAAATGCTTGACCAACATGTAGTAGACAACGGCGCGATACTTGTTGCGCTCGCTGCGACCATAGGTTTCGATGACGGCGTTGATTGCGTCCATAAGCTGTGGGCCATCAGCCAGACCCAGCTTCTTGATCAGGAAGTTGTCCTTGACGGTCTCAAGCTCGCTGTCCTGACCTGCGGCTACGGTCGACGCATCCGCGTTGTAAATCGCAGGGCCACAGCCGATGGTTACCTTCGTCAAAAGGTCCATATCCGGCGTCATACCGCATTTCGATTTCAGGTCATCTGCATATTTTGCAATCAGCTCGTCACGTTTACCCATTTTGGTCTCCCATAGTTAATGACATTCACACGTTCAATTCGCCGACGAGACTAGGCGCAATCCTGATTTCATCAAAGGAAAAGTTTGCGCAGGGATTCCCCCTAGGTTTTTACCACAGTATCGCGCAGGATGGTTGGGAAACTCATGTTTGTAAATTGGAGGTACCTATGGGTCTTTGGAGTTTTGTTAAGGGCGCAGGAAAGTCGCTTTTCGGTGGGGGCGATGAAACCGCATCTGCTGATACGTTGAACAAGGAAGTTGCCGATCTTGGGATCGACACTTCAGACTTGGACATCAAGATGGATGGCGAGAAGGTCATCGTATCTGGCGGCGAAAACCTAAGCGCGGAAGATCGCGAAAAGGTCATTTTGGCAGTTGGCAACGTCGAAGGCGTGGCCGAAGTTGAGGCCGACCTTGAAAACGAACCAACATTCCACACAGTCGCAAAAGGCGATACGCTTTGGGCGATTGCCGAAAAAACACTTGGTAATGGCGCACGCTACAAAGAGATCTTTGAAGCCAACAAGCCAATGCTAAAGGATCCTGACTTGATCTATCCTGGTCAAAATCTTCGCATCCCCAGCTAAACCCGAATACATCATACGTGTGATGTAAAAAGGGGGCCTTTGGGCCCCCTTTTCTATGCTCGATACGTGTTCACTTAGAACGTGAAACCTGCGCGAATGCCAAGTTGGTTTGACACGGCCTCTCCGCCGCCTTCGATTTTTTCATAGCGGTTGTGGCTTAGCTCTGCGCCCAGAAATACGTTGTCGGTAATTTTGTGATCATAACCGACACCTACAAGATAACCCTGAGCATTGCCGCCTGTAGAAACCTTGCTGCGTAGGTAACCAGCGGTCCCGTAAAGAAGGCCGCTGTCACCCACACCGAACCCATAACGTGCTTTCAGTTTGAACTGGTTTTCAAGCTGCGCGCCCGAGCTTAGGCCAATCTTGGGGTTAGAGTAGCCAAGTTCGACACCAGCGACTGAGCCGCCAAGGTCGAAATTATAGCCAGCGAACCCGCCATAGACGGTCGTGTTGCCATCAGCCAAGCCAGATTGGGGCTTGCTGATGCCTGCTTCAAGACCACCATAAATCCCAGACCAGTCTTCGGCCTGCGCAGCAAGGGGAAGGCTGCATAATAGAGCCATGGAAACTGCTGTGAGTTGTTTCATTTCTTTTCTCCTCAATAGATGTCAGGGCTGCATATTCATGACCTGGGAGACATAAGCGCCCTGATGTACGGAAACGCTATCGTTGTCAGGCCACGGTGGGCAATCCCGAAAAATGACGCGTTTTCAATGCTATGAGCGCATGTTCGCCGCTCTCTGTGCGGGTGTGTGCCAATGAAAGAAATATTTCAGAAAGTTGTTCGGCGGGCGCCTTGAACTCTCGAAGAAGGCCGCCTTTTAGTGGTGTGGGGCAGTGCGCCCATCGATAGCCTTCTCGTATTTTTCGTACGGTCCGAAGGGCGATAGTTCTGTACCTGCTGGGTTTGGAAATCTAACGACAGTAACCCCAGCCCGTGTTCTCCAGATGGAAGTGATCGGCATGCAAGCGGTTGTAGTTCGGCCCTAGAACCAACCGGAACCAATCACAAGATCCCCTCCAGATTTCATGGAGAAACGCGGCTTCCGGTCCACTGCCGTCCCAATCATCCAAAAGGGTCAACCGGCGCCCGTCGGCAAGGCGGACGCCGGTGATATCAATGGCGTTGGCCTGAGCGTGACTGCTCCACCTTCCGTTTTCACCTGCGCTGGTGCGCATCATCCGGCAATTGTAGCTTCCAATTTGGGTGATCTCTGTTACCGGCGTGCCCAATATCCGCAACGCTGCGGGTTGGATCACATGATGTTCCCACATCGCCATCCGGAGAGCCGTGGCACACCGCGTCTCGACTGAGTTAAGACGCGCTGCAACAAGACCGGAAAGCCGACCGCGCCCCGATATGCCGCAGTGCTCGTCCACTTCAAGATCATCCATGGGTGCGAACCTGACACCTGCCTGATCCAAGACATTTCGGCAAACGGCCTCATCACGCAGCGCGGCCAGCATTTGAAGACGGCTGACAAGCGTGACCGGGGCAGTAACAGAAAGCTGCTTCGTAGGGTTCCAATGGTCAGGAAGCGGTCCATCAGGCCGCAGGACCAGCCACAGGAAAGCCAGCCCAAAGAAAGCGACGGAAAACAGGCCTGATAAAAGAGTAAGCGCCGCCCAACGCAATATCGGACGGCGCTTAATATCGTCTTTAGTACGAAAAGCCTCAGTAACGGTAGTGCTCTGGCTTGAAGGGTCCTTCTGTTGAGACACCGATATAATCTGCCTGCTCTTTGTCCAGTTTCGAAAGCTTCACACCGATCCGGTCCAGATGCAAGCGGGCGACTTTTTCGTCCAGATGCTTAGGTAGGATGTAAACGTCGTTGTTGTACTCGTCGCCCTTGGTCCACAGTTCGATCTGAGCCAACACTTGGTTGGTAAAGGACGCGGACATTACGAAGGACGGGTGACCCGTGGCGTTTCCAAGGTTCAAAAGGCGACCCTGCGACAGAAGGATCAGACGATTGCCTGATGGCATCTCGATCATGTCCACCTGGTCTTTGATGTTCGTCCACTTGTGGTTCTTCAGGCTTGCCACCTGAATTTCGTTGTCGAAGTGGCCGATGTTGCCAACAATCGCCATGTCCTTCATCTCGCGCATATGTTCGATGCGGATCACGTCTTTGTTGCCGGTTGTGGTGATGAAGATGTCAGCGTCAGTGATGGCGTCTTCCAGTGTAACAACCTCAAACCCATCCATCGCGGCTTGCAACGCGCAAATCGGGTCGATCTCGGTCACTTTCACACGCGCGCCAGCACCGCGCAGCGACGCGGCCGAACCTTTGCCTACATCGCCGTAACCACAAACAACAGCAACCTTACCAGCCATCATCGTGTCAGTGGCGCGACGGATGCCATCAACCAGAGATTCTTTACAGCCGTACTTGTTGTCGAACTTCGACTTGGTCACCGAGTCGTTTACGTTGATCGCCGGGAACGGCAGCTGGCCGTTCTTGACCAGCTCATACAAACGGTGAACGCCGGTTGTCGTCTCTTCCGACACGCCTTTGATCTGTTCGCGCATCTTGGTGAACCAGCCAGGGCTTGCTTCCATACGCTTCTTGATCTGAGCAAACACAGCAACCTCTTCTTCAGAGGTCGGGGTTTCAATCAGACCGGTTTCACCGTTCTCAACACGGGCGCCCAGAAGGATATAGAGTGTCGCATCACCACCATCGTCCAAGATTAGGTTCGGGCCATCTTCGAACAGGAATGATTTGTCCAGATAATCCCAATGCTCTTCAAGAGTTTGACCCTTAATCGCAAATACCGGCGTGCCACCAGCTGCAATCGCTGCCGCCGCGTGGTCTTGGGTCGAGAAGATGTTGCACGATGCCCAGCGCACATCGGCTCCCAGCGCTACGAGCGTTTCGATCAGCACGGCGGTCTGAATTGTCATGTGCAGCGATCCAACGATCCGCGAACCCTTCAGGGGCTGGCTTTCGCCATATTCTTCGCGCAGCGCCATCAGGCCCGGCATTTCAGTTTCTGCGATGTCCAATTCCTTGCGACCAAACTCGGCAAGGTTGATGTCTTTTACAATGTAATCTGTGGTCACGGTGTCTCTCCGATCTAGAACCGATATGTTTGGCAGGTGCCGTAGCATTCTATTCGCTGGCTGGCAATGAAGCCCAATTGACTTGCCGCGTAAAAACGACAGAGTGCGGCTTAGTTCGCCCAAGGAGACCTGAAAATGCCCCGTCAACCCCGCGCATGGCAACGGATGCTGTCTGGCCGTCGGCTTGATCTGCTGGACCCGACTCCGATGGATATCGAGATCGAGGACATCGCCCATGGGCTGGCCTTTGTCGCGCGGTGGAACGGGCAGACTGTTGGCGATTTCCCGTATTCGGTCGCCGAGCATTCCTTACTGGTCGAAGAGCTTTACACGCGCATGAACCCCAAAGCCCCGGTTAAATGGAGGTTGGCCGCGCTTTTGCACGATGCGCCGGAATATGTGATTGGTGATATGATCTCACCGGTGAAATCTGCCGTCGGACCGGGCTATGGCGAGTTGGACGAGCGATTGACCGCTGCAATTCATATTCGATTTGGCCTGCCTGCAAAACTGCCTGAATTGGTCAAGAAAGCGATCAAAAAGGCGGACCGTATTTCAGCTTGGCTGGAAGCGACGCAGATTGCTGGCTTCACCGTTGAAGAGGCAAACAAATTTTTTGGCACCCCCGATCCAGATAATACTGCGGGGTTGAAAATCGCGTTACGAGCCCCCGCCGAAGTGCGCCGCGCGTTTACCGCCCGGCATGAAGAACTGTTAGGGCAGGTGTCGTGATTACAACCCGAGAGGCGCGCCCGGACGACGCGTCGGGAATGAGCCGCGTGATCACGCCAATCCTAGCGAATTGGGGCAGCACAAGACGCGGCGATCCCGAGCATATGCTCAATAACTACATCCAGCACCCCGACAATATTCGTTGCACAGTGTGCACGGACAGCACCGGACGTCTTATCGGGTTTCAATCGCTGATTCTGCCCGATGAAAACAATCCCTACAATACGCCCAAAGGCTGGGGCGAGATTGGAACCTATGTCGCACTGGACGCCGGACGCGGCGGCATTGGCCGTGCATTATTCTTGGACACACATGATGCTGCCAGCGCCGCCGGGCTGACGTTTATCGAAGCCTCAATCGGGGATGAAAATAGGATTGGTCTTGCCTATTACGACGCGATGGGATTTGTAACATATGCCGCTGAAGCTGGCTTGATCCGAAAAAGATATGAGGTGAATTAGTGTCTGTTTCTATCACAACGCGCGGCGCAATGGCGTCAGACGCACAAGCCATGTGTGACGTGTTGAATCCGATTATTCTGGACGGATCAACAACCGCTCACCGAACACTATTTGACGCCCAGCGCATGCGTGACACCCACATCGATGCACCGCTGCTTGTGCGCACAACTGTTGCGTTGCGCGGCGATCAGCTTATGGGGTTTCAACTCCTGGAGTGGACGGATCCAAACTATGACGGACCCGAGGCGCTGCCTGAAGGCTGGGCTGTAATTGCAACATTCGTACGCGATGGATCGCAAGGGCTTGGCATTGGCCAGCACCTCTGGCGCGAGACTTTGTTGGCCGCAAAAAGTGCCGGCGTAGTGTCGATAGATGCCAGCATCCGTACCGACAACACGCCTGGATTGGCCTATTATTCCGGCCTTGGATTTAGAGACTATTCCAGCATAGATGGGATGGTTCTTTCGGACGGCACCAAGGTCGACAAAACCCGCAAGCGGTTTGACATTACCTAAGTGCAGGTTCGTCCTTGGGACCCTGTGGCCGTCTTCCAACCCACAAACCGTTCGCGCGTGAAGGTCAGCACCAGATCATCCCATGCCAGCTGTTGTGTGATACCCGCAGAACAACCCAGCAATGTCAACGCGCGGTGTGGCCCTAGTTCTCGATCAACTGCACGAATGGCACCTGCTGGAGATCGGCCGAAATCAATCCGTTTCCCGATTGGATCAACACTCAGACCCAAGTTATCGGGACGAAAGCTGACATCACTCCGCTGAACCGATGTTGTAGTCGGCGACACGCAGGCGGACATAATCGTCAATACCGATAGAGCCGCCACGACCCGCATCATCGGGGGCTTCGCTTGGCCAAAATCCTTTGAAGCGTCCGGCGGTGCATGTTCAGCCTGCGTGCGGTTTCCGAGACATTGCGATCACACAGCTCGTAAACACGTTGAATATGCTCCCAACGGACCCGGTCGGCTGACATTGGATTCTCGGGAGGTGGCGGAAGCTCGTCAGGTTTGGCCAACAGCGCGCTGGTTATGTCATTGGCATCTGCGGGTTTAGACAAATAGTCCGTCGCGCCAAGCTTCACAGCCGCAACGGCAGTCGCAATTGCGCCATATCCGGTCAGGATCACAATGCGCGCATCAGGACGCCGCTCGCGGATGGTTTCAACCACATCCAAGCCGTTTCCGTCATCCAATCGCAAATCGACAACCGCATAGGCAGGTGGGCGCGCGGTCGCGATGGCCTTGCCGGCGGTCACGGATTCTGCTGTCTCAACCTCAAACCCGCGTTTTTCCATGGCGCGTGCCAGTCGGCGAAGAAACGGTTCGTCGTCATCCACCAATAGCAGAGAGGCGTCGTCACCGATCGGCTCGAGTTCTTGTGATGTCATCCGCCCACCCTTTGGTTCGCGTCCTTACTAAGACTTATCTAGGCACTCCAACCTATAAGGTCAATTTGAACGCCAGCCCATCCTAGGCGTTCATACCATCAATAAAGCACCCTACACGATCCGCCATCGAGTCAGGGCTTTCATCGCGTTTGAAGAACTCGGCGAAGCCTGTGTCAGGGAACATAAGATAAGTGAAGGTGGAGTGATCCATTAGATAATACTCCTCCATCCCCTTTTCAGGCTCTTGTTTGCGATAATAGGATTTGTAAGCTTGGCTCGCGGCCTTCACCTGCTCGGGTGTGCCGGTCAGGCCGATCATATCGTCATGCATGAAGCTGGTGAAATCACTCAGCTGTTCAGGCGTGTCACGCTCGGGATCGATGGTGATAAAGGCGGATTGAACATCATACCCACGGTCTTGCAACAAACGCAGCGCATCTGCGTTACGTGCATTGTCCAGCGGACAGACATCTGGGCAAAACGTATATCCAAAATACACCAGCGTGGGTTTTGTGATCACATCCTTGTCGGTCACCAGAGTACCGCTTTCGTCGATCAACTCGAACGGACCACCGATTGATGCAACGCCAGTACCGACTGCACCTGTCCGGCATTTCGCAAGCTGGTCGACCTCTCCGGTCGTGACATACCATGTGGCCCCTAAAAGGGCCGTGACTGCAACCGCACCGGTCAGAGCATAAACAGTCTTCATCGGCGTTCTCCTTGCCAGAGTGTTTCGCACGGATCATCCTGTCGGCGGGGCTGTCCGGCTACGCGTTTCGTTGTCGGTATTGATCCAACTTTCGTGCAGGACTAACAAGAGATCAGATTGACGCAACCCGAAACCAGCCCCGATTGGATCACAAATGCAAGAGGACCAAGGCTACGATGCGGCCTTACTGGGCGTCGAAAACCCGGCAAGCATACTGCCAGGCCGTTGGGTGCGGCTCTATACGTTGGTCGTACTACGCTGGGCTGCAATCTTCGGTCAGATCGCCGCGATAATAGTGTCTATTACGCTATTTTCGCTTCAATTGCACTATGGCTTGGCGGCGACGGCAGTTGGGCTAGCGGTGATAGCAAACCTGGTTGCCCTTGCCGTTTTCCCGAAGAATGCCCGACTAGATGAACAGCAGGCTTTGGGCATGCTGTTGTTTGATACGTTACAGCTGGCTTTCATGGTTTTCCTGACCGGCGGACTGAACAATCCCTTTATGGTTCTTATCGTAGCTCCCGTTACGGTTGCGGCCAGCGCATTGTCGACGCGCGCTACAATTATCGTCGGAAGCGTTGCAATCGTGGCAACGACAGCAGTGGGCTTCGTCAATTTCCCACTGCAAACACAGGCGGGTGCAGTGGTACTGATGCCGGATTTGTTTGTGTTTGGAATCTGGGTGGCTGTCGTTACTTCGATTGTGTTCGTCGGGCTCTATACTCGTCGAATATCATCCGAAGTCCGCTCTATGTCCGAAGCGCTACTCGCAACGCAGATGGCCCTGTCACGCGAGCAGAAACTTACAGATTTGGGCGGTGTCGTCGCAGCTGCGGCACATGAGCTGGGCACGCCGTTGGCCACGATCAAGCTGGTCGCGACTGAACTGACCGATGAGTTAAAAAACCACCCGGAGTTACAAGACGACGCGACTTTGATTCACCAGCAAGCCGACCGCTGCCGCGATATCCTGCAATCGATGGGCCGTGCTGGCAAGGATGACATGTTGGTAAAAAGTGTCCCGCTGGTGGCACTGATCGAAGAGGCTGCGAACCCACATCTCGACCGTGGTAAGACGTTGGAGATCTCAGTTCTTTCGGGCTTCAGCGGTTCGACAGAGGAACCGATCGTCATCCGTCGACCCGAGATCATCCACGGCCTGCGCAACCTGATCCAGAACGCTGTCGACTTTGCGACGACGACTGTCTGGATTGATATCGGGTGGTCAGAAACCGAGATCAAATTGCGGATCATCGACGATGGGAAAGGCTTTGCACCACAGGTATTGGGCTGGATTGGTGACCCTTTTATTCGCGGTAAGAAGCCGGCTCAAGAAAAGGGGCACCGGCGTGAATACAAGGGTATGGGGCTTGGTCTGTTCATCGCCAAGACCCTGCTTGAACGCACCGGCGCGCAGCTTAGTTTCGCCAACGGGACCGAACCTTACACTGGACGACCCCATCCACGTGAGAAGTCCGGCGCTATTGCACAAGTGATCTGGCCGCGTGATGAAAATAGTATTGAACACAAGCCGACGACCGGTGGGCTTGGGCTGAATCTGCCATTCCAATAGGGCGGATGCGGGCTGATGGTACGGTTAAAGCTTCATTAACCATCGAGTGGTTACGTTTGCTCCTATCGCAAATGCAGGTGTGAAACCTCACCGCCGCAAATGAGTTCGCAGATGTACCAAACATTTCTTTCTATCGGGTTCGTCCTGGTTGCCTTCCTTAGCGCCTTCATCGCCTTGCTGGCTCTTTCGATAGTTGAGACGCGGCGCAAGAAATCCCTACGGCTAGAAGTGGACGCTGCTGACGGTTCAGTCGTTTTCCTGTTTGATGATGAACGGCTCAGCGATGCGACTGACGCCGCCCAGCAAATGCTATCGGCGGGACAACCGGGGCGCACAGGCACCGATTGGCACCAGTTTGCGCAATTGCTTCAAGCAAGGTTCCCGAATTTGACAGACAGGATGAGCGAACTTGCAGATCTTGGCCATTTGACGCTGGTGTCGACCGACGCAGCAAGCCGGATCGACGCCGTTTGGCAAGATGGCTTGGCCAGAATTGAGTTGCGTGACAACGAGGGGTACAACTCGACAACTTCGATGGACCGGCTGAGCTTCGAGGCGATGAAGCATGAACTGGAAAGCCTCCGCGCCACCAGTTCACTTATGCCGCTAATGGTTTGGCGCGAGGATGAAAATGGGGCGATCACTTGGGCCAACAAAGCCTATCTTGATCTGGCAGCCAAAGCTGTCGAACCGGACGACATTTCGACATGGCCGCCCCAGAAGATCTTTAATCAACCGCGGCTCATTGATGCGACAGATGCTGGTCAGATGGGGCGCGTGGCCGTCCAGCTTCCGGGAAGTGACCAAAGGCATTGGTTTGATGTTCACAGCGCCGCGCTGGGTGATGAGTTCATGTTTACAGCAGTGCCAGCCGATAAGATCGTGACAGCTGAAAACTCTAGAACCGAGTTCATTACCACGCTGACCAAAACGTTCGCGCACCTTCCCATCGGGCTTGCGATCTTCGACCGAAAGCGTCGGCTGACGTTGTTCAACCCGGCGCTGACCGACCTTGTCGCGCTGCCGATCGACTTTCTGGTGGCGACACCCACTCTGTCCAGTTTTCTGGACCGGCTGCGTGAAAAGCGGATGATACCCGAGCCCAAAGATTATGTCTCGTGGCGGCATCAAATGTCAGATCTTGAAGCAGCAGCGGTCAACGGAACATATGAAGAGACGTGGACCCTGCCGACCGGGCAAACCTACCGTGTGACAGGTCGCCCGCACCCTGATGGGGCTGTCGCGTTCCTGTTCGAAGATATCAGCGCCGAGATTTCGCTTACCCGCCGCTTTCGTAGCGAACTGGAGATGGGGCAGGCCGCGTTGGACTGTCTGGACGACGCTGTCGTTGTGTTCACGGCCGGTGGTATCTTGTCGATGTCCAACGCGGCATACGGCGTACTTTGGGGCAATGATCCGGAAACGACACTAGGCGATTCTCACTTGGGCGATGCCGTCGCCCGATGGAGCCTAACTTGTGCAGAAACACCCGTCTGGCTTCGACTAAAGGAATTCGTGGCCGCAAACGGCGACCGCCAAACCTGGACCGCGACAGTTCCGCTGCTTGATGGGCGTTCGGTGGATTTTACAGTCAAACCCATGATGCGTGGCGCAACGATGGTCCGTTTCAGGGAACAGCGTGTGCCGACACGTCGCCTTAACTTAACCGAACCGTTGTTGACGGCTGACGCATGATCGGGCTTGCGTCACCCTGACAGAGAGATAAAACTCCTGCCATGTCGCAGGCGTTTTCTCATCAAGTTGTTCTTACTTCTCCCGACCAAACCCGCGACTTGGCTGTTCGCCTGTCCGAAACGTTGCGCGCTGGCGACGTGTTGTTGCTGGAGGGTGGGATTGGCGCGGGAAAAACGCACTTTGCGAGATCTCTTATTCAAGCGCGACTAGCCCAGCTTGGCCTGATCGAGGATGTACCATCGCCAACATTCACCTTGGTTCAAACCTATGACATCGGTGAAGTTGAGATTTGGCATGCCGATCTCTATCGCTTGTCCCACCCCGACGAGATCGTCGAACTGGGAATTCTACAGGCTTTTGAAGAGGCGATTTGCCTAATCGAGTGGCCGGACCGTTTGGACACACTGGCGCCGTCACAGCCCTTAATGCTCAGCTTCGAGTATGGCGAAGACTTGGAAACGCGTGTGATCACATTTTCGGGGGACAAAGAACGATGGCAGGATCGTATGCTGGGCGCGCTTGAATGAATAAGCAACGAGATCAGGCAATGACCGATTTTCTGCAGCAAAGTGGGTGGTCCAACGCCGCGCGAGTCCCGCTTGCAGGGGATGCGTCAGCGCGCCAATATTATAGACTAACGCGTCCAAAAACTCGACAATCCGCTATACTAATGGACGCGCCACCCGCGAGCGTGGGTTCGATGGATACGTTCGTATCAGTTGCGGGCTATCTGGAGCAGATTGGGCTATCGGCACCCAAGATTATCGACCGGGACATCAAACAAGGTTTCTTGCTGCTAGAGGATCTCGGAGACTCAGTATTTGACCGTGTGATCACAAATTATGAGCAGGCCGAGCACGAACTCTACGAGGCTGCCATTGATGTCATTGCGCATCTGCATAAATATCAAAATGGGGCGCTGCCACTCTATGGTGCCGGACAAATGGCAGAGGCAACCGACTTAGCATTCCTCCATTATCGTGCCGAACCACTCGGCGAATTGGATGGTGGTGCAAACGAACTCATCTCTGATCTCAGGCACCGGCTTTCGCAGTTAGCCGGCTATTCATACGTATCCTTGCGCGACTTTCACGCTCAGAATCTTATCTGGTTGCCTGAACGCTCTGGCACTGCACGAGTCGGTCTGCTGGATTTTCAGGACGCTGTTTTAACCCATCCCGCTTATGATTTGATGTCGCTGCTTCGAGATGCCCGACGAGATGTTTCACCGGGCCTTGCCGGTCACTTGATGGAACGGTTTTGTCAGATCAACGGATATAATCAGACGTCTTTCGAAGCCGAGGCCGCCTTGATTTCGGCCCAGCGCAACTTACGAATATTGGGTATATTTGCCCGCCTATCGCGACTTCAGGGCAAAACACACTATGTAGATCTAATCCCGCGCGTTTGGGCGAACCTTCAAAAAGACCTTGCGCATCCTTCGCTCGATATGCTGAAGAAGGCGTTAGCCCATGCGCTACCTTCCCCAACGCCAGATTTCCTGGCCAAGCTGAGAGAGCCATGCCAGACACCGCAATGATATTCGCCGCTGGCCGCGGGACTCGCATGGGCGAACTGACCAAGGATCTGCCGAAACCTTTGATCAATGTTGCAGGCAAGCCGCTTATCGATCATGCGTTGGCCTTGATCAACAACAGCTCGGTTCAAGATTGTGTCGTGAACGTGCATTACTTGGCAGACCAGATCGTCGATCACCTTGACGGTTCGGATGCAGTAATCTCGCGCGAAACCACTCTTCTTGAGACGGGGGGCGGGTTAAAACAGGCTCTAACATTGCTAAATTCGGTCGAGATCGTGACGCTGAACTCTGATGCTGTCTGGGCGGGATCTAACCCCATCCATATGCTTCTGAATGCATGGGATCCGGGCAAAATGGATGCGTTGCTGATGCTTGTTCCGCCTGAAAATGCGATTGGACACAAAGGCAAGGGCGACTTCATTTTATCCGAGGACGGTTCCTTACAACGAGGCCCGGGAATGATCTATCCGGGGTGCCAGATCATCAAGACTGATTGTGTGAAAACGGTCGAGGAAGACGTATTTTCGCTTAATGTTGTTTGGGATCGACTGCTGGCAGAAAAGCGGATTCATGGCGTTGAGTATGACGGTGAATGGTGCGACGTCGGCCATCCGCGTGGCATCGTGTTAGCCGAAGAGATGCTGGAGCGGTCCCGTGTTTGAGCCGACTGGTCGACCACGCATTTTTGGCACCCCACTGGGGGTCGACTACCCACGGGCGCTGGTTGACGGCCTAATCAAGCGAACCGCGTCAGCAAGTCCAGAGGCGATGGCAAATATTGAAATCTTCGTAAGCACCAGCCGGATGCGGTCTCGGATTCGCGCATTGTTCGACGACGGTCAAACTCGGTTCCTCCCGCGCCTAAGACTGATCACTGATCTGTCTCGTGATCCCGGGCTTTATGAAATTCCGCAACCTGTGCCTGCACTGCGCCGTCGGCTGGAGTTGCGCCAACTTATCGCCGCCCTGATTGAACAAGAGCCGGACCTTGCCCCCAAGGCTGCCGCCTTTGACCTAGCGGACAGTCTGGCTGACCTAGCGGACGAGATGCACAGCGAAGGTGTCCTTCCGCGCGACCTGCAAAAGCTCGATGTCGGAAGCATGTCCGCTCATTGGGAACGCAGCTTGAAACTTATTTCTCTTGTCGACCGGTACTTCTCGCTCGACATGACCGAGACGCCGGACGCGGAGACGCGCCAGCGAATGGTGATCGAGGCAACCGTCAAAAAATGGTCTCTAATTCCGCCAAAACATCCTGTACTGGTTGCTGGCTCGACTGGCTCTCGTGGTGCGACCGCTATGTTAATGGATGCGGTCGCCCGTCTCCCTCAAGGCGCGATCATCCTACCGGGCTTTGACTACGACCTGCCTGATCACGCATGGCAGCAACTTGACGCGGCAACCGCTCAGGATCATCCGCAATACCGTTTCGCCCGGATATTGAATGCGTCTGGACTAAACCCCGCCGACGTTCCGCGATGGACAGAAGACACACCGGCAACTGCAGAGAGGAACCGGTTGGTGTCGCTCGCATTGCGCCCAGCGCCAGTCACAGATCAGTGGCAGGTAGAAGGTAAAGGGTTTCAGAACGTAGCATCAGCAACACAGAATATGACGCTGGTCGAGACTCGAGCCCCGCGTGAAGAGGCGTTGACGATCGCTGTGCTTCTGCGCAGGTCAGTCGAAGATGGGGTGCCGGTGGCCCTGATCACGCCAGATCGTAATTTGACCCGTCAAGTCACCGCCGCGCTTGACCGGTGGCGCATCGTTCCGGACGACAGCGCCGGTCGTCCGCTAGCGCTGTCTGCGCCGGGTCGGTTCTTGAGCCAGATTACTCAACTGATGTGCGAAGATACCAGTTCCGAAATGCTTCTGGCATTGCTGAAACATCCGTTGACGCACAGTGCGGCGGGCACGCGAGGGGATCATCTGCGCTGGACTCGCGACCTAGAAATTGGCCTTCTGCGTGGCCTTTATGCCCATCCTACAGCAGATGCACTGCGGGATTGGGCCGCGAAATTTCCCGATGAACCCGCGCGTGCCCAATGGGCGAGTTGGGTCGGGGCTGTGTTTATTGATCAAGTACGCCAAGGGCCACTCCATTTGGAGCAGCTCTTGGGCGACCACATTACATTGGCAGAGCAAATTGCACGCGGTACGCATTCAGATGGTTCGGGCGAGCTGTGGATGAAGGCCGCAGGTCAGTCAGCCTACAAAATAGTCTCTGATCTTGCCAAAGATGCGTCCTATGGCGGAGAGATGAGCACGACCGCATTCCGCGATCTGCTTCGCTCGGTGTTGAATGGAGAAGTCGTGCGAGACTCGGTCTCCCCCCACTCCGGCGTCATGATCTGGGGCACGTTGGAGGCGCGGGTCCAAGGTGCTGATCGCGTTATTCTGGCCGGACTGAACGATGGAACTTGGCCTGAAACACCCGGCCCGGATCCCTGGTTGAACCGTCAGATGCGCAAAGATGCAGGGCTTCTGCTGCCCGAGCGGCGCATCGGCTTGTCGGCTCATGACTTTCAGCAGGCGATTGCGACCAAAGAGGTAATTCTGACCCGTTCCACACGGGATGAAGAGAGTGAGACAATTCCATCACGATGGTTGAACCGGTTGTGCAATTTGATGGGGGGTATGTCTGAGCAGGGCAACGCCGCCCTTAAGGACATGCGCGCCCGGGGGCAAGAATTGGTCAAGTTGGCGGGGCAACTTGACACGCCAGAGCAACAGGTTGCGCCGGCACCGCGACCCTCGCCGGCACCGCCCGTTTCGACGCGTCCAACGCAGTTGTCGGCCACCGGCGTTACGAAACTGATCCGTGACCCATATGCTGTATATGCTGACAAGGTGCTGCATCTTCGCCCCCTGCCACCTGTGCGACCAACCAGTGATGCGTTGATCAGGGGAACGGTTCTGCACCATATTTTTGAACGCTATGTCACCGAACGGGCGCCGCCTGACGATCCAAATAAGCAATCGCAACATCTGATGACCATCGCTGACGAGGTCTTGGAGCTCGAAGTTCCTTGGCCCTCAGTTCGTATTCTGTGGCGGGCACGAATTGAACGTATTGCGGATTGGTTTGTCCGTCAGGAAGCAGAGCGACGACGAAGCGCCGAGAACCTGGTTAATGAAGCCTGGGGTCAGGTCACGTTTGAGCAACTGGGGTTCACGTTAGGGGCCAAGGCCGACCGGATTGACCGTCAGCATGACGGTGCGCTTGTCATCTATGATTACAAGTCAGGTGAACCACCGACCGAGAAGATGCAGCGAAACTATGACAAGCAACTCCTGCTCGAAGCAATAATTGCCAATTTGGGCGGGTTTAGAGACGTTTCGGAGCGCTCTGTGGCTGCTGTTTCCTATATCGGTCTGTCGCCTAAGAAAGAGGTGACGACCCCAATAAATGCTTCAGATATCGACGCCACGCGTGCCGAGCTTTTGACGCTGATTGACGCATATTATCGGCAAAATCAGGGGTTCACAGCGCGGCGTGCGGTCCACAAACAAAGGTTTGATGGCGACTATGATCATCTTGCTCGGTTTGGCGAGTGGGACGACAGCGATGATCCTGTGACGTTGCCGCTGACGTTGGAGGGGCAAACATGACCCGCGATGATGCGACTGTCAGCCAGATCCGGGCCGCGGATCCACGCAACTCGACCTGGTTATCGGCCAATGCTGGGTCGGGTAAGACACGCGTGTTGACCGACCGCGTGGCGCGGTTGCTATTGGACGGCGTGTCGCCACAAAACATTCTGTGCCTGACATACACCAAGGCAGCCGCGAGCGAGATGCAGAATCGACTGTTCAAGCGATTGGGCGAATGGGCGATGAAGGACGACGCCGCACTGACGGATGCGCTGGTCGAACTGGGGCATGAAAGTGCCCGGAACCTGCCATTGGCGCGCCAGTTGTTTGCCCGCGCTATTGAAACGCCGGGCGGCTTGAAAATTCAAACGATCCACGCCTATGCGGCGTCGATCCTACGCCGCTTTCCAATGGAGGCTGGCGTATCACCTCAATTCACTGAGATGGATGACCGGGCGTCCAGGGACTTGCGTGCAAGAATTCTAGATCAGATGAGCGAGGGCACCGACGCCCCACTGGTTCGCGCACTGTCGCAGCACTTCTCCGGCGAGGACTTTGAACGACTAACGGCCGATATTTCCAGCAACCGAATGCTGTTTACCGAAACGCGTACCGCTACTGAGCTTGCTGGCTGGTTTGGGATCACGCCATCTGTCGATGAATCGACGATCCTGTCGACGTTGTTTCAGCCGGGTGACCTTGAAATGCTGGTGAGTTTGCGAGGTCACCTTCAGACCGGCAGCAGCACTGAACAGCGGGCCGCGAAACACCTGGAGGGGGCGAAATTTGACGCTCCATCTCTTGATCTTCTCGCACGATGTACCCGATTTATGTTGATCCAAAAAACACCATATTCCGCCAAGATAGGGTCTTTTCCTACAATGTCTCTGCGTGAAGGTGCGTGCGCGGGGATTATGCCCCAGCTTGAAGATTTTATGATGCGCGTAGAACACGCTCGCGCGTCCCAGATTGCCCTCATCAACTTTCAACGCAGCCGTGCATTGCACGATTTCGCATATCGCTTCGTACGACTTTACGAAGCTGCAAAGCTGGATAAGGGTTGGCTGGACTTTGATGACTTGATCTTGAAGGCCGGCGCGCTGTTGACCGACCCATCGGTCGCCTCTTGGGTGCTTTATCGTTTGGACGGTGGCATCGACCATATCCTAGTGGACGAAGCGCAGGACACCAGCCCAGCCCAGTGGCGGATCATCGATAACCTAGCACGCGAGTTCACCAGCGGTTCAGGTGCGCGCGATGATGTCGAGCGCACGATCTTCGTGGTCGGCGACCCCAAGCAGTCAATCTATTCATTCCAAGGGGCCGAACCTGCGGCGTTCGACCGGATGAAATCCAACTTCGCGGAACGGCTGTCTCAGGTCCATCGTAATCTTGTCCAGATGCCGTTGGAGTACTCGTTCCGGTCATCGCGTGCCATTCTTGAATTCGTTGACTTGGCTCTTCAAGCGCAAGATGGGCTAGGGGACGCATTCCTGCACCGAGCGTTCTTTGACCAAAAGCCCGGGCGGGTTGATCTGTGGCCCGTGATCGAAACCGTCAAGCATGATGAGGATCGGGATTGGAACGATCCAGTCGATCTTCCATCTCCGCAAGATCATCGCGTTCAACTTGCCGAACGCATTGCCGGCGACATTGCTCGCATGATTGAACACGAGACTATTCCTGCTGAAAATGGAACCGACCGCCCAGTGAACGCGGGTGATATCTTGGTCCTTGTTCGATCAAGGAAGGAACTTTTTCACGAGATCATTCGCGCCTGCAAAGCCCGCGCCATCCCGATTGCAGGGGCTGATCAGCTTAAGATTGGGGCCGAGCTCGCAGTAAAGGATCTAACTGCTCTTCTGTCTTTTCTTGCGACACCAGAAGACGATCTATCGCTCGCCGCGATCTTACGGTCCCCGTTGTTTGGCTGGTCCGAGAATGCGTTGTTCCAACTCGCGCACCCCCGAGGTAAGGGCAAATTCCTTTGGCGTGCTCTGTCGGACCGCGCGGATGACTTTCCGGATACAATGCGCGTCTTGTTTGATCTTCGCGATGCGGCTGATTTTTTGCGTCCCTACGAGCTTTTAGAACGTATGTTGACCCGACATGGTGGCCGTTCAAAACTCCTGTCACGGTTGGGTCACGAGGCCGAGGACGGAATCGACGCGCTTCTGGCGCAATCCATGGCCTATGAACGGAGCCAGACCCCCAGCCTGACAGGATTTCTGACATGGCTCCAATCTGACGACGTGACGATCAAGCGTCAGATGGATTCGGTCGGTCAGCAGGTTCGTGTGATGACTGTCCATGGCTCAAAGGGATTGGAGGCACCGATTGTCATCCTCCCCGATCTGGCGCAGCGTCGCGCCTCTGCCTTACCGTCGGTCGCCACATTGTCGGACGGGCAGGCAATACTTACCCCCGCGAAAGAGAATCGCACTGAAGCGATTGAGGCCGTGGCCGAAGAGGCCGCAAAGGCAGAAAGCGAAGAGCGAACGCGTCTTCTTTATGTGGCTATGACCCGCGCCGAGCAGTGGTTGATCCTTGCTGCAGCGGGAGATGTCGGTAAACCCGGAGCGCAAAGCTGGTATCGTCTGTGCGAAACAGCAATGAACAAAGCGGCCAGCATCAAATGTGCGTTTCCCACGGGTGAAGGAGAGCGGTTCGAAACCGGCACGTGGCGGCCCCCAGCTCCAAACGATACATCAACGGAAGTGACCGAAACGACATCCCTTCCCGACTGGTTGACGACCCGCGCAGCGACACCGGGCGCCAAGCCCAAGCCCATCTCGCCGTCGGATCTTGGTGGCCCCAAGGCTCTGTCTGGCGACGGTGGTACGGATAGCACAGAGGATGCGTTGAAGCGCGGACGTCAGATACACTTGCTTTTGGAACACTTGCCTGCCGTGCCTCAGTCACATTGGTCGCAAACCGCCGCTTTCCTGCTTGCATCGGGCGAGGATCAGGCCAGTGACCAAGAGCTTGGCCCGCTGTTGGAGGAGGCAAGCGCAGTGCTGACTGATCCCGCCCTTACATCGCTTTTTGCCGAAGGTTCGTTGGCCGAAGTCCCGGTCACTGCGACCTTCGACAAGTTACCCGACAGGCCCGTTCATGGCATCATCGATCGTCTGATTGTGACCAATACCGATGTTCTTGCAGTGGACTTTAAAACCAATCAGATCGTACCATCCAACGCTGCTGACACGCCGCTTGGTCTGTTACAGCAATTGGGTGCTTATCGTGACGTTTTGGCCAATATCTACCCGGACCGAACGGTGCGCACAGCAATCCTTTGGACACAAAGCCGTGAGCTTATGCATTTCGATAACGCATTGGTGGATGATGCCTTTGGTCGCCTTGACGCATCGGCCCTCGCTACCTAGGTTCACCACAACATTTAGTTTTCAGGAGAACATAATATGGCAACTGTAGCTGTCACCGATGCCACATTCGACGAAGAAGTTCGTAACGCCAACGTGCCTGTGGTCGTTGATTTTTGGGCCGAATGGTGTGGTCCTTGCAAGCAAATCGGCCCGGCTTTGGAAGAGCTCTCTGCCGAATATGAAGGCAAGGTCAAGATCGTTAAAGTTAATGTAGACGAAAACCCGAACGCGCCTGCGCAAATGGGCGTTCGCGGCATCCCTGCGCTGTTCATGTTCAAAGACGGCCAGGTGATTTCCAACAAGGTTGGCGCCGCCCCAAAGGCTGCGTTGCAATCTTGGATCGACGAAAGCGTCTGATCTTTGGGTACCAAATGATAAAGCCCCGTCATTGAGCGGGGCTTTTCTTTGCGCGTTCGGTACTACAAGTCGTTACTCAGATTAACAGAACCTGAGCGCCATCCCGTACAAGCCCATACAGCTCTGCAATATTATTGTTGTAAAGACCGATGCAGCCGTTCGACGACTGGCGGCCGATCTTCCGTGTATCGTGCGTACCGTGAATTCGGTAGTACTTCCAACCCAAGTACAGCGCATGACTTCCTAACGGATTATCCGGGCCCGGCCCAACAAATGCGGGCCATTCAGGGTTGCGCTTGCGCATTGCGGGTGTCGGCGCCCAAGACGGACCCTCAACCTTACGAATAACGCTGGTGCGTCCGCGACGGGTTAGATCTTCAGTCAATGGAACCGATGTTGGGTACAGACGATAGATCGACTGATCCTCTGACCAGAAATGCAATGCACGCGAACTAATATCGACCAGGATTGCCCCGTTCTTGGTGCTGTTGAAATATGGTCGCCAGTCAAGCGCTCTAAAGCTGGAAATATTCCGCTTTACGACTTCAGTCAGGTCACGTTCACCCTGAGTGGTATTGTTAAACTGGGCAAGCGCGGGCGTTGCCAACCCGCTTGCTGCTGCAATCGTACCGCCAAGGAATGCGCGCCGGCCCAATAGGGCCTCCGGTTTTTTCCGCATCACTCTTCTCCAAAAACACAAGTTTCAAAGGTTGTATATGGCGTAAACGCATCAGTCGCAATTCAAACAGCTGTTATCGGCCTATTCTCGCAAGGCAGGCGTCGGACACTAAGGTGAACGAGAGTGAGATATGGATAGTAGCGTGGAATCTCTTCACGAAAGTCACGGCGAGGCCCGTTACAGGCCCCGCTGTTTGTTTAGTTGCTGTCACCGTTGATCGCGTTGGGATCGAACACGCCTCCGAACCCGGAGTCGTTTGACGATCCCGCGTCACCGCCACCTTCCGCGCCTTCGCCTTCATTCTGAAGCGTACCCGGTGCGAAGACACCGCCAAAACCGGAGTTGTTTGAGGGTCTTGGTGCCGTGTCAGTCCCACCCTCAGCACCTTCGGAGGCGGCCTTTGCAGCGTTCTCTTTAGCGCGCTGATCGCGAAGTTCCTGAATACGCTTCTCAGTCTCGATGCGCTTTTGCTCCTGCACGTTGGCGATGCACTGCTTGGGGCTATAAACTGCGGCTGTCCCAATGACTGCGATGGTCGTAACCAAGAACACCACAAGCGTGACCGCAGCCGCATTCCCGGTGAAGTAACCTGGCAGCTTGATTGTGCCTGTCACATCCCCAACCGTTGCGCCTTCTTTACGGGCTGCGGCAACGACGGCCTTGCGCTTGATGTTTGCCTCGTTCAACAGAGCAAAGAACACCGTCAGCGCAACGATCATGAATGCCAGTGCAGAGATCGATGGGTTGATCCCGTACCGAACTTTCTGGGCCAGCTCAATCGTCAGAGTTGGATACTCACCAAAGGTGAACGTGGTGGTGTTGTAGTTCTCGAACGATGCGAGGAATGCCAACACCGCCGCCGACGCAAGCGCGGGACGCATGAACGGTAGCAAGATCTTGCGAAACGCTTGCGCGTGTGTTGCGCCAAGATCCAATGCTGCCTCGGTCAGTGCAAGGTCATAGCGTTGCAACCGAGCCACCAGAACCAGCATGCAATAGCTGGCGATGAAGG
Organism: Aliiroseovarius conchicola; assembly: GCF_041403445.1. Classification (NCBI taxonomy): domain Bacteria; kingdom Pseudomonadati; phylum Pseudomonadota; class Alphaproteobacteria; order Rhodobacterales; family Paracoccaceae; genus Aliiroseovarius; species Aliiroseovarius conchicola. The sequence continues at coordinate 213,403 of NZ_JBGEHL010000005.1, forward strand.
TCGACTGACCGATGATGGTTAGAAACAGCCCGTTTGACAGGAAGCTATCCGCGCCCAGTCCCAACATACGGTTGATACGGTCCCAGAACACAAGCGTCGAGATACCAAGAACCACGCCCGGAATAAGGATCGGGGCAATGATAATCGTATAGTATGTTGCGCGCAGCTTTGGCCAAATCTGCGTCAGCATCAACGCTCCTGCCAGTCCCATCGAGACCGACAAGATGATCGTGCCAATACCGACAAGAATGGAGTTCTTGATTCCGTTCAGGATGCGTTCGTCTTGGAACAGAACGCTAAACCACTCAAACGTCAGACACTCCCACGGCGTTGCCCGCGGAAAGCCGGGCGAGTTGAATGCGGTGATCGACATGATCACAAGCGGGCCTAGCAGATAGGTGAAGAAGATCGCCAGATAGACCCAGATCGAGATACGAATGATAGAATTGCTCATTTCCCGATATCCCCCATGTTCACTTTGAACAGGCGCATAACTGCCAGCACCAGAAGGATACAGGTCACAAGCAGAACAACCGCATATGCGGCCCCTTGCGGCCAGTCACTGTTGTCATTGAACTGCTGATAAATCAGCTGTGTGAACCAAAGCGACGACGGACCTCCGAGGATCTGAGGCGCGGCCAGTGCACCGGCCGACAACATGAAAACCATCGTGCAGCCCGAGCTGATGCCGGGTTTGGCATATGGGATCACAATTCGCTTGTGGATGCGCCACCAAGGCGCACCAAGGTCACGGGCGGCCTCGATCTGATTGTGATCAAGACTTTCGATCACGTTGTAGATCGGGAAGATCATCAACAGGATGTACGCATACCCAAGACCCGCATAAAGCGCGATGTCATTGCGGATGAAGTCAAACGGCGTATCGAATATCCCCGTTCCGACCAACAATGTGTTCAGCACGCCCGTTTCACCGAAGATAATGCGCAATGCAAAGGCGCGCAAAATCTCGTTGATCCAGTAGGGAATGATCAGCATCAGCGCGAAAATGCGGATGTGATTACCTTTGTTCTGACCCAAGTAGTAGGCAATCGGATAACACAAGATCAGGTTGAAGATCGTGACGCAGACAGCTGCGACAAGCGTTCGAAAGAACACTCTCAGGTCGACCGAGTTGTAGTCCTGACTGCCCCCCTCTGGGCCGTAAATCAGGTATTTATAGTTCTCGAGGGTATAGACGTCCTTTGGCCCACCGATTTCGGGCGGTGGCAGGTTGGGACGGAACGAGAAATCGAGCATCGACAGCTGAGGAAGGATGATCAAGCCAATGGTCCAAAACAGGACCAGACCCAACATCAACGACCCCATCAGCGTGCCGTTCCGATTGAAGAATTCCTTCAGGAAACTGGGCATCTGGGGCTCCTTATTCTGCGGCCAATTCGCCGGCGGGGACGACAACGGCATTGTCGACCTCGTACTCCAACGTCATGTCCTGACCAGAGTGATCCTCGAACGATTGTCCATGATTTGGGATCGCAATTTTCAGCTCTTTCCCGCCGTCGCCTTCCAAGAAGATATTGAACGTATTTCCTTCAAACTCTTCATGGGTAACGTTGGCTGTCACGAAGTGGTCCCCGCTGGTTCCAACAGGCGCAAGGGAAAGCGCTTCTGGACGGATGAACATCATCGCCTCGTCACCTTCTTTCATCTTGCCGTGGTTGGCCGTCGAAATACGCGCCAACAAGTCACCTGACCTGTTTGTCCGGATCATGGCTTCGTTCCCGTTCACCTTCAGTACCTTGCCGCGGAACACGTTATTCTCGCCAACAAAGGACGCTGCGAAAGCGGTCGCCGGATCGTTATAGATCGCTTTACCGTCACCAATCTGATCAATCACGCCAGCCCGCATGACCGCGATATCATCTGACATCGTCAGTGCTTCGCCTTGGTCGTGGGTGATGTAGATGAACGTAATACCTACGCGTTTCTGAATTTCACGTAACTCGGTTCGCATATGCTGACGAAGCTTCAGATCAAGCGCGGACAGCGGCTCGTCCAACAAAAGCACGTCAGGTTCCGCGCAAAGCGCACGAGCGATTGCCACGCGCTGCCGCTGACCGCCTGAAAGCTCGCTGGGCAGTTTGTCGCCTTGATCTGACAACGCGATCATGTCCAAAAGCTCGTCTGCACGCTTGCGACGCTCTTTGGCTGATGCGCCAGCAATCTCCATCGAGAATGTGATGTTTTCCCAAACCTTCATCAGCGGAAACAGCGCGAGGTTTTGGAAAATCAGGGCGGTTGGGCGTTTGTTCGGCCCAATACCCTTCATGTTATTCCCACCGATCAGCACATTGCCTTCGCTGGGCTCAAGGAACCCCGAAACGGCTCGCAAGATCGTTGTCTTGCCGCAACCCGACGGCCCAAGGAACGAAAAGAAATCGCCCCCTTTGATGTGCACATTCGCGTCGCGTACCGCGACGAAATCCCCAAAGCGGATCCACAGATTTTCGAGATCGACGCCTACTCCGGCACTCATTTGGTATCTCCCCAAGCACGACTTTATCACGCCCTACGAACAGAGCGCGCTATCGTGTTTTTTTTGACGTTTCAAGTCTGTTGCAGTGACGTGCCCCCGCCGACTGGCGGAGGCACGCAGTTATCAAGGCGATCAAGCGCTCTTGAACTTGTTAACGAACTCGGTGCGCACGTCTGCATACCATGGTGCCTCAGCGGGCCATGGGTTCAGGTTTGCAAGCGCGTCGCCCGGATAAGCTTCTGCGAAGTTGTCCTTATAGACTTGACCCGCAAACTTATCAGCACCCAGAACTGGCGAGTTATAGCCGTGGCTATCAATAGCTTCGCCTGCTGGTTTCGGTTCGAATGCGAACTTAACGAACTCATAAACCTGATCGATGTTTTTAGCGCCGATTGGCATAGACATACCGTCAACCCAAGCCATCGCACCCTCGATCGGAGCCTGATAGTTCACTGGATCACCAGCATTTTTCAGCGACAATGGGGGACCATCCCAAGTCTGGCCGACAATTACACCGTCGTTCAGCAGACCGTTTTTCTGTGTATCTGCATCGTTCCAGATCAGCTTGATGCGATCTTTACGCGCGATACACCAGTCGGTGATCTGGCCCCATACTTTGCGCATGGTTTCTTCGTCTTTGTAGGCAGCCCAAACCGAACCGGCTTCCATTTCGCCAATACGCTCCATGTACAGACCTGCGCCCAACATCATCGAGTGCGCGCGACCCATAGTTTTGCCAGCGTTTTCTTCTGACCAAACGTCGCCATAGCTGGGACCCTCTGCTGGCGGCAGCCATTTGTCGATGCGCCATGCAATGCCTTCGGTACCCCAGATGTGCGGCAGCCAATGTGCGCCTTTGTCACCAAAGTTCCACGCATCAACGCCGATTTTCGCCATAGCTGGGTTCACTTTGTCGATCGGAACTTTGCTCATGTCGAATGGTTGCAGCAGCTCAAGCGGCTCCCACTGAAGCGAACGGTTGTTGGTTGGTGATACGATGTCGAAGCCTTGGCCTTTGGTGGCCTTCATCTTGTTGATGATCTCTTCGTTCGACCCGATCCCGGTGTAGTTCACCTTGATGCCGGATGCCGCCTGAAACTCGTTTAGAAACTTTTCTGGCAGGTAATCCGACCACATCAGAATGTTGATCTCACCGGACGATGCCAGCGCGCTTTTCACATAAAGCGGTGTCGCGAGCGCCGCTGCACCCGCCGTAGTCGCGCCTTTCAGCACCGTGCGGCGGCTGAAGTTTGATTTTGATTTCATGATTTTCTCCCGTTGGTAGTCTTGTAGTTATTTCTTCAAGCTCGCAGTCTTTGTCATTATTCGAAACTCGAATAGGACCAGATATCGAAACATGATCAATCCAGATGACCTGAGGTGTTTTTCTGCAACACCTTCTTTGATCTGCATTGTTCGGCCACCCTCCCATTCGATGCGCATCGACCGCAGAACCATTTGCGATGTCGTCCGTCTGTTTTGACCATTAAAGAATCAATTACATGACAGCAGGATCACAAATGATGATCCGAGTGTCATGTGCGATGGCCACATCTGTCAACAGCTTGCATATCAACTCTTTTTTGCAAGTTTACCTAACACCGCAGCCAAACAAGTATTGGATTTGAGGCCTTGAGAAACGCACGTGAAGGAATAAACCAGTTGCCGTCCCACCTTTTTTGATCAAGTTTCGGCCGGCGTGGCGCCAATGATTTGGCGGCGCGCCTGAGTCGGCCCAGTCCGGCCTGCCGCCTGGAGAAACATGCGAAACCATTGTGGGAGCCTCTGATGCCTACGCAAAAGAACGTCCTTTTTGTCATCATTGACCAACTGCGCGCAGATTGTTTGCATGGCGCACTTGCGGAGCATGTTGCCCTCCCGAATCTCCGGTCACTGATGTCAGAGGCCGTAACGTTCGAACGCCACTTTTCAGTCACCAACCCGTGTGGCCCGTCGCGCGCTTCCATACTGACCGGACAGTACGCGATGAACCACCGCTCGGTACGGAATGGCACTCCATTGCGCCACGACACCCCGACCATCGCCAGCGAAATGCGCAAAGCCGGCTATCTGCCAATGCTTTTTGGGTACACAGACACCTCGCACGACCCGCGCGCTTACAATGCAACCGATCCGGCCATGATGACCTATGAATACCCGATGGATGGGTTCGTTGAGCAGGTCGAGATGCGACTGGAGATGTCATATCCATGGCGGTCTTACCTGATGGGTAAGGGGTACGAGTTCGACAATTACTGGCAGCTCTACATACCAGGTGGTGATGGCGCGCGTTTGAATGCGCCCGCGGTCTACACAGCCGAAGACAGCGACACTGCGTTCCTAACAAACCAATTCCTGCAAGCTATGCCTGCTTATGCGGATCAAAGTTGGTTCGCCCATCTAACCTATATTCGCCCGCACCCTCCGCTGGTGGCACCCGCCCCCTATAACGACATGTACGACCCTTCTACACTGCCCCTACCCGCACGTATCGGAGATCGCGAGGACGAGGCCGCCTTGCATCCCTTCTGCGGCCCAGCACTGGACAATGCACCGATTGCAAGTTTCGCCATCGGCTGTTCAAACCTGACGCCAACGGACGAGAATATTCAGACATTGCGGTCGGTTTACCTAGGTCTTGCAACCGAGGTCGACCAGCATATCGGTCGCGTTGTAAGCTTCCTGAAAGGCAGCGGACAATGGGACAACACGTTGTTGGTTGTCACCGCAGATCATGGTGAAATGCTGGGCGACCGCCACGCTTGGGGCAAACACTCGATCTATGACGCGGCCTATCACACACCACTGATTGTTCGGACCCCCGATTGCAACGAAGGCCACCGTGTTACTGCGCCAACTGAATCAATCGACCTCACGCCAACCATTCTCGACTGGGTCGGACAGGACATACCGAACTCGATGGATGGGCGGTCGCTTTTGTCATTTCTAGATGGCTCTATCCCTGACAATTGGCGGCAATACTCATTCTCTGAACTCGACTTTGCAGAACCCGAAGCGCCATCGCTTTGGGAAAAGCGGATTGGTACGAACAGCAGCAACTCATGCCTCGATATTCTGCGTGATGACCGGTTTACACTGGTGGAGTTCGCAGCCGACCTTCCGCCACTTCTCTTTGATCACCACGGCAAAGGAGAGATGGAGAATGTCGCTGAGAACCCCGAGTTCGCTACCGACATGGCACGCCTGACGCGACAAATTCTGCGCCACCGGATGCAGAACATGGATCACACACTGTCGCTGGACACGATCACCCACGAAGGGCCTAAACAGCAAAAACGGAACTAGCTCAGCACATAGTTCGCCACATCGGTCAAGGATTTGCCTCGTGCGTGTGGCTCAACGCCCAATCGCTCCATCGGTTGGGCGTATCGGTTAAGCCATATCGTGTGATAGCCAAACCATGTCGCCCCGCAGATGTCCCAGCAGTTCGAGGATACAAACAGGATCTCACTCGCCGCCAGTCCGAACGCGTCCGGGCCCATTTGGTAAACTTCAGGCGACGTTTTGAATTTGCCGACACTATCAACGCTCAACACGTGATCGAAAAACCCTTCAAGCTTTGACGCGCGCAAGGCAGCGGCAATCATGCCCTCGCTGCCGTTTGTCAAAACCGCCATGGGAACGCCCTTGTCTTGCAGGCGCGTTAGGGCCGCGTGGTTTTCAGAGAACGCAGTCAGTTCTTCATACTCGTCCATCAAGGCCCGTCGGGCGTCAGATGTCAGATCGACCCCGTTCGCCTCGCAGGCATAGTCCAGCGCATCCCCAGTGACTTGCCAGAAATCCACAAACCGGTCGCACAATGTCCGCAGCCGTGTGTATTCAATCTGTTTGTCGCGCCAGGTTGTCGCAATCGACGCCCCCTTACCCGGCCACAACCGTTCGGCCAATGCGCCGACGGAATAGACATCCAACAGCGTGCCGTAGGCGTCAAACACGATTGCTTTGATGGACATTGCCCTTCCCCTTCACAGCCTATTCGCGAAGCTTATGAGCTTGGGCAATCTAAGGAAAGAGGCGGCGTTGTTTCAGACCTCGACCTCTCCGAGAAGCACAGCGAAGCTTGCCCCGTGCATATCCCGATCCGCCCGTGTGCCTTGAATCGCTGGACGAGGCAGGCTGAATTTGACGACGTTCAATTCTGGCATATCGAAGCGCTTGATGGTGGCCGGTTGAACATTGAACAGCGCCGCTACGTCTTGGGTTTCCAGCCCCTGCGAGATGCGCGCGAACGCGTCGCTTGTCCCGCAAAACACATCAAGTGTCAGCCAAAACGGCCCCGCATTCTTTGACCGGACCTTGTCGGCTATGTCCTTCAGCGCAGTCATGGACCAACCTCCATCACCGTAAGGCGAAAGGCGTCCATTGGGTCCGCCAGCGCAAGCACATGGTTCAGGCAGAACTCATACACCTCACCACGCGGCATTTCTGGTGGAGAGAACGGAAACGCAAAGGTCGGCATCTCTTCTTGCTCGGTCAGGGGGTGATGCAACAGGTAAGGGTTCAGCATCTTCGCGACTTCGCGCGACAGGGCTTCGGTTTCGGCGGTGACGATGCCCATCACGCCCACTTCGCCCCCGATCACGGCACCTTTGTCCAGCTCGCCCAATGTGGCATCCGCGCCGATGATCCTCAGCTCAATCTCAAACTGGCCATCCACCCGCACCCGTGCTTTGGCGGTGCATTTGTCATGGATGTCATCCACCCAGTGACGGATATTCTCAACATATCGTGCATCCCGCACCAGCACGAGTGATACGGTTTGAAACCCTGCCCGCCGCGCGCCTTCCAACTTCACCGTATAAGGATCCGTTTCGACCCATTCGCTGCCTGTCACGCGTACGCGCCGGTCATCAAGCGCCTCATATGTCGCCAAGGTAACGTCAAGATAACCACCGGGTTCGTAAAGCCGATAGGGATCGCTATTTTCATAAAGCATATGCGCCGAAACGGTGCGCGGTGTAGCGCGCGCATCTGCGCCCATCGGCGTCATTGTGAAGCCTTCCGCCTCAAACTCGATCAAAATCGTGCCGGTGTTGGGGCTGGTCGTCGCCAGTGCGCCGCATTCGCCGATTTTTGCCCCGTGCCAAGCCCCACCAGGATGGCAACCCCGCGCCAAGGGCAAGGCCGAGATTATGGCCGTATCCGTCGTTCTTCCTGCAATCACGATATCCGCTCCGGTGTCCAGCGCGGCTTGTATTTGCTCGGCCCCGGCCAAGGCCACAATGTTGGTGCATTCGCGCAACCGCTCTGTCGAGATTTCGGGAGCTGGATCCAAAGGCGTGATTTTGCCTGACTCAAATGCTTGGGCCATCGCACTCCCGTCCTGACCGCTTTTCAGGACAGCAACCTTTAGCCGCTCACCTCGGTCAGCAGCGATTTCGCGTGTGATCTCGACCAGCCAGTCCACCGCATCATCTGCCCCGCAAGTGCCAGCCGTGCCGATCACAAGGGGAACGCCCGCTTCAGCCTGCGCCGCCATCAGTTCAGCCCATTCCGCCTTGGTCGAGTTTCGGGAATACTTTGAAGTACCTGTCCCAAGATAATGGGGACCCGAGTCGGTCGAGCCCCCATCAATGGCAATAATGTCCGGCTTTTCGGCAATCCCTCGGGCAAGCGCTTCACGGTCATATCCCAGACCCAATGCGCCCGAGGGGATCAGTACCTTGACCATCAGTCTGTCACCCGTTGTGGCTTCTTCAGGATGTTGCGTAAGAACATCGGAGCGACGAAGCCCACGACAGCAACGACCCAAAGTGAGATGGCGATGCCAGAAGAAAACAGGAAGGTCCAATCGCCGCCCGACAAGACCATGGCGCGGCGCAGTGCGTCCTCCATATGTCCACCCAGAAGGATCCCAAGGATGATCGGGACGGTTGGCACATCAAGTTTTCGAAGGACATAGCCCAGCACTCCGAAGGCGACCATCAAAAGCAGATCGAAGTAGCTGCCCGACAGGGAGTAAATGCCAACGAAACTGATCATCGTCACGCCAGGCAAAAGCACCCACGGTGGGACAGACAGGATCTTCACAAAGATCTTCACCATCGGCACGTTCATCAAAAGCAGAACAAAGTTGGCGATCAGAAGCGATGCGATCAGACCCCATACAACCTCGGGCCGTTCGGTAAAGAGTGTCGGACCGGGGGTGATGTTCAGCGTCATCAACAGCGCCAGAAGGACAGCTGTGGTCCCAGACCCCGGGACACCCAGCGTCAACATTGGGACCAATGCACCACCAGCGGCGGCGTTGTTTCCGGCCTCAGGCGCGGCAACGCCCTTGGCAACACCGGTACCGAAGCCCCCTTTTTCGCCCGCGATAGATTTCTCGGTCATATAGGCCAGGAAACTGCCCAAAGATGCACCCGCGCCGGGCAGAACGCCCGCAATGAAGCCCACAACGGACGAGCGCAACATTGTCCAGCCAGAACCGACAATGTCTTTCACTGGGATCGTCACCTTCTCGAGTTTTACGCCAATCGACGTATTCTTGCCGTGGCTTTCGATGAAGAAAAACACCTCGGCAATGGCGAACAAGCCCACAATCGCGACAAGGAAGTCGATACCGTCGAAAAGGTGGAGGTTGCCGCCCGTCAGACGCGGCAGTCCCGAGTTATTGTCGACCCCGATCATCGCAATCCCAAGGCCAATACAGGATGCGATCGCAGCCTTGGCTTGGTTGTTCGATGCCATGCCGCCCAGCGTGGCAAATGCCAGCAGGTAGAGTGCGAAATACTCGGCTGGGCCAAACAGGAAAGCCACCCGCGCCAGAAGAGGCGCCAGTAGCATCAGGCCGATGGTTGCAAGGAAAGCCCCAACGAACGATGCCACACCAGACAGAACCAGCGCATCGCCCGCTCGGCCCGATTTGGCCATGGGATAACCATCTAGCGTGGTCATCAGCGCAGGCTCGTCACCGGGGATATTCAGAAGGATCGAACTGATCCGCCCCCCATACATTGCGCCGTAATAAACGGATGTCATCAGAACCAGCGCCGACGTCGCATCAAGCCCCATCGTGAATGTAAGGGGGATCAGGATTGCCACGCCGTTCGATGGGCCAAGCCCTGGAAGCGCGCCGATGATCGTGCCGATGAAGCAGCCAATCACAGCCAACATCAGGGTGTACGGAGACAGCGCGATGCCGAAACCGATCGCGAGATTTGAAAAAAGTTCCATTGGGATATCCTTAGCCGGTTAACGACTTGGGAAAGGGCACAAGGCCAAGGCCAAGTGCGAATTTGAAGATCAGGAAAAGCCCCACAGACAGGCCAATTCCCGCAAGCACAGCGCGCGAGGCGCGAGGCTCGATCTGATAGCTGAGGATCGCGGCGGTGATCGCGGTTGGGATCAAGAAACCAAGCGGTTTCAGCGAATAGGCATATCCAACAAGCACAACAACCGCGAGGGCAAGCGACCCAAATGTGGCCAGCGTCGGCCATTCCGGATCAGGATCGGGCTTTAACGCCACGATGATCCCACACAAAGCCGCAACACAACCAACGAGGATCGGAAAGGTTTTTGGGCCAACAGGGTCCGCCATGAAGCTGGTCTGGATCTGAGTGGCGCTGGCAACATATGCCAACGCCACCAGCGTCACGACCGCTCCGAAGATACGGTCAGAAGCCATTACTGGATCACTCCGATTTCTTTCGACAGTTCGCGAATTTCAGCCACAATCTGATCGACATAGGCTTGGAAATCGCCGCCGACTTTGGTGAACGGCGCTAGGCCATTCGCTGCCATTGCCTCTTTCCACTCTGCGCTGTCAGCAACCATCTGCAGGCGCTCAGCCCACTTGTTGAAGTCTTCGTCGCTGATATCCTTTGGCACATAGAGACCACGCCAGTTCACAGCAACAACATCGATGCCTTGCTCTTTCGCGGTCGGGATGTCGTCAAAGCCCGGCACGCGCTCGTCGGTCAGAACGGCCAGAGCACGCACGTCGCCAGATTTCAGGAAACCCACAATCTCGGACATATCGCCGGACATGGCTTGGGTGAAACCACCAACCGTTTGCGTGATCGCATCTGCACCGCCATCAACGCCAATGTATTTAATCGCAGTCACATCATCGACGCCGGCGCGTTGCAGAACCATCAGAGGCTTCAGGTGGTCAAAGCCACCAACGGCCGAACCACCTGCAAACGCGACTTTTCCGGGGTTGGCTTTCACGTCATCAACAAGGTCGTTCAGGGTTTTGTAGGGGCTGTCTGCCGCAACAACGATCACGCCGGGGTCAGCACCAATCGCACCAACGAAACGAACTTGATCAGCTGTCATACCTGCGTATGCATTCTGTGCCAGTCGGGTCGACGTGGCAGATGAGGCCGCTACAATCAGTTCGGCATCTTCACCGCGTTCGGACGCAACATGGTTGAATGCAAGACCACCACCGGCGCCTGCCATATTGGTAACTTGGATCGGCTTATCGACCGCACCAATGTCATACATAATCTTGCCGATTTGGCGGCATGTGAAATCCCAACCGCCACCGGGGTTGGCCGGTGCGATACATTCAGCAGCAGTCGCGGCGGTTGTGGCCCCAAGGCCCAAAACAGCACTGGTTGCCAGCGCCTTGAAAAGACGTTTCGTCATTGTTTCCTCCCATTTGACAAGGGGCGCATTGCCCGCTCATGCTTCAGCCAACCGTCTGAACCTGACACCAACCTGTCACGACAACAAAAAGGCCAACATGTATGCGCTTCCTTTTGATCGAGGATAACCTGAAGCTCGCCCATGCAATCGTAGAGCGTCTTCAGCTTGACGGTCATGCTGTGGATCATGCCGCGACCTTGGAGGATGCGGGCGATCTATCGGCAGTAGCCGATTACGATCTGATATTATTGGATATTATGCTGCCTGATGGGGATGGTCGCGATTTTCTGGAACGCCACAGACAGTCCGAAAAACGAACGCCCGTGATCGTCATAACAGCCCGGTCTGCCGTGTCTGATAGGGTAGGTTTGCTTGATCTGGGTGCGGATGATTACATCGTCAAACCCTTCGACTTTTCCGAGCTGGAGGCCCGTGTTCGGGCCGTTCTTAGACGGCAAGGGGGGTCTGCGGACAACGCATTGACCTTTGCCGACACCACGCTTGATTCGACAAAAGGCGAAGTGCAATTCGATCATCAGGCGCATGCGCTGCGAAATCGGGAATTGCGGTTGCTTGAGGTGTTCTTTGCCGCGCCCGGACAGGTATTTTCCAAAACCCATCTGATTGACCGGCTGTTTTCGTTGTCTGACGAGGCATCCGAGAACGCGATTGAGGTTTACGTTGGGCGGCTGCGAAAACGGCTGGAAGGTTCGGGCGCGCGGATCGAGACTGTGCGCGGATTGGGATATCGGTTGGTGGCCCGATGAAGTTTACCGGCTCTATCCGCAAGCGATTGTTTATCCAGCTTGCGCTGGTTGCAGCCATCCTGTCGCTTGCCTTCTTTTTGGTGGTGCGGGGTGTGGCCGAAGGGGCGGCCGAGGGCACGCAGGACGATATCCTTTCCGCTTCGGCCACGGCGATTGCGGACAGCCTGCGCAGTGAAGATGGACTTGTCACGCTCGACCTGCCCTATTCGGCGCTGTCGATGCTTGGTTCGATCAATCAGGACCGTGTATTTTACCGGGTCGAGGCCGAAGGCGAAACTCTGACCGGTTATCCGGACCTGCCACTACCAGACGACATACCCCGATTGGGCGCGCCCAGTTTTGCCACCTTGCAATATCGCGGGGACGAAATTCGTGCCGCGTCGGTCGTCCGTCCGGTCGGCACAGGCGCTGACGCCACTTTGGTGGTTGTTACCGTCGCTCAGACCCGACAGGGGCTTGCTGCAATCTCGCGCCAGATCACAGCGACAGCGACCGGCATCGGGGTCGGATTCTTTCTTTTGGCCACCGCGCTTAGCCTTTGGGCCGCTGGTTCGGCATTGGCTCCGATTACACGCATCACGGGGTCGGTCACACGGCGCGGTTTAAGCGATTTGCGCCCAGTGAACGCCAACGCGCCCGACGAGCTAGAGCCGCTGATTGACGCACTGAATTCGTTTATGAGCAGGCTGCGTTCATCCCTATCGCGCACCGAAGATTTTATCGCCGAGGCCGCCCACCGTGTGCGAACCCCGCTTGCGACCGTACGTACGCAGGCCGAGGTGACCCACCGCAAGCTGAACAAGCCCGAGCACAAACATGCCATCCGCGAGATGATCCGCGCGATTGATGAAAGTTCACGGTCAGCGGGGCAAATGCTGGACCATGCAATGGTGACATTTCGCGCTGACAGCCTTGCGCAGGACGCGCTTGATCTGCGTGCATTGATGGAAGAGACCTGCGATCGTCTTGGCCCCACAGCAGACCTAAAGGACATCACCATTCAGCGCCATACCGGCTCTGCGCCCGTGACCTTCCGAGGGGACGGGATCTTGCTTCAAGCCGCACTTCAGAACATCTTGGACAACGCGATCAAGTATTCGCCGGATGACAGCAATATCACCGCACGGATAACGGTTGGCGACGATATCACGTTGTCGATCACAGACGAAGGTCGCGGCTTCGGAGGAACTGATCTTTCGGGTCTAACCACACGATACGCGCGCGGTGCCAATGTGGGCGATATTGTTGGGTCGGGCTTGGGTTTAACCATCGCGGATGAGGTGGCAAAGGCACATGGCGGCTCTTTGGCGATCTCTGCAAACGAGAAGGGAGAAGGCGCATGCGTCTCACTGATATTCCCGCGCGGGTGATCATAATCGCCGCAACCTTGATCGTGCTTTTTACGACCGCTGCAATAGCGTTCGAAATCGAGGACCGCCGCGTGTACCAGGCCACTCCTGAACAGTCGCGGATCAAAGTGATATCGACCGCCGATCTGGACGTGTTCGACCCAATCCTGCGCGCATTTCAGGCGACCCGGCCCGGTGTAACAATCGACTATACGGTCACCGGGACTACGGATTTGATGGGGGCTTTATACGACGAAGGTGCGGTGTTTGACCTTGCCATATCCTCGGCCATGGACTTGCAAACCAAGCTGGCGAATGACGGTTTCGCGCAAGAGTATGCACCACCATCGACGGTCGAATTGCCTAGCTGGGCCAACTGGCGCGACCAGCTTTTTGCATTCACACAGGAACCAGCCGTGCTTTTGGTCTCTGATGCGTTCTTTAAGCCGGGTGAGGCCCCCGAAAGCCGCGACGCTCTGATCGCTCTATTGCGCGACAATCCCGAGCGGTTCGAGGGTAAGATCGGCACCTATGACGTCAGACGTTCCGGGTTTGGATATCTCATGGCCACGCAAGACAGCCGCAACTCGGACGCCTTCTGGCGATTGATGGAGGTTATGGGGCGCCTTGATGCCAAGCTTTATTGTTGTTCGGGCGACATGATCCGGGATGTGGCGTCGGGCAAGCTCGCGCTGGCATATAACGTGTTGGGCAGTTATGCGGCGTCGCAACTGACAAGCACCGGCGGGTTTCAGATTATCGAGATGAGCGACTATGTGAATGTCATGTCGCGAACGGCACTGATCCCGCAAAGTGCCGAGAATGTGGAAGACGCCGGTGCGATGTTGGATTTTCTATTGGGGCTGAAAGATCGCAGCGATCTTGTCGCAACATCGGGTCTGCCTGCAATTGATGCGGACACTTTGCGCGCGAACCCGTCGCTTCGACCCATTCGATATGGGCCGGGGCTGCTGGTGTTTCTGGACAATCTAAAGCGGCAGAGCTTTTTGAAAAACTGGGAGAACTCGCTGCTTCAGAACTGAAAAAGGCGGGGAAATCCCCGCCTTGTCGTTGCATTAAGAGCAAATCAGTCAATCTCGCGGACCGCCCCTTTGGCAGCGGATGACGCGAGCATCGCATAGGCTTTAAGCGCTTTCGATACTTTGCGTTTGCGCGGCTCAACCGGCTTCCACCCGCTTTCGTCCTGAGCTTTGCGCCGTGCCGCCATTTCCTCGTCCGAAACGGCAAGGTTGATGGTGCGGTTTGGAATGTCGATCTCGATCTTGTCGCCTTGCTGGACAAGCCCGATTGCTCCGCCTTCTGCCGCTTCTGGCGAGACGTGACCGATGGACAGGCCCGACGTGCCACCCGAAAAGCGGCCATCTGTCAAAAGCGCACAGGCTTTGCCCAGCCCCTTCGATTTCAAATACGAGGTTGGGTAAAGCATCTCTTGCATGCCCGGACCACCGCGCGGACCTTCATAGCGGATGACAACAACGTCGCCCTCTTTAACCTTACCGGTCAGGATGTCGCTGACCGCTGCATCCTGGCTTTCGCAAACATGGGCGGTGCCGGTGAATGTCAGGATCGAGGCATCGACGCCTGCCGTCTTAACGATGCAGCCATCCAACGCGATGTTGCCAAACAGAACCGCAAGGCCACCGTCCTGACTGAACGCATGTTCTTTCGAACGGATCACGCCGCCTTCGCGGTCGGTATCGAGCTCTTTGTACCGGTTCTCGGTCGAAAACGCCTGCGTTGTCCGCACCCCACCGGGGGCCGCTTTGAAAAGGCTCTCGGCCTCTGGGTTGTTCGCGATCTTGATGTCCCACTTGGCAATCGCCTCGCCCATGGTCGAAGAATGCACGGTCGAACAATCATCGTGCAGCAATCCCGCGCGGCTAAGTTCGCCTAGGATCGAGAAGATGCCGCCAGCGCGATGCACGTCCTCCATGTGGACGTTGGCGGTGTTGGGCGCAACTTTGCACAAGCAGGGCACCTCACGGCTGAGCTTGTCCATATGCGTCATGTTGAAATCAACTTCACCTTCGTGCGCAATTGCCAGCAAGTGCAGCACCGTGTTGGTCGACCCGCCCATCGCGATGTCCAATGACATAGCGTTTTCAAATGCGCTAAAGGTCGCGATTTCGCGAGGCAGCAGACCTTTCTCCTCGTCTTGATAATGACGTTTTGTGATCTCGACGATCTTGCGACCGGCTTCGAGGAACAGGTGCTTACGATCTGCATGGGTCGCCAGTGTCGAGCCATTGCCCGGCAGAGCCAAGCCCAGCGCCTCGGCCAGACAATTCATCGAGTTCGCGGTGAACATACCCGAGCACGAACCGCAGGTTGGGCAAGCGTTTTCTTCGATATGCTGAACTTGCTCGTCGGTGAACTTATCATCCGCCGCTGCAACCATTGCATCAACCAGATCAACTTTTTTCAGGTCAAGGTCCGCCATGTCGACCTTGCCCGCTTCCATCGGGCCACCGGACACAAAGATCGCGGGGATGTTCAAACGCATCGCGGCCATCAGCATGCCGGGCGTGATCTTGTCACAGTTCGAGATACAAACCATGGCATCGGCACAGTGGGCGTTGACCATATACTCAACGCTATCCGCAATAACTTCGCGTGACGGCAGCGAATAGAGCATACCATCATGACCCATCGCGATCCCATCATCGACCGCAATGGTGTTGAATTCCTTGGCGACGCCGCCTGCGGCTTCAACCTCGCGGGCAACCATCTGGCCCAAATCTTTCAGGTGAACGTGACCCGGCACGAACTGTGTGAAGCTGTTGACGATAGCGATGATCGGCTTGCCGAAATCATCGTCAGTCATCCCGGTTGCGCGCCAAAGGCCGCGGGCACCGGCCATATTGCGGCCATGGGTCGAGGTTCTGGATCTGTAAGCAGGCATGTGGGCCCCACCTTGTCTGGAAATTGGTTTCAAACAGCGGATTATCATCACAAGCGGCTCGAAACCAGCGCTGAATGCGTAAAAGCCCCCGTTGACTTTGGCACAATCACGCTTGGCGCATCTTCTCCTCCACGCTAGAACCGACCAAGGCAACGTCCCGAAAGGCAGGCATTCATGACACAACGCAAGGTTCTGGTCACCGGTTCAGCTGGGTTTATCGGCTATCACTTGTCCAAACTCTTGCTGGCAGAGGGCTTTATGGTCCACGGCTATGACGGGATGACAGACTATTACGACGTCACGCTAAAACAGCGCCGCCATCAGATGTTGTTACAAGACGCCAACTTCTCAATGACCGAGGGGATGCTGGAAGATCAAACGTTGTTTGACAAAGTCGCTGACGCTTTCGAGCCGGATGTGATTGTCCACCTCGCCGCCCAAGCTGGTGTGCGCTACAGTTTAGAGAACCCGCGCGCTTATCTGGACAGCAATGTGATCGGCACCTTCAACGTGATGGAGGCTGCCCGCCGTCATAAAGTGGATCACTTGCTAATGGCGTCGACCAGTTCAGTGTATGGCGCCAATGACGTAATGCCCTTCACCGAAATGGAGAAAGCAGACAACCAGCTGACCATCTATGCGGCGACCAAGAAGGCCAATGAAAGCATGGCACACAGCTATGCACATCTGTGGAACCTGCCCACCACAATGTTTCGCTTTTTCACTGTCTATGGCCCTTGGGGGCGCCCAGACATGGCTCTGTTCAAGTTCACCAAAGGGATCATCGAAGGCACGCCCATCGACATCTACAACAACGGAGAGATGTACCGCGACTTCACCTATGTCGAAGATCTGGTACGTGGCATCCGGCTTTTGATTGACGCGGCCCCCGTCCGACCAGAGACGCCGGACGAGATTGAGGAGGGCGACAGCCTCTCGCCCGCAGCGCCATATCGTGTGGTCAACGTCGGAAATTCTGACAAAGTGCGCCTTTTGGACTTTGTGGACGCGATCGAGGACGCAATCGGTAAGAAAGCCCAGCGAAATTATATGGAAATGCAGATGGGGGATGTACCCGCAACTTGGGCAGATGCAACATTGCTTAAGCGGCTGACGGGATACAAGCCGGCGACAGATTTCCGCGATGGCGTGAACAGTTTTGTCGCGTGGTATCTGGACTATTATCAAGGCTAATCAGTTCGAATTCTAAACCAAGAAGTGGGCGTGCAGTTGCGTTTCGCCCATTTGTTGTAATTTTTAACTTTCCTTTAACGGATAATTAGGCAACATTAATCGCGCATTGGTTGTGTGGGGCATACAACAGCGAAAGCGTCGATTGAATGAAGGACATTCCAGATTTCGGGCCAGATTTCGGGCCAAATACCGGGCCCGACTGTGGAACACTCGCAGTGATTGGGCTTGGCTATGTCGGGCTGCCGTTGGCGGTGGAATTCGGCAAGCAAATGAATGTGATTGGGTTCGACATCGATATTGATCGGGTCGCAAAGCTGGGCCTCGGAATTGATCTGACAGGTGAGGTGACGACAGATGAACTTTCGTCAGCGCGGCACCTGCGTTTCAACACATCGCCTAGCGCTTTGACCGAGGCAACGACGTTTGTCGTTACGGTCCCAACCCCAATTGATCAGAACAATCGACCCGACCTGGGTCCTCTCAAGGCAGCGAGCAAAACCGTTGGTGACGTCCTGAAACCAGGGGACATAGTTGTCTACGAGAGCACGGTCTATCCTGGCGCGACCGAAGAAATATGTGTCCCAATTCTCGAACAAACCTCGGGCTTGGTCTTCAACCGCGACTTTTTCGTGGGCTACAGCCCGGAACGCATTAATCCTGGCGACAAAGTCCATAGGTTGTCATCCATTGTTAAAGTGACCTCTGGCTCGACGCCCGAAGCGGCCGACTGGATCGATGCGCTTTATGCTGGGATCATCACCGCAGGCACGCATAAAGCCGAAAGCATCCGGGTCGCAGAAGCCGCGAAGGTTATCGAAAACACCCAGCGCGACCTGAACATCAGTTTGGTAAACGAACTGGCAATAATCTTTAACAGGCTCGGGATCGACACAGGCGCGGTTCTTGAGGCGGCAGGTACAAAGTGGAACTTTCTGCCTTTCCAGCCGGGCCTTGTGGGCGGGCACTGCATTGGTGTCGACCCCTACTATCTGACCCATAAAGCCGAAGAGATTGGGTATCACCCGCAGGTCATCCTGTCGGGGCGACGGATCAATGACGGTATGGGGGCTTATGTTGCTGGTCAGATGATCAAATCTATGATGCGGAAGGGCATCAATGTCGCACGTGCTCGGGTCTTGATCCTTGGTCTTACATTTAAGGAGAACTGTCCTGATCTGCGCAACACGCGCGTGGTGGATATTATTGACGAACTGCGCGACTACGGTGTGACCGTCGACATTCACGACCCGCATGCCGATCCAAAAATGGCGCATTCGGAATATGGGATTGAACTGGTCGACAGCCCCGCAGAACATCACTTTGACGGCGTTATGTTGGCAGTCCCCCATCGTGCCTATCTTGATCGGCCAGAGGGTTGGATCACACGTTACGCCAAGAACCTCTCGGTCATATACGACATCAAATCCGCATTGCCGCGCGAAATGGCGGACCTCCGACTTTGAGCCGTGCCGCACTCTCTAAGCTCTGGGCACTCTTGACACCTCGCGAACGCAAACGGGGCGTGCTGGTCATCGCGCTGGCTTTGATCATGGCGCTTTTTGAGGTGGTCGGCGTGGCGTCAGTGTTCCCGTTCTTCTTGGCCCTATCTGACCCGACCTCAATCCAAGCAAACCAATATCTTTCATATGCCTACCAGTTTGGAGGTTTCACGAACACACACTCGTTCCTGCTCTCCTTGGCTCTGATCACCTTCACCTTTTTGGTCAGCAGCGCGTTGATCCGCAGCCTTGGCGAATACGCCATGACGCGCTTTGTACAGATGCGCCGCCATAGCCTTGGGACGCGATTGATGGAGCGTTATCTCCACCAACCCTATGCTTTTTTTCTTGGGCGACACACCGGAGAGATGGCCAAGAACATCCTGTCCGAAGTCGAACAAGTCACGATGTTCGCCTTGGCCCCGGTGCTGCGCATAACCACGTCACTGGCCACACTGCTTGCCATTCTTGGCTTCCTGCTGATCATGGACCCATTGATTGCAGTGGCGGCCATGGTCATTTTGGGCACCGCTTATGCTACGATTTTCCTAACGATCAGACGCCTTGTGACACGCAACAGTGCGCGTCGGGTGGCTGCTGATGAATTGCGATATACCATCGCGCGCGAAGCCTTAGGCGGCATCAAAGACATCCGAATCCTTGGAAAAGAGGATGCCTATATTCAACAGTTCCGCGAACCATCGATTGAGGTTTCGCGGATGCAGGCCGCAAACCTTGTCCTGGGGCAGGTCCCAAAATACTTGGTCGAGGCTATCGGCTTTGGCGGCATGCTAATCCTTTGTGTGGCACTTCTTTCGACGCTTGGGCCTGCTGCCAGCACAGCGGCGATCTTGCCGAAACTGGGGGTTTACGCTTTTGCGGGCTACCGGATGCTGCCGTCGGTACAAGGGATATACCGCGCCATGGTCGAGTTTCGCTTCGGTGCGGGCGCGGTGGATATCCTTTACGATGACATGGACCTTCTGGCACCGGTGCCACGCAGTGAACGCTCTTTTGCCCCCATGGGATTGAAGCGCGAAGTAGCATTGCGAAATGTCGGGTTCTCATATGCCGGTGGATCACAAGGGATTGCTGATATCTCTTTCACCATCACAGCCGGCATGTCCGTGGGCATCGTGGGCGGTACGGGTGCGGGCAAGACGACCCTTATTGACCTGTTGCTTGGCCTTCTTTCCCCGAAAGAGGGGAAGATATCTGTCGATGGCACCAACCTGAATGGGACGAATGTGCAAGATTGGCAGGCGTCGATCGGCTATGTTCCGCAATCCATTTTTCTGGCCGATATGAGCATTGCCGAGAATATTGCGCTGGGCACGCCGTGTGCAGAGATCGACATGGCGCGGGTCCGCCAATGTGCCAAACTCGCGCAGTTGGCCGAGTTTATCGAAGGCACGTTGCCGGAAGGATATGATACGTGCATCGGAGAAGCTGGCGTGCGCTTGTCGGGGGGGCAGCGCCAGCGGATCGGTATCGCGCGTGCCCTGTATCGCGATCCCGACATTTTAGTCTTTGACGAAGCAACCAGTGCGCTGGATGGCATAACCGAGCGCGAGGTTATGCAGGCCATCGCTGCTTTACACGGGCACAAGACAATCGTGATGATTGCCCATCGGATGTCGACGGTTGCGGCCTGCGACAAGATCATCTTGCTGGATCAGGGGCGTATCGCCGGGTGTGGTAGCTACGCCGAACTTATCGCACGTCATGAGGGGTTTCGTGACCTTGCGGGGGCTGGCGTATGAAGCATTCTCCGACCATGCAACCCGACCTTCATGCAGGGCCTGTTGTCGCAATCCTACTGCCCGATCTGCGCGGCGGTGGGGCTGAAACAGTGATGCTTACCTTGACAGGCGAATTCAAAGCACAGGGATATGCGCCAGTGTTTTTACTCGCGCAGGCGAAAGGCGCACTGTTGGATGATGCCTATCTGGCTGGGTTCCCGGTGATCGATCTCAACTCAAAAAGGCTAAGAGGGGTGAGCGCTCCGCTTAGGCATTGGCTTCGTCACAATCCACCAGCGATCTTGCTGCCCGCAATGTGGCCTTTGACCTGTATCGCAATCTGGGCTGCGCGGGGTACAGGCGTGCCAGTGATCACGACGGATCATGCGACCCTGTCACGGCAATATGCAAGCAAGGGTCCGTTGCACCGGATGGCATTGCGGACGAGCATCCGTACGACCTATCCCCGGGCTCTGGCCAATGTTGCGGTCTCTCACGGCTCGGCCCGGGATATTGAGCGGTTGGGTAGGTTGCCGAGAGACAGAGTTAACGTCATTCACAACCCGGTCGCTCCTCCGAAACCTTCAATGGCGACCGCAAACTGGAGCAATGGCGCACGCCACCGCGTCCTATCGGTCGGAAACCTGAGGTGGCAGAAAGATTTTCCAACGCTGATCCGCGCGATGCGTCAGCTTTTGGATCAAGGCGCTGACGCCGAATTGGTGATCCTTGGTGAAGGGCCCGAGCGGGGATCATTGGAAGCCTTGATTAGCGAATTGGATCTAGAGCACCGTGTGTCACTACCGGGATTCACCAAAGACACTGCTGCCTTTTTCCAAACTTCCACTGTCTTTGCTCTGAGCTCGTGCAGCGAAGGGTTTGCCAACGTGATTGTCGAGGCTCTGTCGCACGGGCTACCCGTGGTCGCCACCGACTGTCCGCATGGCCCGGCGGAAATATTAGAACACGGTGCACATGGGGCGTTGGTCCCTGTCGGTGACCCAACGGCGCTGGCTCAGGCGTTGTTAGACGGTTTGCATAGACGTCATGACCCAGTTGCCGCCCGCCAACGCGCCTGTGACTTCGCGCCAAAAATTGCAGCCCAGAAATACTCCTCCCTTTTTCCGATCCCAAGTTTTCCAAAGTTGAAAGGCCAGTTATGAGCGCCATACGTTCAATATTCATCACCAATAATGGTCTGTCTGACCACATCGGCATTTCGCAGGTCCTGCCGTATCTTGAAGGTCTGGCGGCGCGCGGCCATCAGCTGGCCTGCGTTTCGGTTGAACGACCGGCCAAGCGACACACCTATGCCGAACAGGTGGCACCGCGTTTGGAACGCGCTGGGGTCATGCACACACCGATACTGCGCTCGCGTTCTCCACTGGCAGGAAAGCTGGAACGATTTGCGATGCCATCGCAGCTTCAGCACCGGCTGGATGCCTTGGTTCGGTCTTTCCATCCCGATCTGATTCACTGCCGCAGCTACATGCCGTTGGGGGCTGTTTTAAATGCCAACCAGCACCACGGCATCCCCTTCCTGTTCGACATGCGAGGGTTCTGGGTGGATGAGCGCTGCGAAGCGGGTGTTTGGAAAGGCCCGTTGGGCAAAAGGGCTGCTGACCACTTTCGCCGCCGCGAGGTGCAGGCCATCAACCGCGCTGCGGCCACAGTAACATTAACCCACGATGCAAAGTCCCTGATCGCGATGCGGCGCGGGCAAGCTGGTACGCCCATTGAAACCATCCCATGCAGCGTCGACCAATCCCGGTTCAAGCCGGACAGCTCGCTTCGGGGGCGGATGCGGCTGGAACTGGGGTTACAGGATCACGATGTGGTTTTGGCTCATCTGGGGTCGACAGGGCCGCTTTACGAAGTCGGCTCCACGTATCGGCTGATGGCTGCGCTACGTCGCCAAGGGATGTCTGCGAAGCTTCTTATGATCGGATCACAAACCTGCCGCCAACATATTAGGGCCGCCAAGCGCATTGGGATTATTCTGTCCCATGACGACCTGATCTGCCGTCAGGTCCCGCATGATCAGGTGCCTGCCCTCTTGAATGCTGCCGATATCGGCCTGTCATTTCGGATTGCTAGCAAATCCAGCCTCGGTGTGTCTGCGACGAAGGTTGGCGAGTATCAGTCCTGTGGGTTGCCCGTTATCAGCAACACCGGCGTCGGAGACATTCACGAAATCATACCAGATCGGCGTTATGGGCTGGTGTTGGCCAGCCACGACGACGCAGCAATCGAGAATGCCGCCAACGTCATCGCGACGGCCCCGTTCGCCACCCGCGCCGAAATACGGGCGCATGCGGCCGACCGGTTCTCGATGATCCGTGCGTGCGACATGTATGATCGTATCTACCGCTCGTTTCGAACAGAGAGGAAAGCGGCATGAGCCACACGCACCGTATCCTTGCTGTCGATGTTTGCGGTACGCTTTACGACGCCAACACGACTGCGGGCTTGGTTATGTTTCATCATTCAAGGCGAGCCAATCGTTGGCGATTTGCCGTTCTGAATGTACTGACCCATCGCAAAAGCCCCTTTCGGGTCGTTTCTATAGCCGTCAGCAAACTCACGGGATTCGATCTGCATCGAACTGCGGTTTTGCTAAGCTTGCGCGGCGAACGCGTGACCTCGTTAGAAGCCTCAGCACAACGGTATGTTGAGGATCATCTGCCCCGCAAGGCGATCCCACAAACCCTTGCGCGAGTGGATGCCATGCGCGCAGAGGGTTGGGAGCCGGTTCTCGTCTCGAATGCGATCAGTCCGGTCGTATCGCAGATCGCCGACAAGATGGGCGTGCGTTCTGTAGCCTCTCAGCCCAAGGTCAAGGCAGGTCGGCTGACCGGGCGGCTAGATCGTGACCTGACCGGGCACAAACGACGCGCGCTTGAAGTATTTCTAAACCGTTCACTGCGTGACGCAGAATTTGCAGTGATCACCGACAATCGCACGGACAGGGATTTGGTCGCGTCGGCGGACCCCGCGATACTGATCGCACACGGTAAACCTCGCAGGTGGATGAAAGGGTTTGATGCAGAAATCATTTGCCCCTGAAACGTCGCGTCTGATCGCCCTTCTGCCTTTTGGCTATGCCTTCGTATCGCGTTATCACTGGCCCCGCGATTTCGTGGTGAACGCGCTGACGGCATGGGTGCCGGGGATCATCTTGGTCTCTGTTTTGGGAGGGTTGACTATTGGCCCCGCGGTCTTCGCATATCTGCTCGGATACACGGCTTTCATTTGCCTTTACGAGGTCGGATACCTAGCCAATGACAGCTATGGCCTGAAGCACGATCCAACACCACGACCGCGAGTGACTTTCAAGTTAGGTGCGGCCTTCGCCACGTTATTTGTTCTGATCCGTCTAAGTGTTTTCCTGACCGCCATTTGGGCACTGGGGGTGTCTTCGAACGCAGTCTATTGGGGCGCCGTCCTCGCGCTTATTGCAACGCTTGTAGCCCATAATTGTCTGCATGCGGTCGAATTGAAATTCTACACATTCTTGCAACTATCACTGCTTAGGTTCGCGCTTCCGGCTTTGCCGGTTCTGTTGGCGGGGGCTGAAACAGGGCCTGTTCTAACGCTTTTTGCGGTCGGGCTTTGTCTATTCACCCTGCCTCGATTTCTGACCTATCTGGATGCTAAAGGGCGGTTGGAGCTGCCAGAGCGCAAGGCGCGAAGCTACCACCTCAAGGCCCACCTTGCAGTGGCGCCGACCCTGGTGTTCGTCAGCCTTCTGACATCCAGCCCGGCGGCTTTGATATGTCTGGCATGGGCGCTGCTTGTTCAAAGCATATATATCCAGCGGGGTCAGGCGCTGGACTCGCCTGTTTCAAACGCGCGGGTGTTATGATTTACCTTGCGATCTTTGTTCTGCTGGGCTTGCTACGGCTGTGCCTTGCGGGGCAACCACGCTTGCGCGATCATTCGTACTTCTTTGTGCTGCTTGGGCTGTTCCTCTTCGTCGCTTTTCGGCTAGAGGTCGGGTGCGATTGGAACGGATATCAACGTCACTATCGCCTTCAGCTGGGCCAAGATCTGACGGACGCCATGATGGAGCGAGAGCCGCTTTGGTGGGCATTGACGCACCTTGTTGGCCGCTTAGGGTTGGGCTATCCGTGGCTCAATGTAGCCTCGGCTGGCATCTTCTTTGCTGGTGTTCACACCCTTGCACGCAGGCAGCCAGACAGGCTGGGGTTTTTGATCCTGCTCTACCCGGTTCTGATCATCAACATGCCCATGTCGGGTATTCGGCAAGCCGCAGCGATTGGCGTAATGTGTGCAGGCTTTGTTGCCTTTACCTGCGCCAGACCGAAAAGCTTTGTGATTTACACTCTAATTGCAACGGGGCTTCACATCAGCGCCGGGGTGTTCCTGCTGCTCGCGCCGCTGGTGGGAAAGGACTGGATCAAGGCGCGGCTAGTTGCAGCGTTCCTGTTGGCGGGGCCAGGCATTACTATGCTTCTGGCGGGCGACGGGGCGCAGCTCGCCGTTGCCCGCTATGTCAATACCGGTGTCGACGCCCATGGTGCACTGTATCGTGCAGGGCTTTTGGGGGCGACGGCGGTACTGTTTTTTCTGGTGCTGCGTGGTCCATGGCTCAGACAGTATCCCAAGGATATTCGTTTGGTGAACCTGGCCGCCCTCATGATGCTAGCGATCCTTCAGTTGATCGTTGTCTCAAGCGTCATTGCAGATCGGATTGGCTACTATCTTGTACCCGTGCAGGCAATGATGCTTGCGCGCATGCCATTCCTTGATCTGGGTCGTAGCAAAGCGGTGCTGAGCACCGCGCCTTATGCTGTTTTGTTGGTCATGCTGGCTGTCTGGACCAGCCAGTCGACCCATTTTCGATATTGTTACTTGCCCTACGACAGCTGGCTTTTTGGCATGCCCGATTTCTATCGCTTTCCTAACTGAGGTACCACAATGAGAATTGTTCTGACCGTCAACGCTGCTTGGAATGCTTTGAATTTTCGCCGTCCGGTGATCGAGGCCCTGTTGGACCGGGGCGATCGCGTCACAATACTTGCTCCTACCGATCCCGCCTCAAAGGCCCTTAGGGATATGGGGTGCGATGTGGTTGACCTTGAAATGGACGTGAAAGGCTTATCACCTCGTCTGGATGCTGGGTTGGTCGGGCAGTTTGCACAGCATTTTCGGGAGCTGAATCCAGATGCCGTGCTGAGCTACACAATCAAGAATAACATTTTTGGCGCGATGGCGGCACGGCGTTTGGGGATACCATTTCTTCCCAATGTCTCGGGGCTTGGAACCGGTTTTCTTTCCGGAAGAGTCCTTCGATTGGTGGTGGAGGGTTTGTATCGCTTTGCCTTTCGCGCCTTGCCAATCGTGTTCTTCCAGAACCCGGATGACAGGGCATTGTTCGTCGAACGCAACCTGATCGCACACCAGCATACGCGGCTTCTGCCAGGTTCAGGGATTGATCTGGAGCACTTCGCACCAGTGCCTCAGCCGCGTTCAAAAACGACGGTTTTTCTTATGATCTCTCGTCTGTTGCGGGATAAGGGCGTGATGGAATTTGCGCAGGCTGCTTATCAATTACGCACCGAGCGAACGGACGTGCAGTTCCAGATTCTCGGTGCGGTCGACACCGCTAACCGCTCGGCCATATCGCCGCTGGTTTTGGCCGAATGGGTGAAGGATGGCCGACTAGAGCATTTGGGTGAGCATCAAGATGTTCGGCCCTTTATCGCAAAGGCTGACTGCATTGTCCTACCATCATACCGTGAAGGCGCCCCCCGAACGTTAATCGAGGCCGCCAGTATGGCACGCCCACTTATCGCAACCGATGTGCCCGGCTGCCGGCATGTGATCGACGAAGGGGTTACCGGTTTACTTTGCC
This sequence comes from Aliiroseovarius conchicola, assembly GCF_041403445.1. Classification (NCBI taxonomy): domain Bacteria; kingdom Pseudomonadati; phylum Pseudomonadota; class Alphaproteobacteria; order Rhodobacterales; family Paracoccaceae; genus Aliiroseovarius; species Aliiroseovarius conchicola. Next base: position 239,865 of record NZ_JBGEHL010000005.1, read on the forward strand.
CGTCACACAGCGTCAGCGGTTTGTGCCAAAGTATCGAGGCCTTCCAATGCTTGCCACCAACAAAGCGCAAGGCGATGGGAGAAGCGGGGCGCGAGAAAATGGCTCGGGAGCACGATCAGCGCATCGTGGTCACCGAGTATTTGCGGGCTGTTGATGCCTTGACCCTGTCTGGGCGTACTGGCGGTGCGCAGCAGAGTGCCTGAATGAACCGTCGCCTTGATTTTGCGCTGGGCAACTCGACCGGCTTCAGGACCTGGCGAGTGCTTGGCCCAACTTTTCGAGCATCAGAATGCATTGTTTCAATTGGTCGAGTGACACGTACTCATTTGCCTTGTGCGCTTGCTCAATTGAGCCCGGCCCGCAGATAACGACATCCATCCCAAGCGACTGAAAGATGCCTGCCTCGGTGCCAAAGGAAACAAGATCCGCGCAGTTCGTTCCGGTAAGTTCAGAGACCAGCTTCAGGGCTTGGTTTTCATCTGTGGGGATCAAACCCGCGACCTCACCAATAGTTTCTGTCTCGATTTTGGCGCCGGGGTGGATGGTGCGCATTGCCGGCAGAAGCACTTCGTCGCAGTAGCGCTGGATCTCGTCCTTCACGAAATTCGCATCGGAACTTTGAGTCGGGCGCATTTCCCATTCTACCTCAGCCCGTGGTGGGATCACGTTGTGTACGCTTCCGCCAGTCAGACTTCCAACATTTAGTGTTGTCCAAGGTGGCTCAAAACGGCTGCCTGATGGTGCCATATTGCGCAGTTGGTCGCGCAGTTCCAGCAAGCGATTGACATAACGTACAGCATACTCAACTGCGTTGACACCGCAGTCGGGGGTCGAGCCATGCCCTTCTAGCCCCTGAAATCGTGTGGTGTATTCGAAGCAGCCCTTGTGGCCTTCGATGATCTGCATGCTTGTCGGTTCACCGATAATCGCGAGGCTGGGCGTAGTGGATCGCGCCAATAGTGACTGTGCAAGCTGCTCAGCCCCGAGACAGCCGACTTCTTCGTCGTAAGTGAAAGCAAAATGCAGGGATCGATGATGCACGTGTCTTGCGAACATTGGTGCCATGGCAACGGTTGCTGCGATGAACCCTTTCATGTCGCATGCCCCGCGTCCGAATAAACGACCATTGTGCTCAATCATTTCGAACGGGTCGCTCGCCCAGTCCTGGTCGGTCACCGGCACGACATCGCTGTGACCGGACAAGACAATGCCCCCATCGCGATCTGGCCCCAAAGTTGCAAACAGGTTGGCCTTCTTGCCACTTCCATCCAGTTCGATGTCGACCCTCGCACCAGCCTTCTCCAGCTTGTCGCACAGATAGTTGATCATCGATAGGTTGCTGTCGGCCGATACAGTGGGGAAGGCGATAAGGTCAGCCAATATTTGCTTGGTTTGATCAATCACCGTCCTATTCCTTTACGAAGAGCTTACGTTCAACATCGCAAAGAGCTTTAGCAGGTCCATCAGTGCCAATCAGAATGGTTTCGGTGGTCTCTAACCCCCAATTGTCCATCCATAAGGCGGGCATGAAGTGAAATACCATGCCGGCCCGAAGCACCGTCTCGTCTTCACTGCGGATCGACGCGGTTCGCTCTCCCCAATCAGGAGGGTAGCTGAGGCCAATCGGATAGCCCATCCGACCGGAGCGCTCTATTCCATGTCTTGCCATCACGTTCATAAAGGCATTGGCGATATCGCACGTCCGGTTACCAGCTCGGGCGGCGTCCAGCCCGGCTGAGATACCCTCGATCTGTGCGGCCTCCGCGCGGCGCATGTCATCGGCCGGTGTACCAAGAAAGACAGTTCGGCAAAGCGGTGCGTGATAACGTCGATAACATCCTGATAACTCGAAGAATGTAGCCTCGCCCCCGCGCATTTGTGCGCCGTCCCAGGTCAGATGGGCCGCCGTTGCATCCAGCCCGGACGGGGTAAGCGGTACAATCGCCGGGTAATCGCCCCAATCGTCTCCGACGCCGGTGACGCTGGCATGCATGATGTCGGCGACAAGGTCGTTTTTGCGTACACCCGGTGCGGCGCGGTCTATGGCGGTTTTTACGATCTTTTCGGAGATACGCGCTGCTTTTTTGATGAACTTAATTTCCGCCTCTGACTTTATCAGACGCTGCCAGTTGACCAGCGCTGTTGCATCCACAAGCTTGGCATTGGGCATTTCATCACTCAAGACCGCGTGGGCTTTTGCGGAGTAATAGTAGTTCTCCATCTCGACACCAATGCGAGCCTGTTCCAGCCCACGTGCCCTTAGGTGTCCAGCGAGGTCTTGCATTGGGTGGGCGACGGTCGATTGTACGTAATGGTCTTCGTAGCCTAGGATACTATGATGGTTCATCCAGCAAGTACGCCGTCCCCCCATCATATCCATGTAGCGGCCCCACCAAACGGGTTCACCTTCCAGCAGGACAATCACGCCCTGATGTACGTAGAAGGACCAGCCATCATAGCCGGTAAGCCATGCCTGATTGGATGGATCGGTGACAAAAAGCGCTTCCAGACCTGCGGCTGCCATGGCGGCACGGGTCTTGGACAAACGTCGTTCGTACTCGGGAAGATCAAAGGCAGCGTTCGATTTGCTCATCTATGTTCCCCTGTCGCATGTCTGGCGCAAGTGATCGCAGAAGCCTAGTATAGCTTTTTTCGGTTGGCTATCGAAGTTTATCGATCATGTTTTCTTGGAATCAGAGTTCAGGCCGATTGGGATAGCTTGAACACCTCTTCCTGTTGTACCTCAATCGACCCATCTGTTCCGACTTTTACAGTCTGACCCTGCTGCAGGCCGTCCAGCCCTGAACATCCGACACACATCAGAATGTCCTTTTCGCGGGCCACAATCGACATATGGCTCAGCCATCCGCCAATTTCGCTTAAGACCCCACCTGCGCGAGCAACGAAGGGCAACCATGACGGGCTGACCATGCGGCAGACGATGATGTCCCCATCCTTGAACCCATCAAAGGCGCTTGCATCCAGACTGGCATCATCTTTCACGACAAAAATGCGTCCGGTCGCGCCGTGGCTGCCGGACACGCATGTCCCCCCCAGTGCCGGGCCCTCTGCACCCCCATGGATCGGGGTCGATGCCGACAGCAATTCACAATCACGAAGGGTCAACGAATGCTGCTTAGGGCCAGTTTTCAACAGCCTTCTGCCGCGTTTTTTGCGCCACTTCGCCCGAGCTTTATAGATGCCTGCTTCGGTCTTTGCGAGCCGTTGTAGTTCGTCCATTTTTAGGTAAAAGATCAGTTCTCCGAGTTCGGTCTTTTCGGCCAGGGCTAGAATGGCGCGCCGTAGCAGGGCCACGATCCGAAGTGCCTCGTGTTTGGCCTGTTCTTTGAGGTCTTGCATGGCAATCGCCAGGTCGACTGGATCTTGTGGTGTTGTGAACGGATCTTTTTGCGGGTCGGTGGTCCTTGGCGCTGCACCTTCGAGCAACGACCACAGAAGATCGGGGTTCTCTGCATATCGCGGCATGCTCAGTTCATAGTCGACAACAGATCGATGCCCCATCATCTCTAATAGGACCCGCTTCTTTGCCTTGCCCTTCAAGCGTGCGCAATTATCGACAATATTAGTTGGAGTGTGGTGCAAGACTGGGTGCATGAGGCGGCTGTGGGCATCAGGATTGCTCGTCGCGAAAGCCGTGGCTTCCCCGTGTGTGAACCCAGCCAGGATGTTGATCTTTTCGGCCTCAACATAGACGCCTTGCACCAATGTATACTGCAGCTCTTCGATGGCAGTCACAATTTGGGCCGTCGAAAGCAATCGAAAATCGACGGCTTGCCAGATGGCCAGGCTTTCGTCCAGGTCTGGAATGGTCTTTTCGCAGAATTCTTCTAGCATGGCGTGGGCTTGCTTGCGCATTTGGCGAGCTCTGCCATTGCTTAGTCGCAACGCCATCCGATGTTTGAGGTCGCAGTTTACGAAGGTGCGACCAAAGAAATTTACGAGGTGTCCGGGGCGACCTTCGGGCAGGTTGTACTGCACCCCCAACTGCCGGCACGCATTATCCAGACTTCCGCCAGCCGCCCAGAACTGCCCCATAAGCGAAAACGATAGCGGTGTTGGCCGTGGCAGAACTTCGGACATTTCATCTTGTTCCAGGATTACACCTTCGACGTCCGCGTCTTCGAACATTTTGAAGATGCGGCGCCACTCGGCTGTGCGCGCCTGTTCTTTTGCGCCACCGGAAACCAGTGTCGTGATATCTCGGCTTTGCACGATCTTGAATGCCCCGTTGGCGTAGGCCCATTCGATGTCTTGCGGACAGCCAAATACCGCTTCGATCTTCTGCCCCATTTCCAGAAGCGGAGACAGATCGATCGGAGCGCTATCCTCGGTCGCGGCCAATTTGGTATAGCGCCCAAAGCGTAAGCCTTGCGGTGTCACGCGCCCGGAAACCAGATCGTCCCCGCAGCCCTCGACAAGTTCCACCATCATTAGGCCGGGCGCAGTTGGATCCTGTGTAAACAAGACCCCAGCATATTCTGCTCGCACCATGTGTTGGACCAGAATATTGCCCTCATGCTGGGTTGGGTCTTGGTCGTTGACCTGCGGTTCATAGCTCGCCGCACGCGCAGACGAGAAGGACGCGATAACTGTTTCCAAGGCGAGGACCATATCGGCTGGGCGTACATCTAGTTCGCTTTCGAAGATGCCCGCATAGCTCTGCTCGGCGCCATCCTCGCTGGCGGCTGAGCTTCGAACCGCACAAGGCCTGTCACCAATGATGCCCGAGATTGCTCGTGCAAAGGTGTGTTTCTCACTCGCGCCCATCTCGCCGAAGGCTTTGATAGCCTCGGTCCGCACCACCACTCCGTCAGGAACCGGTAGGCCGGCATTCTTTAGGACCGAAAGTCGATAGGATTTGTTCCCGCTGTCCAGTAGTTCGGCAGTTTGAGCCAGAGGGATCACCCCGCGCCTGCGGTTGCGGTTCGTCCACTGTCGCACCATCGCCCTTCCCCTTTGAACCAGCGATGCCAATGCGCCCGTGACATAGGCCCTTTGAAGCAACAGAAGTGCTAGGCTGACGCACAGATAGATGTTGCCCGCAGCGCTTAGCTGGAACACCAGCACGAACATCGTCGGGGCGCCAAGCACCCACCATAGGATCACTTGGCGGCGGGTCTTGGCGACCGCCCAATGCAGATATGTGCCGGCAAGCAGGGCAAACATCACGGGCAATAGATACGTTCCATCCGGCAACCCGAGATTTGCAATCCACAGGAACGGGCCATTCACCGATTTTGCAGCCTGCTCGATTGCGCTGAGGCCTAGCATCATGACGGGTAGGAACAACAGCGCCATCAGATTGCGCATTGGTGTTAACCCTTTCTCAACATGGAATTGTTGCACCGCGCGCGCGCGTCTAACGGGATCGTCCTTCAGCATGTTTTTTAGGGATTTTAACTCACCTGCGTGCCGAGCCATTGTGATCTGATCTTGCTCGGATTTCAGCGCGATGGGAAGCACAAGCAGACGTGACAAAACTGACAGAGCAACAAGTCCTAGGATGAAATGAGAACGCGCGCCGATCCAAATCAAAACCTCTGCAAGCTTGTTCACGCCCGTTTGCCATATTGTTGTTTGTTGCTCTGCTAACCATTGCTGCACATGGGGTTTGGGTTTGGGGGCGATGAAGTACTCCCATGGTGTGGTGTATCGCCCAAGAAAATCGATGCCAGCTTCGCTTAGTTCCAACCCAAGAACTTGCGACATGAAACAGCTACGCCGGTCATAACAGGCCGCGATTGTCGGTTTGTTTTCCAGCTGTGCGATGCGAGCTTTCAGATCTTCGGTCGGGAGCGCTCGTAGGGGAATATTGATCGCACCGGGCAGATGCCCTGTGGCAAAATCACCGGGATATCGAGTGTCGACAATCTGTAAGTCTTCACTTGATTTCAGCGCTTCGAAATCCGCTGTGCTAAGCAGAACATCTTTGCCCGAGTAGTCCGGAATCGCGCGCAGGTCGGACAGTGTCTCGACGGTCTTGTCGCTAAAACTGCGCCCTTCGACGATCCATTTCTCGATCCCACCAGCAATAAAGCGGCAGTCGAACCCTCGTGCGGCCAGTTCGGCGCAAGTCTCACTACTACGATTGCCATTATGGCAAAATAGGACAACTTGCTTGCCTTCCAGTGGGATGGCGGAGGTTAGGAAATCGGGAAAGCGCACATGTTGTGCCCCAGGCAAAGTGCCCATTCGGTTTTCCGCCGTTTCGCGGACATCAAAGAACAACGTATCCTGCGTATTGTCCGGGGCGATGAGCAAATGCTGAGCGTCCTCTGTGCTGATGGCCAGCGGATTGTTTGCTTGTTTGTCGAAGCTCGTTTCCTTCAGGTTTTCGTCCTGAATTTGTGTGCCGTCGAACTGCGCAGGCCGGGTCAGTGTTGCTTGGAGGTGGGCCAGTTCTTTGGCTTGATTGCTGCGGTATTGCCAAAAGTTGAGCGCACCCATTAAAAGGCCGACTAAGACCAGGCCGGTGACCAGACGGACGGGAAAACGGCCATGGTGCGCTCCGGTTGTGGGTGTGAATCCAAGTCGCCGTGCGATCAGGGCGCCCGCACCGGTCACCGCAGCAAACCCAACGGCAAAGACCTGAGATAATGAGGACACTGACCCGATGACAAGCTCTGGTGACGGGATTGCGACCGCGGTTCTCGGCAGCAGCGCTAGCATCACGGCTAGCATCATCATCTGCCCAGTTTGAAGCTGAGGCGACGGCATCGGTTGATAACTTTGTTCTTTGGTCACGACCTGCCCACCCGCTTAGTTTGAATTGGATTCAATTATTAGATGTGTCAGGTGGTTAAGGAATCGTTAATTTATCAATTGGTTAACGGAGGCCTCGCAAAGTGTCAGAGGCACCCTGTTATTTAAGGTTGCAAACGCAATTAACTAATTATTCTTCTGTGTTTGCCATGCTGATCCTGTCTCAGCGCTCTCTCACACCGGTACGGGCGCGTCCAAATGATTGGAGGTCACCATGAAGATCACAGCTCTAGCGCCACGCACAGGGTGCCCCCGACTTCGAAACCTTGTGTCTTCGATCTGCCGAACATTTTCAGGACTATTGCTGGCCCTGATCTTAGCCACGCCTGCGACCGCGGAGATTCAGTTGGTTTTTGGTACCTATGCGGCAGATAAGCCCACCGCGACAGTCAAGAAATACAAGCCATTTCTGAATTATCTGGCACGGGAGATGTCAGTAATTCTTGGTGATGACGTAAAGATTAGGATGAAAATCGCAAAGGATTATGAGGCTGGAATAGATCACCTTGCCCGTGGTGACGTGGATTTTGCACGCTTCGGACCTGCCTCCTATATCACCGTTTTTGAGCGTGATAGCGGTATTAAGATCGTTGCGATGGAGTCAAAGAAGGGAAAAAAAAGATTCAAGGGTGTCATAGCGGTTCAGGCCGATAGCAATATTCAATCACTTTCAGATCTTGCGCATCAGAGCTTTGCCTTTGGCGATCCTCTTTCGACAATCGGTCGTTATCTTGCCCAAAGTCACCTGATCGACGCGGGGATCACCAGCAGGGAACTAAGTGGTTATGAGTTTCTCGGGCGACATGACCTTGTCGGAACGGCGGTTGGCGCCGGTCGATACAAGGCAGGTGCGCTCAAAGAAAGCACATTCAAAAAGCTGGTCGAAGCGGGTGTCCCGATTCGAGTCTTGTTTGAGTTCGACAACGTCACCAAGCCTTGGTTGGCGGCCTCTAATATGGATCCGAAAGTTCTACTGGCTATGCGGCAGGCCATGCTGGCAACTACAGACCCAGATGTCCTTGATAGCATCGCCAAAGATGGGTTCGTCGAAGGCTCTGACGCCGACTACGATTTTGTTCGCAGTGCCATGAAGCACAGCGCTGGTTTTTAGTAGAGCCTTCAGATGTATCGCATGAAGAAAATGGGAATAAATGCTCAGATCGCGCTGTCGATGACCTTCGCCGCCGCGCTGGTCATCTTTCTCGTGGGCGAATATGAATGCCGTGCAGAGACGCGTAGAATGAATGCAGATTTGCTAGCACAAGCTGATCTGACGGTGTCGCTTATCAGCGGGCTCATGATTGAACCTATCATCGTTCAAGATACCCCCATTCTTGAAACCGCGATGAATGAGGCGCTGTTGCGTAACCCCAAAATACTCGGTTTGACCATTAGGGATGAGTTCGGAGATCTGGTGGTCCATGCCGAGCGTGATAACTCGAAGTTCAATAGCTCGGTGCGTCAGTTCACCCGTGATATCGTCTTTGATGGAGAGCCATTTGGCGTCATGGAAGTGGATTGGTCTACATCTGAAGGGCAGGCGCTCATCACGGCCAATGTACATCAAACTCGTCTAACTATTGCGATAACAGTTTTTGTGCTTTCCGCCCTCTTCCTTCTTCAAACCAATGTTCTTGCGATGCGACCGCTGCGCAACATTCACGGCAGGATGTCTGCGGTTGTCGCTGGTCAAAGCCCACCCAAGACGCCACTACCATCCTTCGTCTCAAGGGAGTTTGTTGAGTTAGATTTTTCTGTCACCGTGCTGCAAGAAACCTTTGCTGAACGTGATGAACGCGAGTATGCGCTAGAACTTGCCAAGGAGCGTGCCGATCAGGCGAGCCGAGCAAAGTCGGACTTTCTTGCGAACATGAGCCACGAAATCCGAACACCAATGAACGGTGTAATCGGTATGGCAGAGTTGCTGCTCGAAACCAAACTGGATGAAGATCAGTCAATGTATGCCGAAACCATCTCTAATTCTGGCGCTGCGCTGTTGACGATTATCAACGATATTCTGAACTTTTCAAAGATCGAGGCTGGAAAGATGGAGCTTGAAGAAGCTCCATTTGATCTGCAATCCGCCATTGAGGACGTGGTCACGTTGCTTTCAGCCAAAGCCAGTGAAAAATCAGTTGAGGTAGCGTTACGGTATGACCCGACCCTGCCAAGGTGGTTTCAGGGGGACGTTGGTAGGCTTCGGCAGGTCATCACCAACATCGCCGGAAATGCCGTCAAGTTTACGCTAGAGGGGCACGTCTATATCAACGTGACAGGTGTGCAACGCGAAGACAGCTATGATCTGCGTATTGATGTCGAGGACACAGGCATTGGCATTCCCACGGATCAAGTGGATCTTATATTTAACGCTTTCGAGCAAGTGGATAGTTCGCGCAATAGAAAATTTGAAGGTACAGGGCTTGGCCTAGCAATTTCTACACGCTTGGTGACCTTGATGGGGGGGCGGATATCTGCCAAGTCAGAGGAAGGTCGTGGCTCACACTTCGCGATCGAGCTGATCTTGCCGAGAAGCGAAAAAACACCGGCTTCGACACTGGACGGCAATCTTAAACTTGCCGGACTACGGGTCTTGGTGGTCGACGATCTGGAATTAAACCGAAGAATCCTTTCCGAACGGTTGAGCGCATGGGACGTGACCCCGGTCCTCGCAGCATCAGGATCCGCCGCGCTTAGAATCCTTGAGGAGGCTGGCGAGCCTTTTGATCTTATTATTCAAGACTACCAGATGCCGTACATGGATGGGGAAGAGTTGGCCCGAAGAATCCGCGCGATGGACAAGTTCGAAGGTTTGCCGCTTATCGTGTTATCTTCAGTTGACCAATCACTGGATGTGGCTACAAAAAATGAAATTGGTCATTGTGAGGTACTGCTGAAGCCTGTTCGATCCGGACAGTTGCGAAACACGATCGCCCGCTCGCTTAAAATGCAAGGGTCCTCCGCCCCAACAACAGAACCTGCATCGCGTCGCAAAGCAATGGACCAACCAATTAGTGTTCTTGTTGCTGAGGACAACAAAACCAACCAGCTTATTGTTGAAGCGATGCTCAAGAAATCGGCCGTGTCCCTGACCTTTGTCGAAACGGGTCTTGAAGCGATCCAGAGCTTTGCTGAAAATAGACCTGATATCGTACTGATGGATATGTCTATGCCGCAAATGGATGGTATCGAAGCCACCCATGCCATTCGCAAGTTAGAGCAGGAAAGACACAGTGACCGTTGCCCGATTGTCGCCCTGACCGCCAACGCCCTGAAGGAAGATCAGGAACGTTGTGTAAAGGCAGGAATGAATGATTTCCTCACCAAGCCAATCAGCAAAGCTGCGCTGCTGGCTGCCATCCACAAATGGGCGGTCCCCAGAGTGCGGCGGCGCAAATCAAGGTCTTGCGCTATCCAGTTGCCTGACAATCGCCTGATCGAAAACGGGGCGATAAAAAAAATGGGCCGGAACTGACGCATTATTAGCAAGGGCCGGTTTTCTCTTCGCAATCAGCTGTCGTGCCCACAGGTTTAGGATCTATTCAACCGCACGACCGCGAACCGTACGTGAAATAGTGATGTGGGGGCAAACATTGCCGAAACGGCCAACCCATTGTTGAAGGCTATGTGTTCGGTTTTTTGCGCCGCCTCGGCTAGGTGATTGTCGGCGGTGTCGCGACGGGGGAGGTCAGAAATGACAGTTAACCGTATGAACCTTGTCCCCAAAATGTACGGCCACTTCCAAGTGGTCTGAGTTGCCCCGCAAAGCTCCTGCTGTGCGGGGCTGGGCAGTCTGCCGTTTCTATGGCGCGCGCTCTTGTGCACCGACAGGAAAGCGGCATCGAACTATCGGCATGGGGTCTGCACAAAGGAGGTCTTGGTTGAAGTAAGGCGGTGGCGGTATCTTGGTTGCAGGGGCAGAGCCAGCGTTGGCGGAGATGTGAGCACGAGCACAGATGTGGATGCCTTGACTACGATGTTTAGAGAATGGTCGTTTGGTAGCATAGACAGTAAATAAAATAGGCCCCGCAATACAGCGGGGCCGTTCGTTCTAAAAACCACCACTCACAGGTGAACGCATCGCCGCAATGGATGACGACACAACAAGAACACTAGACAAGAATTGTGGCAAATTTCAGGGCTATATGTGTCGAATAGTCCCCTAAACTGTTCGTAGAGATGCCGAATTTGACGCGCCTGCAGCGGGTAAAACTCCGGCTGATTTGTGGGGTGATCGCCTGGTCTCTAACCACGCTGGCGGGTGCAGATAGTGTTGGCAAAACACCTCACACAAGAGTGACTTTAATCTTTGTGGTCAATGCTTTGCCTGATTTCTGTCCTGTGAGTGGTGAAATCAATCGATCCCTACATCAAAGACCGCTCAATCGAAATAGAGATATTTGCGCCCCCCCATCTAAAAATAGTAATACTAAAGTCTATGCTTCTGCGCCCACTTGCGCACCCAAACTATTTTGAATGGAATCCAAATATGAAGAAGTTCAATTCCTGGAGTCACTTACAAACGATACTAGCTGTAGTGGACGCCGGATCATATCGCGCGGCAGGAGAATTGTTAGGTGTAACGAGTAGTACCGTCGCGCGACATATTGATGCCATATCAGAAGAACTTGGACATCCTATCTTTGTTCCTAAGGGCAATTTTAGAGAACTGACCGATGTCGGGAAGCAGCTCGTCAGTATTGCGGATAAAACACAAACCAACCTCAGTTTCTTGATGAAGAATCTAGAGAATGAAAGCGAGAGATTTGGATCAGTTCAGATAAGCACACTTTCATTTGTTTGTAGTGATTTTCTTGCGCAGTATATTGATACCTGGCGACGGGATAATCCCGATGCCAAACTGATCATCGACGCGACCGATCGGACTACGGCTGTCGAACGGGGCGAAGCAGATGTTGCCCTTCGGCTGAGTCGCCCCGATACAGCCGGGATTTCTAGGTTCAAAGTCGCCAATTGTCGTGTTGCTTTGTTTTCCCCTTCACGGCAATCTGACGCTGGTTGGATCGGGCTTTCAGGCTCTTTAGACGATCTTCCTGAAATGCGAATGGCACGAGAGCATTTCGGATGCAGTCCCGCCGTCAGATTGGAATCCTACAGAGCAATTGCACGGGCCTCGAGTTCCACCGGTCTCCCTTGCGTAATACCGACATGTTTGGCGAGAAATTACCCCGATATGCAAATCATTGGTGGGTCGCGTGTTCCCGTAACCGTTAATCGCGAGCTTTGGTTTCTATTCTACGAGAAGCGAAATAAGGATCCTGCCATTATTGCTGCAAGGAACTGGATCAAGAAGGTTTTCCCTTCGGCGAACAAATGTTTGTGTGGGAAATGCGGAGGTTGAGGTGGCGCTCGCTGCAACCCCGCGCGAATAACCAAGGCAATCAATGTACGTGCAGGGAATCCAGTCGAAATCAGCCCGTCGCTGCGACACAAGTTTCGTTATCCTCTCCTCTTTTTGAACAAGGTTGGTGGTTCGCCAGCTTGGGAAAGTTGACGAAAACCTGATGAGGTCGGAACTGACGCCAGTTTGAGCATGTGCAGCATCTGGCGAAGCCGAAGGAATTGTGGCAGGTGAAGGTCCTTGCCGGAACAAGTTGTTCCACTAAGAAACTGGAGCACGAAAAAGACGTCGCCCTAGAAACAGCAGATATCACCAGTTCTATATGCCCGTGATCGGATAAAGCAGAATGTTGCAAGAAATAAGCAGCTTCAACAAGTAGGCTATTGGGTTTTACCGAGCGCACGGGCTCATCGAGCGAGCTCGTTAGCCAGATGAATAGTGGCATAGCGATTTCATCACCGTTCTTGATCTCGCAGGGACTTACCTAGCTAACAGCAAAGATCGCGCGAAAGCCGGGTTTTACAAAGCGCATGAGCTGGGTAAAAGGGTGGATACTGCCAAGCTGATATCAACTGGTGTGTTGTATTTAATTTTGGAAATATGGTGCCCAGAAGAGGACTCGAACCTCCACGTCCATACGGACACTAGCACCTGAAGCTAGCGCGTCTACCAATTCCGCCATCTGGGCACGGTTGGTGAGGCCGCGATGTAAAGCGCACTGGTGTTACTGTCAACCGGATTCGCCGGGAATTCACGAATTCCGTTTGCGCCTTGCTCTGAGCGCTGTGGAAAGCTATTCAAACCTCAAGGTTTTCAAGGAGAGCTACCATGTCCAAGCTTGTCACAATCTATGGCGGTTCGGGCTTTGTTGGGCGCTATATCGCGCGCCGCATGGCCAAACAGGGATGGCGCGTGCGCGTTGCGGTCCGCCGACCGAACGAAGCGCTGTTCGTCAAGCCCTATGGTGCGGTAGGGCAGGTAGAGCCCATTCTGTGCAACATTCGCGATGACGTCTCGGTGCGCGATGTGATGTTGGGTGCAGATGCAGTGGTGAATTGCGTGGGTGTGCTGAACTCGATCGGAAAGAACAACTTTGACGCCGTGCATCACGATGGGGCCGGACGTATTGCCCGCATCGCCACCGAGCAAGGTGTTGCGCAGATGATCCATTTATCTGCCATTGGTGCTGACGCTGACAGCAACAGTGAATATGCGAAAACTAAGGCCGAGGGCGAAGCAGATGTGATCGCAGCATTTCCGAACGCCGTTGTCCTGCGTCCCTCTGTCATTTTTGGGCCCGAGGACGAGTTCTTTAACCGCTTTGCCGGAATGACTCGCTTTGGACCAATCTTGCCTATCACCGGTGGTGACACGCGATTCCAACCCGTGTTTGTCGACGACGTGGCTGCCGCTGCCGAGAAGGCAATTCTGGGTCAGGCCCAAGCTGGCGTCTATGAGCTTGGGGGGCCAGAGGTCGAGACCTTGCGGGAGTCGATCAACCGAATGCTTGGTATTGTTCAACGCCGTCGGGCAGTCATAAATTTGCCGTTCGGTATCGCGTATCTTCAGGCATCTCTGTTTGATTTTATCCAGTCCATGTCTGGTGGGCTAATCAAGGCACCACTGACCCGCGATCAAGTTCGGTCTCTGCGCCACGACAACGTCGTCGCCCAAGGTGCCAAAGGGTTCGAGGCCCTGGGCATCACACCGACCGCGATGGAGGCGATCCTGCCCGACTATCTTTGGCGTTTCCGCAATCACGGCCAGTATGCGGCCATTCAGGATTCGGCTAAGAACTTACGCTCGAACGGGTAGTGGCTGGATCGGAATTAAAGGCGTGGTCGCATCCGCGCCTTTTTTACAGATAAGCGATTCCAAGTAGTACACACCCCAAGGCAATCCTATAGATCACGTAGGGTGTGAAGCTGATCGAGCGTAGAAGCCTCATCATCAGGCTTAGCGCCAACAGGGCAGAGATAAAGGCGAAGACTGCAGCAATCGCGCCGTCCTTTGCGACCTCGACATTCGCCGTCGCCACGACCTCGGCGCCCAGTAAGACACCAGAGGCAAAGATCGTCGGGATCGACATGAGCATGGAGAGCTTTGCTGCGTCAGTCCGTTCGTATCCCAAAGCACGGGCGCCTGAGATCGTTGCGCCAGATCGCGAGGTGCCGGGAATCAAAGCGAGTGCCTGCCATAGACCCATGATGATCGCGTCACGCAAAGACCAATCATCGGCCTTCTTCTGGGTCGGGCCTTTCTGATCAACCCAGTACAGCACCACCCCAAACAAGATCATCGTCCAGGCAATTACCTTGATCGAGCGCATCGCGTCATCCAGGCCGGTCAGCTTTAACAGCAGACCAAAAGCGATGGCAGGCAGGGTCGCGATTGCCAACAGAAAGGCAAGTTTTGCGCCGGGTGTATCAATGCGGCCCGTCAGCATGCGGGGCACGCCCGCCAGCCCCATACGTACATCTTTCCAGAAATACAGCACGACCGCCCCCAGCGTGCCCAGATGGACCGCAACATCAATTGTCTGCCCTTGATCGGGCAACCCAGTGAGGTGAGGTACCAATGCAAGGTGCCCCGACGACGAGACAGGTAGGAATTCTGTGATTCCCTGAATAACCGCGACGAGGAAAAGGTGGGCAAGGGTCATGGCGTGCCTTCTGAAATATGTGTCGCGCAAGCTAAACATGCGGCAAAGAAAGGGAAGAGCGATTATAGGTAACTAATACTGACATAAATATATTGTATGTGGAGTGGTTTTCTGGTGGACTGGCAAAATAATCCTATTATAGGTCAGCTATACTGTCTTTTAATGTGCGGATGGTCTGGATAGAAGCTCAAGTCCGAGCTAATTTGACGGAGAGCCAGGATGGCAAAGCAGCCAATGTTGAAATTCGTGGGTGTCGACCGGGATATGCCCGAAAAACGTGCTGCCGATGCGCGTAAGGAAGACTTCCACGAAATCTACGCCGAGTTTGCCGCTCAGAAAGCGGCCGAGCAATCCAGCCGATGCAGTCAATGCGGTGTTCCCTATTGTCAGTCGCACTGCCCGCTCCACAACAATATTCCTGATTGGCTTCGGATGACGGCAACTGGTCGTCTGAAGGAAGCATATGAGCTTAGCCAGTCCACCAATACCTTCCCCGAGATTTGTGGCCGCATCTGCCCACAGGACCGCCTGTGTGAAGGCAATTGCGTGATTGAACAATCAGGCCACGGAACCGTCACCATCGGTGCGGTCGAGAAATACATCACGGATACGGCTTGGGACAACGGGTGGGTTGAACCGATCAGCCCCACCGCGTCGCGCGAAGAGAAGGTTGCAATCATTGGCGCAGGCCCCGGCGGGCTGGCGGCAGCAGATGTTCTGGTGCGCGCTGGCGTTGAGGTCACCGTCTATGATCGCCACGATCGTGCGGGTGGTTTGCTAACCTACGGCATTCCCGGTTTCAAACTGGAGAAAGACGTCGTTATGCGCCGCGTAAAGCTGCTTGAAGATGCTGGTGTTGAATTTGTCCTGAACTGTGATGTCGGTAAGGACATCAGCTTTCAAGACATTCGCGCGAAACATGATGCCGTGCTGCTTGCCACAGGTGTCTACAAAGGTCGCGATCTGGCAGGTCCTGGATCTGGCGCAACGGGAATCGTCCCCGCGTTGGACTATCTGACGTGTTCCAACAAGCTTAGCTTTGGCGACACGGTTCCAGAATTCGACAGCGGTGAGTTGAACGCTGAGGGCAAGAATGTTGTGGTCATTGGTGGTGGCGACACAGCGATGGACTGTGTGCGGACCGCCATTCGGCAAGGTGCAAAATCGGTGAAATGCCTCTATCGCCGCGACCGGGCCAATATGCCGGGTTCTCAGCGTGAAACCCAGAACGCTGAAGAAGAGGGCGTCGAATTTGTCTGGCTGTCCGCGCCGAAGGGTTTCGTGGGAGATGCGGTTTCAGGCGTGATGGTTCAGAAAATGCGCCTCGGAGCCCCGGACGCAACAGGTCGCCGTAGTCCTGAAGTGATCGAGGGATCAGACTACACCGAAGACGCCGATCTGGTGATTAAGGCGCTAGGGTTTGAACCTGAGGATCTGCCAACCCTATGGGGAGAAAAGGATCTGACCGTCACCCGCTGGGGCACCGTCAAAGCCGCCTTTGAAACGCATCAGACCGATCTGGATGGCGTGTGGGCAGTCGGGGACATCGTGCGTGGTGCATCCCTAGTTGTTTGGGCCATCCGCGACGGGCGCGAGGCCGGGGCGAACATGCTTGCCTCGTTTGATGCCGCAAAGGCGCTCGCCGCTGAATGAAGTAATTTCGGGCAAGTGGATGGATATCCTAGCCCTTCCGCAAGGAGAACTAAGATGACGAAGTATGATGCCGATTGGGTCCGCCGCGAGGAAGCCAAGCGTAAGTTTATGGACGAACACAGCCTTTATCGTGAGGAAGACGAGCATAGCTCTTGTGGTGTGGGTCTTGTTGTGTCGGTGGAAGGCAAAGCGTCCCGCAAAGTTGTTGAGGCTGGCATTGATGCGCTGAAAGCCATCTGGCACCGCGGTGCGGTTGACGCCGACGGCAAGACCGGCGACGGCGCTGGCATCCATGTCCAGATCCCTGTGCCGTTCTTCTATGACCAGATTCGCCGCACTGGTCACGAGCCTCATGCTGATCAGCTGATCGCAGTGGGACAGGTGTTCCTACCGCGCACTGATTTCGGCGCTCAGGAAACGTGCCGGACGATTGTTGAATCCGAAATCTTGCGTTTGGGTTACCACATCTATGGCTGGCGCCACGTACCTGTGGACATCACCTGCCTTGGTGAAAAGGCCAATGCCACACGACCTGAAATTGAACAGATCATGATCTCGAATTCGAAGGGCGTGGATGAGGATACGTTCGAACGCGAGCTTTATGTGATCCGGCGTCGGATTGAGAAAGCCGCCGCGGCTGCGCAGATCAACGGGCTGTATATCGCGTCGCTAAGCTGCCGATCGATCATCTACAAAGGTATGATGCTGGCCGAGCAGGTCGCGGTCTTCTATCCCGATTTGATGGACGAACGGTTCATCTCGACTTTTGCTATTTATCACCAGCGCTATTCGACCAACACTTTCCCCCAATGGTGGTTGGCGCAACCGTTCCGCATGTTGGCCCATAATGGTGAGATCAACACGCTGAAGGGCAACCTGAACTGGATGAAAAGCCACGAGATCCGCATGGCCTCTGGTGCGTTTGGTGATCTTGCCGAAGACATCAAACCGATTGTTCCGGGGGGGTCGTCTGACTCGGCAGCTTTGGACGCGGTGTTCGAGGTGTTGGTACGCGCTGGGCGCTCGGCCCCCATGGCGAAAACCATGTTGGTGCCGGAAAGTTGGTCCAAGCAAGCCATCGAATTGCCCGAAGCTTGGAAGGATATGTACTCCTACTGCAACTCGGTGATGGAGCCTTGGGATGGCCCCGCAGCGCTCGCGATGACCGATGGCCGCTGGGTTTGTGCCGGGCTTGACCGGAATGGTTTGCGCCCAATGCGTTACGTCGTGACGGGTGATGGTCTGGTTATCGCCGGGTCCGAAGCCGGGATGGTGCCAATTGACGAAGCCGGCATCGTTGAGAAGGGCGCTTTGGGCCCTGGTCAGTTGCTGGCTGTGGATACGAAGAAGGGCAAACTGTTTCACGATACTGAAATTAAAGACAAACTGTCGGCCGCACTTCCATTCGGTGACTGGGTCGGCAAGATCAACGATCTTGGTGAAAGCCTGACCGAGGTTGAAGAAAAGCCAATCTATTCGGGCGAGGAACTTCGCAAGCGCCAACTGGCCGCTGGGTACACGCTGGAAGAGCTGGAGCAAATCCTTGCCCCAATGGCTGAGGATGGCAAAGAAAGCCTTGCGTCGATGGGGGATGATACGCCGTCTGCCGTTCTTTCGACGAAATACCGCCCGCTTAGCCACTTCTTCCGGCAGAATTTTTCACAGGTGACAAACCCACCCATCGACAGCCTGCGCGAATTCCGTGTGATGTCGTTGAAAACGCGGTTTGGGAACCTGAAAAACGTGCTGGATGAAAGCGGTGCACAGACCGAGATCATTGTGCTGGAAAGCCCGTTCATCGGAAACGAGCAGTTCGGGAAGATGATAGACGTGTTCAACGCCCAAATGACCGAGATTGACTGCACGTTCCCAGCGGGCGGCGATGACGGTGCGCTTCACAAAGCACTGGATGAGATACGTGCAAAAGCTGAAGATGCTGTGCGGTCAGGCGCTGGACACCTTGTATTGACCGATCAGGGTCAGGGTGAGGACCACGTTGCGATGCCAATGATCCTTGCGACATCAGCTGTGCATAGCTGGCTGGTGAAAAAGGGTCTGCGGACGTTTACGTCGCTAAACGTGCGGTCAGCGGAATGCCTCGACCCGCATTACTTCGCAGTGTTGGTAGGTTGTGGCGCGACCACTGTGAACGCCTATTTGGCCGAGGATTCGCTTGCGGATCGGATCGAACGTGGGCTGCTCGATTGCTCGCTGACCGAGGCGGTGCGCCGCTATCGTGAGGCGATTGACCAAGGGCTTCTGAAAATCATGGCGAAGATGGGGATTTCGGTGATTTCGTCCTATCGCGGTGGCCTGAACTTTGAAGCTGTGGGGCTATCCCGCGCCATGGTTGCCGAGTATTTCCCCGGCATGACGTCACGCATTTCGGGTATCGGCGTGAACGGTATCCAGAAGAAGGTCGAGGATATCCACGCCGCCGGATTTGGTGGGGGCAACAAAGTGCTGCCGGTCGGTGGCTTCTACAAAGCGCGCCGCTCGGGTGAGACGCATGCATGGGAAGCGCAGTCGATGCACCTGATGCAGTCGGCTTGTGACCGCGCCTCGTTCGAGATGTGGAAGCAGTATTCGGCCAAGATGCGGTCTAACCCTCCGATCCATTTGCGAGACCTTCTGGACATCAAACCGATGGGCAAGGCCGTGCCGATTGAAGAAGTCGAAAGCATCAACGCGATCCGCAAACGCTTCGTGACGCCGGGTATGTCGCTGGGGGCGCTATCGCCGGAAGCGCACAAGACGCTGAACGTCGCGATGAACCGCATTGGCGCGAAATCGGATAGTGGAGAAGGTGGCGAAGACCCCGCGCATTTCCACCCGGAACCCAACGGCGACAACCCGTCGGCCAAGATTAAACAGGTGGCATCGGGCCGGTTTGGTGTGACCGCAGAGTATCTGAACCAGTGTGAAGAACTTGAGATCAAGGTCGCGCAAGGCGCCAAACCGGGCGAGGGTGGCCAGCTGCCCGGCATGAAGGTCACCGACCTGATCGCCCGTCTGCGCCACTCGACTAAGGGTGTGACGCTGATTTCGCCACCGCCGCACCACGACATCTATTCGATCGAGGATCTGGCCCAGCTGATCTATGACCTCAAGCAGATCAATCCGCGCTGTAAGGTGACGGTGAAGCTGGTTGCGGCCTCTGGCGTTGGCACGATTGCCGCTGGTGTGGCAAAGGCCAAAGCGGACGTGATCCTGATCTCGGGCCACAATGGCGGCACCGGGGCGTCGCCCGCGACATCGATTAAGTTCGCGGGTCTTCCGTGGGAAATGGGTCTGACAGAAGCGCATCAGGTGCTCGCAATGAACAACTTGCGAGACCGTGTGACATTGCGCACCGATGGCGGATTGCGCACAGGTCGCGACATCGTCATGGCCGCGATGATGGGCGCCGAAGAATACGGCATCGGCACTGCCGCCCTGATCGCGATGGGCTGTATCATGGTGCGCCAGTGCCAGTCGAACACCTGCCCCGTTGGTGTCTGCACACAAGACGAAGCGCTGCGTGGTAAGTTCACAGGCAACGCAGACAAAGTGGTCAATCTGATCACGTTCTATGCGCAGGAAGTGCGTGAAATCCTTGCCTCTGTCGGGGCACGGTCGCTGGATGACGTGATCGGGCGGGCGGACCTGTTAAGTCAGGTCAGCCGAGGCTCGGCGCATCTGGATGACCTCGATCTGAACCCGCTTTTGCTGGTCGTCGATGGGGCGGACAAGATCGTCTATAACCGCAATCGTGATCGCAACGCGGTGCCGGACACGCTGGACGCCGAGATCGTGCAGGACGCCCATCGCTTCCTTGAAGACGGTGAGAAAATGCAGCTGTCCTACACGGTGCAAAACACGCACCGGACGGTTGGTACGCGGATCTCTAGCCACATCGTTAAACGGTTCGGCATGCGCAACTCTCTGCAACCAGACCACTTGACTGTGAAACTGCAAGGCTCTGCCGGGCAGTCGTTGGGAGCGTTCGCAGCACCGGGTCTGAAGATTGAAGTGTCTGGCGACGCAAATGACTATGTCGGCAAGGGATTGTCAGGGGGTACGATTTCAGTTCGTCCGCCACAAGCCAGCCCGCTGGTCGCCCGCGATAACACGATTATTGGCAACACCGTGCTTTACGGCGCTACTGATGGCTATCTGTTTGCTGCGGGTCGCGCTGGTGAGCGGTTTGGCGTGCGAAATTCGGGCGCTAAGGTCGTGATCGAAGGCTGCGGGTCAAATGGATGCGAGTACATGACTGGCGGGGTTGCTGTAATCCTTGGCAGTATCGGTTCTAACTTTGGGGCCGGTATGACCGGGGGTATGGCCTATCTTTATGATCCCGAGGGTACGGCACAGAACTTCATGAACATGGAGAGCCTTGTGACCTGCCCGGTCTCGGTTGATCATTGGGAGGCAGAGTTGAAATCCCTGATCGAACGTCATGCAGACGAGACTCGCAGCCAGTTGGCGACCGAGATTCTGCGTCATTGGGACTTGGAGAAGGGCAACTTCCTGCAAGTCTGTCCGATAGAGATGTTGGAGAGACTGCCCGCACCATTGGGCATCGAGGCAGATGCCATCCCGGCGGAGTAAACCGATAAGAGAGCACACGCCCGTCAATTGTGCGGGCGTGTGCCTTCCTCGGCTCTAAAGTGTCGATACTTCCTGACAAAGCGCCCATAGACGTCGCCCGTCTTCCAATCGCAGAACCCAATCCAGCGGAATGTCGGATACGCCGTGTGCGGCTCCCATTACCGCGCCGATAACCAACGCACGACCGCAACTATCACCGCCCGCAAGAATGTTGCGGCGCACGGCGTCGGTATAATCAGATGCGTTGTGCAGGATGTGGAATGCCAGTGGCAAGCCTTCAGTCAAGTAACATGCGCGGCCGGTCGTGCCTCCATAGACAACGCTATCGGATGTGTCTGCCTGCAACGCGGCGCGCAATCCGCCCTTGAATGGTTCAGGGGCTTGGTCGGCGGATCTGCGCAAGGCGTCTTGAACATTTCCACCGGTATCCAAATCCGACAACAGCTTGACAAGCAGGGTGCCAGCGGCAAGGGCGACAGGATTGGCGTGCGTCACGGATTGAAGCGGTTTCCAGAGCTCATCCCCAAGGTGATGCGCGGCAAGAACCGCGCTGAGCGCGGGCAGTTGATTATCCTCGCCGCCTGAAGGTGCGGTGTCCTCGGCGGTGATTTTGGTTAATGCATCGCGAGTCGGACGGTCGATGTATCCGTTGAAGCTGCCGCCCGGTCCGAACCGGCTGATGAAGCTGGTCTGATAACCTTTGGCATCCGCCGAGCGTCCGTCCTGAGCCAAATATTCCAATGCCCCGACAAGCGCTGCCCCGTATTGCGACCCCTGGCCAGCTTTCCGCGTAACATGAGCAAAATAGGCCGGCACACCTTCGTAATTGGCCGGATCGGGTTCCAGAAATGCAAAACCGTGCTGGTTCTTGACGATATTCGCGATGCGGCCTTCGTCGTAAATCCAGTGCAGGCCCAAAGCGGCGGCATCTGCAACCAAAGCGCCGAAAATTGCATCAGATATCCGTTGATTTGAGCTCATGTTGGTTCCTCTTCTATATGCGGGACCCTGATCGTGGGCCTGAATGGCGTGCTTGGCCAGAGCCTCACAACAAGTTGACCGCGACGGGTCCCTGTGGGACAAGAAATGGTGGCAAGAGCAGCGAAAAAAAAGCCTACCGGCAAAAAGAAATCGCGCAAGACAACGCGCACGAAACCTGGGCTTTTCGGGCGGCTCAGGCGCTGGGTAAAGTATGCAGTGTTGGCGATGTTGGCTATCTTGATGCTTGGCGTTGTTGGCTACGCCTTCATCAACCCGCCCACTACGCCCTACATAATCTCAGAAAAGATGCGGCTGGGGCAAACCAAGCGCCAGTGGGTTGATCTTGAAGATATCGCTCCGGTTATGGCGCGTTCCGTCGTCGCGGCAGAGGATGCTAATTTTTGCCAGCACTGGGGATTTGATATGCGGGCCATCCGGCAGGCAATCGATGACGGCGGGTCGAGGGGCGCGTCGACGTTGACCCAACAGGTGGTCAAGAATGTCTATCTTTGGCAGGGGCGCTCTTGGCTGCGCAAGGCGCTGGAGGCGACGATTACACCGCTTGTCGAACTTGTCTGGACCAAGCGCCGGATCGTCGAGGTTTATCTGAACGTCGCCGAGTTCGACGAGGGGGTATTCGGGGTGGGCGCTGCCGCCCAGCACTATTTCGGTGTTTCGCCCGACAAGTTGACTGCTGTACAGGCGGCAAGGCTGGCGGCGCTTTTGCCAAATCCGAAGGAGCGTTCCGCCTCGCGCCCATCGGCATTTGTGCGAAAACGGGCGCGCGCGATCCTTGATGGGGCGGCTACGATCCGCGCGGATGGGCGTGCTTCTTGTTTCGAGGATTGATCCCTTCGGCTAAAAACGGCAATACAACCCAAAGAGAGATTACTGGTACACACCATGAACCGACTTTTCCACGTCCCACTTTCCCCGTTTTGCCGCAAGGTACGCCTGTCGCTTGCCGAGAAAAAGATCGAGGTTGAACTGGTCGAAGAAAAGTATTGGGAGCGCAGCTCGGATTTTGTGCTCCGCAACCCAGCCGGGAAAGTGCCGATCCTAAAGATGGACGGCAAACTTCTGACTGAAAGTGCCGCGATTTGTGAATATATTGAGGAACGCCACCCGGCGCCGGCCCTTTTGCCGGACGATGCCGAGGGCCGCTATGAAGTGCGCCGATTGGTGGGCTGGTTCGATGACAAGTTTCACCACGAAGTGACCGCAAACCTGCTGTATGAACGGGTGAACAAAAAGGTCATGGGTGCGGGTTATCCTGAAAGTAAGAACATCAAAGCGGGTGCAAAGGCGATTAAGTATCACCTCGATTATTTGGGTTGGTTGTTAGAGCAGCGCCGCTGGTTGGCTGGCAATACAATGACGCTGGCCGATTTTGCTGCCGCTGCGCATCTATCGTCGCTTGATTACATCAGTGATGTGGATTGGAACCGGAATGAAAACGTGCGCGAATGGTATGCTAAGATCAAGTCGCGCCCGGCTTTCCGGTCGATCCTAGCGGATCAGATTCCCGGCTTTCCGCAGCCGTCGCATTACTCGGACCTCGATTTTTGAGCGCCGATATTCGGCAATCCATCATTGAACAGGCTCTGAACGAGGGCTTCGCACAGGTCGGGATTTGCAGGCCTGATGCCACGCCGGATACGGCCGACCGGCTCGCTGCATTTGTTGACAACGGGTGGCATGGCGACATGGCATGGATGGCTGAGCGGATGAATTGGCGCGGCAGTGCCGGGGCCCTTTGGCCCGAAGCCCGATCCGTCATCATGTTGGCCGAGCCTTACACCCCTGAACATGATCCGATGGAGGTGATCGGCCATCCAGACCGGGCGGCGATAAGCGTTTATGCGCAAAATCGCGACTACCACGACATCGTCAAAAAGCGACTAAAGCGCGTGGGCCGTTGGCTAATTGAGAAGCACGGCGGCGAGATAAAGGTCTTTGTCGACACAGCCCCGGTTATGGAAAAGCCATTGGCGGCTGCGGCTGGGTTGGGATGGCAAGGCAAACACACCAATTTGCTATCGCGGGAGCTGGGGAACTGGTTTTTTCTGGGCGCGATCTTTACGACGCTAGAGCTTCCCGTTGATCCGCCGGGACGCGAGAACTGTGGAACTTGCCGGGCATGCCTTGATGCGTGCCCAACAGATGCATTCCCCGCACCTTTCCGGTTGGATGCGCGCAAATGTATTTCCTATCTGACGATTGAACATAAAGGGCCTGTCGACGAAGCGCTGCGCGCTAAGCTGGGCAACCGCATTTATGGGTGCGACGATTGTCTGGCGGCCTGCCCGTGGAACAAATTCGCAGCAGAGGCACGCGATATCCGCTATGCTGCGCGCGAGGACTTGGTCGCTCCAAAGCTGGCCGAGTTGTCGCAGCTTGACGATGCCAGCTTTCGCCAAATGTTCTCTGGTAGCCCGATAAAACGCATTGGGATCGCCCGTTTCCTGCGAAACGTGCTCTACGCCATTGGCAATTCCGACGAAGCGTCACTGTCGCCTTATGCGCAGGCGCATGTCACCAGCGAAGATGCGGTGGTTTCAGATGCGGCGAGATGGGCAGTTGATCGGCTGGAGAACTCAACCACAGGGCAGGCTTAGTTCTGAGTCATTGGTGGATTTGGTTCGGGCTGGGGCGTTGGTTCATCCGGTATGCCGCAATCGCGGCGTTCACTCCTTTAGCTGCCCGCTGTTTCGGGAATGGTCCGATATGGGAGGCACCCACATCGTAGACCACAGTTGTACCTTGTCCCGGTGCGTCGACCACATCCACTGTGATTTCGATATTCTTGATGTCGAAGGCTTCGACCAGTGCATAACGGAACCGGTCAAGGGGCTGGGCTTCGTTTAAATTATCCCAGCGAATATGCGCAACGATATTGACCAATTCGCCGTTCGCCTCGCGAATAGGATCGTTTTTGCTGATACCCAAGGGCCGCAGCGTTGGATCCTTCGTATAGTGGTACCAACTAAGCGCCGCAGCGCTGGGCAAGGTGACCACGATCACGATCAACGCAAGCAGTCTAATCCCACGGCGCGCGAGCATTCCCCAACTCCTATCCTTTTTGGGAAGGATAGGAGGGATGTGTTCATGAAATGTTAATGTGAGTTAAGCGCGAACCAGTTTTTCGTAACTTTCGGCGATGTCGCGGGTCAGCGCGCCAACCTCAAACGTGTAATCACCGATCTGACCAACGGGGGTGACCTCGGCTGCTGATCCGGTCAGCCAGCATTGCTCGAACCCTTCCAATTCTTCGGGCATGATGTGGCGCTCGTGAACTGTGACGCCTTTATCTTTCAACATGCTGATGACGGTCTGTCGCGTTAGACCGTTCAGAATAGCGTCAGGAAGGGGCGTGTGCACCTCGCCGTCTTTGACGAAGAAGACGTTTGCACCGGTCGCTTCAGCCACGTAACCACGGTAGTCCATGAACAAAGCATCCGAGCAGCCTTTCGCCTCGGCGGCGTGTTTTGACATGGTGCAAATCATGTAAAGACCGGCAGCCTTAGCCGCGGTTGGGATGGTCTCCGGCGAAGGGCGTTTCCACTTGGCGATATCAAGCTTCGCACCTTTCATTTTCGCGTCACCGTAATAGTCGCCCCATGCCCAAGCCGCGACGGCCATGCGAACAGGATTGCGCGCGGATGAGACACCCATGTCTTCACCTGCTCCGCGCCATGCAACAACACGGACATAGGCGTTGGTCAGATCGTTGGCGTCGACGACGGCGCGCTTTGCTGCCTCGATTTCATCCACCGAATAGGGAATGGGCATGTCCATCATCTCGCCAGATTTCAGAAGGCGTTCCGAGTGTTTGCGCGACAAGAAGATTTTACCGTCGTAGAGCCGTTCACCCTCGAACACAGACGATGCATAATGCAGCGCATGGCTTAGGATGTGGACATTAGCGTCACGCCAGTCGACCAACTGGCCGTCCATCCAGATTTTTCCGTCACGGTCATCATATCCGCTCATGTCCTTGTCCTTTCCATATTGTCGCTCGGGGCGAATTTCCAAAAGTTGCGCAAAATAGGTCCGTATCGGATATAAAATTACGCCAAAACTGCATTTCGCTAGCAATTGATTCTTGGAAAGTCAACAACACTGACATAATACTGGTTCCTGTAACATGAATTGTGAAGAGGCCGGTTATGGCGGATACACAGGCACCGGGTGGGCAATCGCTGCTGTTTTTGACAGATGAGCAGCTTAGGAAGGGCATCGAAGCGATGTTCTTTGCGTATCGTGGCTTCACAGCAGACCCTGATCGTATTCTTGATCACCATGGCTATGGGCGCGCGCATCACCGCGCCCTTCATTTTATCAGCCGCGCACCGGGCACGACGGTGAACAACTTACTGTCAATTTTGGGCGTCACGAAACAATCACTTAACCGCGTTCTGCGAACACTGATTGAAGACGGGCTTGTTGAAAGTCGTGTGGGAACGCGCGACAAACGAGAGCGGCATCTGTTTCTGACCGAAAGCGGGACAACGCTTGAACAAGAACTCTCAACGGCCCAACGTGAACGTATGCGGCAGGCCTATCGCGAGGCGGGTCCCGAGGCCGTTCAGGGATTTCGCGCTGTATTGGAAGCTATGATGGACCCAGAGTTGCGGCGCCATTTCAACCGTGTGAAGGATGACCGAAATGAGTGATCTGGCCGAAGCCCATCTGCTGATCGTCGATGATGATGAACGCATTCGCCGTTTGCTGCAAAAATATCTGATCCGTCAGGGTTTTTGGGTCAGCTCTGCACGTGATGCCGCCCATGCACGTCGACTGTTAGAGGGGCTAGACTTCGATCTAATAGTCATGGATGTGATGATGCCCGGTGAAGACGGGATCAGCCTGACCCGATCTTTGCGCGAGTCGATCGCGACACCTATCCTGTTGTTGACAGCTAAGGGCGATACGGATGATCGGATCAAGGGTTTGGAAGCTGGTGCAGATGATTACCTGTCTAAACCATTCGAACCCAAGGAACTGTTGCTGCGTATCAATGCGATCCTGCGGCGCGTTCCGGTCGTTAGCGAAGAGCTTGCGCCGAAGGTGCTTCACTTGGGTGACAAGCAGTATGACACCGAACGCGGCGAGCTGTGGCAGGGTGAAGATCTGGTACGGCTGACCGCAACCGAGGCGCAGTTGATGAAAATCTTCTCGGCGTCGCCAGGCGAAGCGGTCAGTCGCGGATCGTTGGTAGAGCAACTGGGCCGTGATCAGGGGCAGGCGCAGGAGCGAGCGGTGGATGTGCAGATCACGCGGCTGCGACGGAAACTGGAAGTCGACCCGAAGCAGCCGCGCTATCTTCAGACAGTCCGAGGTGCTGGGTATATGATCGCGCCGGATTAGACCGATCTCATGATATGGTTAGCGCTGTGAATCTAGCAGGTCCTCCAGAAAGGACGCGGTAAATTCAGACCTGTTGGATGTATTGGATTTTGTATAGATTGATCCAGCTTGCTTTCGGACGGTTTTTTCAGCCACAGAACGCAGATTTGATATCTCGCGAAACGAAAACCCTTTGATGACCAACCAGGCAACCTCGCATTCCGACTTGCTCAGGTTCCATTGTTCAAACTGAGCTTTGACAGTATCGGCAAGATTCCCCTTTAGCGTATTCAGCTCCACTTCCTGAGCTACGATCTTCTTACGTAACAGGTGCGCGCGCTGGATTTCCATCGCCAGAACACTCAAGACCATCACGAAGATCAGCGCCTCGATGCCAACGGCCACCACACCTCCATCCGAGCCGATGTCGGCAATGATGTCATAGGCAAAAAAGATCGCGGCGATGATCAGGACAACTATTGTGGTAATGTTCTGCACTCGGTTTCCCTTTGTTACCTTAAATTAGGTTGATCGCGATTAGTACCCGGCGGCTTCACGCCATCGGCCAAAATAGTTGCGTACCCGACATGCGCATACAATTCCATCCATTCTGTTTCTGACGATGGGGCAAATACCCCATCAGATGCAAATGCGTCTTTTGCCCACTTCCTCTTCGAGGCCCTGCGTCTCATGTGCATCCGGAGCACTGCCCGAGTGGCACAGGGAACTGATCCATCTGCGGCATCGTGTGACAAGCGAACAGGAGTTAATTAATGAACCGTAGAACTGCTTTGGGATTATTGGCCACCTCGGCTCTGGTGCTGACCGTTGCGAACCCCTCTTTTGCTGCGCCGCAAACGCATGTTGTCGAGATGAAGAAGGGGGATATTTTCACCCCGGCGCTGCTTTACGTGTCGATTGGAGACACCGTGAGATTTGTAAACGTATCAGGCAGCCATAATACAGAGTCGATCCCCGGTATGATCCCGGATGGTGTTGCGCCCTGGAAAAGTCGGATGCGTAAGACTTTTGATCTGATAATCGAAAAGGAAGGGGTATATGGCTATAAATGTACGCCTCACTACTCGAAGGGTATGGTCGGCCTGATCGTGGCTGGAGATCCTGCTATCAATTTGGCCGCAGCAAGATCCGTTAAGAATCCACCTAGATCTCAGGCGGTTTTTGAACGGCTCTTTGCGCAGATCGGCTAAGTTGGGTGAACCACTAAACCTGATTGAACTACTGTATCCTATCTTGTTGTGGTGCGCCGTTTGTCCTAGCGTCGCGCCATGACAACATTGCTTTATTCTCATCCCGCTTGCCATGAACACGTAACGCCTCCGGGTCATCCTGAGCAGGTCGCGCGGCTTGACGCGATTGAACGCGTGTTGGCGCGATCAGAATTCGGGGCGCTGGGTCGTCGTGAAGCACCTATGGGTACAATCGACCATGTGCTACTTGGGCACTCGCAGCAGTACTTTGAGAAGATAGAGAACGCCTCACCGAGCGAAGGCTGGGCGCAGTTAGATGGCGATACGTTCATGGCGCCCGGCTCGCTTGAGGCGGCTTTTCGAGCAGTTGGTGGAAATGTTGCGGCAGTTGACGCTGTTATGACTGGCGATGCGCAGAATGTCTTTGTGGCGTGTCGCCCACCTGGACACCATGCAGAGAAGGGCACCCCCATGGGGTTTTGCCTGTTCTCGACAGTG
Organism: Aliiroseovarius conchicola; assembly: GCF_041403445.1. Taxonomy (NCBI): domain Bacteria; kingdom Pseudomonadati; phylum Pseudomonadota; class Alphaproteobacteria; order Rhodobacterales; family Paracoccaceae; genus Aliiroseovarius; species Aliiroseovarius conchicola. Next base: position 268,954 of record NZ_JBGEHL010000005.1, read on the forward strand.
GCAATTGCAGCGATTCACGCGGCGAATACACATGGTCTGGATCGAGTTGCTGTGCTGGATTTCGATGTGCACCACGGAAACGGGACTCAGGATGTGCTGTGGCACGAATCCCGAGTGCGGTTCGTATCGTCACACCAGATGCCGCTTTATCCGGGATCGGGTGGCGCCCACCAAAAGGGAACGTTTGAGCAAATCATCAACATCCCGCTTGAAGAGGCGACCGGGGGTGATGTCATGAAAGAGGCTTGGGAGAACGTCATTGTAGATGTTCTTGAGCCGTATGAGCCTCAGCTCGTGCTGGTTTCCGCTGGTTTTGATGCTCATCGTCGCGATCCGTTGGCTGGGCTTCAGTGGGAAACTGAAGACTTCGCATGGCTCGCCCATCGCATCTGCGATTTGGCGGATAAATGCTGTGATGGCCGGGTGGTATCGTCGCTTGAGGGCGGTTATGATCTTGAGGCCTTGGGCGACAGTGTCGGGGCCTATGTCAATGTGATGATGGAGCGGGGCGCATGAGCGACAAACCAGTGGGCGAGATGTCTTTTGAGGAGGCCATGCGCGAGCTTGAGACCGTTGTGGGCAAACTTGAACGCGGGGATGTCGCGCTTGAGGATTCGATTGAGCTTTATGAACGTGGGGCCGAGCTTAAGGCCCGCTGCGAAACGAAGCTGAAAGAAGCCGAGGAGAAGGTCGCGGCGATCACGCTTGACCCGAACGGGACCCCAACTGGAACGACACCAGTCGAAGGCCAGTAGATGTTTCAAGAACGTTTGACGGAAACAAGCACGCTAGCGCGGGCTTGTCTGCATGGCGCGGTGCGTGAAGATGGCGCACTGGGTGCGGCGATGCACTATGCGTCAGATGGCGGCAAAGGTTTGCGCGGATTTCTAGTGATGGAAAGTGCTCGGCTGCACGGCGTTGATGATGCATGTTCTGTTTGGCCTGCGGCCGCAATTGAAGCGCTTCACACCTATTCGCTTGTTCACGATGATCTGCCTTGCATGGATGATGATGATTTGCGTCGTGGTCTGCCAACGGTTCATAAGAAATGGGACGAGGCGACAGCTGTTTTGGTGGGTGATGCGCTCCAAACGCTCGCATTCGAGCTGATCACCCATGAAGCCGTTGGTGATGCGCGCGTACCGCTGGTTTCGTCACTGGCGCAGGCTGCGGGTCAGATGGGAATGGTGCATGGTCAAGCTCTCGATATTGCGGCTGAAACCGCGTCGACGCCTTTGACGTTGGATGAAATCATTGTACTTCAAGCCGGAAAAACGGGTGCCTTGATCCGATGGTCGGCCGAGGCTGGAGCGATCCTTGCTGGTGCAGATCCCAAACCGATGCGCGACTATGCAAGCGCGTTGGGTCTGGCTTTTCAGATCGCAGATGATGTTTTGGATGTGGAAGGTGATGCATCCGCCGTGGGAAAAGCCGTTGGAAAAGACGCAGACGCAGGCAAAGCAACTTTTGTATCTTTGCTGGGTCTTTCCGCGGCAAAATCCCGCGCACAAGAGCTGTCAGACCAAGCCTGCGATGCCTTGGCGCCCTATGGTGGGGATGCTGATACCTTGCGGGAAGCCGCTCGCTTCGTTATCCAGCGCGACAGGTAGCCAGGGAACGCCAATGTCCGATAGACCCGAGACACCCATCCTAGACCGCGTGACGGTTCCCGCCGACATGAAGGCGCTTTCTGATCGCGAGCTTCATGTGTTGGCGAATGAGGTTCGGGCCGAGACGATCTCGGCTGTGTCTGAAACGGGCGGCCATTTGGGTGCCGGGCTTGGAGTTGTTGAACTGACGGTGGCACTTCATGCAGTGTTCGATACGCCCCGCGACCGGATCGTCTGGGACGTAGGTCACCAGTGTTACCCCCACAAAATTCTGACCGGGCGCCGGGACCGCATTCGCACCTTGCGGATGGAGACGGGTCTGTCTGGCTTCACCAAGCGTTCAGAAAGCCCGTTTGATCCCTTTGGCGCTGGGCATAGCTCGACTTCTATTTCGGCGGCCCTCGGTTTTGCGGTTGCACGCGATTTGGGCGGCGCGCCCGAGCATGGGATCGGTGATGCTGTTGCTGTAATCGGTGACGGGTCGATGTCTGCTGGCATGGCGTTCGAGGCGATGAACAACGCAGGCCATCTGGGCCGCCGTTTGTTTGTGATCCTGAATGACAACGAGATGTCGATTGCGCCGCCTGTGGGTGCGATGTCGAGCTATCTGAGCCGCCTTTATGCAGGTGAACCGTTTCAAGAATTAAAGGCCGCCGCCAAAGGCGCGGTCAGCTTGTTGCCCGAACCGTTCCAAGAAGGCGCGCGGCGCGCGAAAGAGATGGTTAAGTCGATGACCGTCGGCGGGACCCTGTTTGAAGAACTTGGGTTTTCCTATGTCGGACCAATTGATGGCCACGATATGGACAGCCTGTTGTCGATCCTCCGCACGGTGCATGACCGTGCCACTGGGCCGATGTTGATCCATGTGATCACCAAAAAAGGCAAAGGCTACGCCCCGGCAGAAGCTGCGCGGGATCGTGGGCATGCGACCGCGAAGTTCGATGTGGCCAGTGGCAAGCAGCACAAAGCGCCGTCAAATGCGCCCAGCTACACCTCGGTCTTTGGAAAAGCCTTGGTCGAACTGGCGGCACAAGACGACAAGGTTTGCGCGGTGACGGCGGCGATGCCTGATGGCACCGGGCTGAACTTGATGGCTGAACGCTACCCGTCGCGTTGCTTCGATGTTGGGATTGCCGAGCAGCACGGCGTGACCTTCTCGGCGGCGTTGGCTGCCGGGGGTATGAAACCGTTCTGCACGATGTATTCGACCTTCTTGCAGCGTGGCTATGACCAAGTAGTGCATGACGTGGCAGTGCAACGCCTGCCCGTTCGTTTTGCCATCGACCGGGCGGGTCTGGTCGGTGCCGACGGGGCGACCCATGCGGGGTCGTTTGACATTGCGTATTTGGCCAATCTGCCGGATTTCGTGGTAATGGCTGCTGCGGACGAGGCCGAGTTGATGCACATGGTGGCAACCGCACATTCGATCAGCGACCGCCCATCAGCCTTCCGTTATCCGCGCGGTGAGGGCGTTGGCGTTGAATTGCCCGAACGTGGTGAAGTGCTTGAAATTGGCAAGGGTCGCATGATCCAAGAAGGCTCGCGGGTGGCCATTCTGTCCTTTGGCACGCGGTTGTCAGAAGTTGAGAAAGCGTCGGAAGCGCTTTCAGCACGTGGCATCACGCCCACCATCGCCGATGCACGTTTCGCCAAGCCGCTGGATTGCGAGTTGATCTTGCAGTTGGCGGCTGATCATGAGGCACTGATCACCATTGAAGAGGGTGCAATCGGTGGCTTCGGCAGCCATGTCGCGCAGCTTTTGGCGGAAGAGGGTGCGTTTGATACGGGGCTCAAGTACCGCTCGATGGTGTTGCCTGACACGTTTATCGATCACGCCAGTCCGGCGCGGATGTACGAAGACGCGAAGCTGTCGGCCAAGGACATCGAAGCCAAAGTGCTGGAAGTGCTTGGCATCGCGCAAATCGGTGAGAAACGAGCCTAGCTTTCCTCTTTCAGCAAAGCCGCTAACCCTTCGTGATAAGTCGGGTAAAGCAGGTCCACGCCCAACTCGTTCCTGATCCGGTCATTTCGAACCCGTTTGCTTTCAGCATAGAAACTACGCGCCATCGGTGTCATGTTGGCGGTTTCGAAATCTTCACTGGGTGGAGCAGGCAGGTTCAAGAGTTCGGAAGCGTGGGCCAGAACATCCTCGGGTGGGGCGGCAAGATCATCGCAGACGTTGTAAACGCGCCCCGGATTTGGTGCCGCGATGGAGGCCATCAACACCTGCGCGATGTCATCCACATGGATGCGCGAGAACACTTGGTTTGGTTTGATGATCCGCCGTGCAGTTCCTTTTCGGACCTTCGCGAAAGGCCCCCGGCCAGGTCCGTAAATTCCGGCGAGACGGAAGATGTGCAGGGGCATCCCGGTTTCAGCGGCCAAGACCTGCCAATTAGCTTCAGCCTTAACCCTTTGCTGACCGCGCTTGGTCGATGGCGAAAGGGGAGTCTCTTCGTCCACCCAGCCGCCTTGATGATCTCCATAGACACCCGTTGTCGATAGATATCCCGCCCATTCAAGCCGAGGCGCAATATGAGCAATGTCAGCACTTGCGCTATTCAAAACAGGGTCACCCGCATCGTTCGGACCAGCGGAGATCAACAGATGCGTGGCGCGGGACAAAGGCTCGGATATGTCCGACCCCGGCCATTGAATCGTGTCTTCTCCGGCCTCTCGCGAGGTGCCGATAATTTTGAATTCATCACCCAACTGACGCGCCAAGGCGCGGGCGGAGTATCCGAAACCAAAGATAAAAAGCGTCTTTTTCATGCGCGCAGTATCCCCGTGTCGGCGGGATTTGGAAGCGCAAAATAGACATGCGTTTTCGGGGTTGCGCTAACATCGGAAATTTGAACAATTGGTCCATGGAACAACCTTCTTTCAAATCATGGCCTGAAAGTGCAGCCCGCCTTGTCGCGGTTGCCGCTGGTCGCGCTGCTGCGGATCTGGTGATCCAAGGTGGCAAAGTCGTTAACGTACATACGCGTGAAATTTTGGACGGATGGCAGGTCGCCATCGCGGATGGTCGGTTTGCCTATGTCGGGCCGGATGCCAACCACTGTATCGGCGATCAGACCGAGGTTATTGATGCGGGCGGGCAATACCTGATCCCCGGACTATGCGATGCGCATATGCACATCGAAAGCGGTATGCTGACCCCTGCTGAGTTCGCGCGCGCCGTGATCCCGCACGGCACAACCTCGATGTTCACCGACCCGCACGAAATCGCAAATGTGTTGGGGCTTGAGGGTGTGAAGTTGATGCATGACGAGTCGATGATGCAGCCCGTCAACATCTTCACACAAATGCCGTCCTGTGCGCCATCCGCACCGGGATTGGAAATCACGGGATATGAAATTACGCCCGAGGATGTCGCCGAGGCGATGAACTGGCCCGGCATCATTGGGTTGGGCGAAATGATGAATTTCCCCGGTGTAGTCAACGCAGATCCCAAAATGCTGGCCGAGATTGCCGCAACCCAGAACGCAGGCAAAACCGTTGGTGGGCACTATGCCAGCCCCGATCTTGGCCCCGCCTTTCATGCCTATGCGGCGGGTGGCCCTGCGGATGATCACGAGGGCACCTGTGAGAGCGATGCCATTGCCCGTGTACGCCAAGGCATGCGGTCAATGATGAGGCTTGGCTCTGCTTGGTACGACATCGAGACGCAGATCACTGCCGTCACCGAAAAGGGTCTGGACCCGCGTAATTTCATCCTGTGCACGGACGATTGCCACTCTGGCACGTTGGTGAATGACGGGCACATGAACCGCGTATTGCGGCACGCGATTGATTGCGGGTGCGACCCGCTTGTTGCGCTGCAAATGGCGACGATCAACACCGCCACCCATTTCGGGTTGGAACGGGAGTTGGGGTCCATTGCGCCGGGCCGGCGTGCTGACGTGATCTTGACAGATGATCTGACTAGGTTGTCGGTCAATCGCGTGATTGCTCGCGGCCAGACCGTCGCTGAAGCAGGGCAGATCACTGTGGATTGCCCCCATCTGGACTGGCCCGCACATGCGCGTGACACGGTTCACCTTGGGAAAACGCTTACGGGTGAGGATTTCGAGATTGCAGCGCCGGAAGGTGCCAATTCGGTCCGTGCAAAGGTCATCGGCGTGGTGGAAAACCAAGCCCCAACCAAAGCGCTGACCCGTGACCTGAGTGTATTGGACGGATTGGTGCAAACCGACGAAACGCAGGACGTCTGCCAGATCGCCCTTGTGGAACGTCACCGGGCCACCGGCGATGTTGTGAACGGGCTGGTGTCGGGCTTTGAATACAAAGGCCGCATGGCCATCGCCTCGACCGTGGCGCATGACAGCCACCATATGATTGTCGTCGGTACAAGCCGCGAAGACATGGCACTGGCGGCCAACCATCTGGGTAAAATTGGCGGCGGCATCACGGTGTTCAAAGACGGCAAGGAACTGGCGTCAGTTGAACTTCCTGTTGCAGGGCTTATGTCAGATGCACCGGCGAAAGAGGTTGCCGCCAAGGCCGACGCGATAGTCGAAGCCATGGCCGCCTGTGGCTGCACTCTGAACAACGCTTATATGCAGCATTCGCTTTTGGCGCTTGTTGTCATCCCCGAATTACGAATTTCTGATCTGGGTCTTGTTGATGTGACCCGGTTCGAACTGACCAACTTGATTGAGGATTTTTAATGCCTTCTAACGGACACTCTATCCCCGTGGTCTCGCCCACCGGTGGCGAGTACGAAACCTTCACCGATGCCAAAGCCGCCGTTGAGCGGTTGAGGGAATTGTATGATCAAGCCTGCGCTTTTCTGTGTGAAAAGTTTGAGGCGTCGGTCTCTGGCGAGAAACCGGATGCACGGTTCCGTGCCTTCTATCCCGAGATTTGCCTGACCACGACCAGCCACGCCCAGATCGATACACGTCTTAGCTTTGGGCACGTCTCGGCCCCTGGTACATACGAGGCGACCATCACCCGCCCGGACTTGTTTGCTCACTATCTGGAACAGCAAATCGGCCTGCTTCTAGAGCACCACGGCGTGCCCATTCAGATCGGCTATTCCGACACCCCCATTCCGGTGCATTTCGCCGTGGCGAACAACCCGAATATCACTGTGCCGCAAGAAGGTGCGATGAGCTTCCCGTTGCGCGACATCTTTGACGTGCCCGATCTGTCGACAACCAACGATGACATCGTAAATGGTGTGGCCGAGAAGGACGAAGATGGCGCGTCGCCTCTGGCCCCCTTTACAGCCCAGCGTGTGGATTATTCCTTGGCACGTTTGTCGCATTACACGGCGACAAAGCCAGAGGACTTCCAAAACCACGTTCTGTTCACGAACTATCAGTTCTATGTTGAGGAGTTCGAGGCCTATGCCCGCCAAATGCTGGCTGATTCAAACAGCGGTTACACAGCCTTTGTTGGTCCGGGCTATCACCAGATTACGGCCGCGGATCAAGAGTTGCCAGTGCCTGCCAAGCTGCCTCAAATGCCGACTTACCACCTAAAGCGGGCCGATGGATCCGGGATTACGCTGGTGAATATCGGGGTGGGGCCGTCGAACGCCAAAACCGCAACAGACCACATTGCGGTTCTGCGCCCCCATGCTTGGCTTATGGTTGGTCACTGTGCTGGCCTTCGCAACAGCCAACGGCTAGGTGATTTCGTGTTGGCGCATGCTTATCTACGCGAAGATAAGGTGCTGGATGACGATTTGCCCATCTGGATACCCATCCCGCCTTTGGCCGAGATTCAGATCGCTTTGGAAGGTGCTGTGGCGAAGGTCACCGAACTTGAAGGGTTCGAACTGAAGCGCATCATGCGGACGGGTACTGTAGCTTCTTTGGACAACCGAAACTGGGAACTGCGCGACCAGTCCGGCCCGGTGCAACGCCTTAGCCAGTCCCGCGCGATTGCGTTGGATATGGAAAGTGCCACGATCGCCGCCAATGGTTTTCGCTTCCGTGTTCCCTATGGCACCCTGCTTTGCGTGTCTGACAAACCGCTGCACGGAGAGTTGAAATTGCCCGGAATGGCCTCGGATTTCTACAAGTCACAGGTGGCGCGACACCTTCTGATTGGCATCCAAGCGATGGAGACTTTGCGCGATATGCCAATCGAACGAATCCACAGTCGGAAGCTCAGAAGTTTCGAAGAGACGGCTTTCCTTTAGGGAAACAAGGGCGAAAACCATCAAAAAAACGCTATTTACTGTGGAAAACGGCACAACAAATCGTTGTGTCCCCCCGCTACATACAGTTAAATGCGCCCAATGAAGCCCAATAAATGGGTAAATGTGAGGAGTTTATTACATGTCGAAACCTATGACGAAGACCCAACTTGTAGCGGCTCTGGCCGAGGAAATGGGCTCGGACAAGAAATCGGCGTCGAGCGCGCTGGACGGTATCATCAACATCATCAGCCGTGAAGTTTCCGGCGGTGGCGCAGTGACCCTGCCCGGCGTTGGCAAAATCTATTGCCGCGAACGTCCAGCACGCATGGTTCGCAACCCAGCCACTGGCGAGCAGATCCACAAAGACGCGGACAAGGTTGTTAAAATGACCATCGCAAAGGCACTGAAAGACAGCGTCAACGGCTGATCTTTATGTCATCGGGGCTTGTTCCCGAACACGAATTCGGAAAGGGTCGCCCTAGTGGTGGCCCTTTTCTTTTTCGACAGAGGTATTATGGATTTTCGCGCAATTCTGATGGGGCTGTCCTTTGCCTTTATCTGGAGCTCTGCCTTCACCTCTGCACGGATCATTGTGGCCGATGCCTCTCCGCTTTACTCGCTTGCGTTGCGGTTTCTGATATCGGGCCTGATTGGCGTCATCATTGCGCGGGCTCTTGGTCAAAGCTGGCGCCTTACGCGCAACCAGTGGCGCGCTGTTATTGTCTTTGGCGTGTGTCAGAATGCGCTGTATCTGGGTCTCAATTTTGTGGCCATGCAGTGGATTGAAGCCGGGTTGGCCTCGATCATCGCGTCTACTATGCCATTGATGGTGGCCTTTGCGGGCTGGACCCTGATGGGGGATCGCTTGCGGCCTTTGGCGGTGGCTGGTCTTGTTGCAGGTGTCATGGGTGTCAGCCTGATTATGGGGTCGCGGCTGTCTGGTGGCGTTGACCTTACAGGCGTCGTTATGTGTTTCATCGGTGCCGCCGCCCTTACTGCGGCCACGTTGTCGGTGCGCACGGCGTCATCCGGTGGCAATCTGATGATGATTGTTGGACTACAGATGTTTATTGGGTCTGCGGCACTGTTCCTTGCGGCACTGATCTTTGAAACCCCGACTGTAACACCGAGTCTGAGGCTCGGCATCGCGTTCACCTATACGGTTCTGGTTCCGGGTCTTTTGGCCACATGGATCTGGTTCTCGCTGGTGGGTCGGATCGGTGCAGTCAAAGCCGCCACGTTCCACTTTCTGAACCCGTTTTTCGGGGTAACCACTGCATGGCTGTTACTGGGCGAAGCCTTGACTGCCACTGACTTTATCGGCGTCGCCATCATCACGGTCGGTATTCTTGCCGTTCAATTGTCGAAACAAAAACCCACATAGACGTGAAGCCGCGCGCGGGCATCGTGAGATGACATTCGCGCCGTAATCCGTAGTTTGAGGTCATGGAACTTGTCTTCGGATACCTTGCTGGGCTTCTGACCCTTATTAACCCCTGTGTCTTGCCGGTGTTGCCAATCGTTTTGGCAACCGCGCTTCAAGCCAGCCGATATGGCCCATTGGCCGTCGCAGCTGGGATGAGCGTGTCGTTTGTAACCCTTGGTCTTCTGGTCACGGTGTTGGGCTATACGGTCGGGCTGACCGAAGACATGGTCGCACGTGCCGGTGCGGTCTTGATGATTGGCTTTGGCCTGATCCTTATGACACCGGTGCTGTCCGAGCGCTTTGCGACGGCCACCGCTGGAATGTCCGCATCTGCTGACACCACGCTGGACGATGTGAATCGCGATGGCCTGTCCGGCCAATTTCTTGGCGGCATGCTGTTAGGCGCGGTTTGGAGCCCCTGTATCGGGCCAACCCTTGGCGGCGCGATCTCGCTTGCCTCACAAGGTAAGAGCCTTCCTTGGGCCGCAGCGATCATGATCGCCTTTGCGCTGGGCGTTTCGACCATCATCATTGCACTTGGCTACGGCGCACGCGCGGCGATCATGCGCAGACAAGCGCTTATGCGCCGCATCGCACAGAAATCGCGCCCGATCATGGGTGCGATCTTTGTGGCCGTCGGCGCAGCTATTCTGTTCCGCTTCCATCATGTCCTTGAGGCCTGGGCGGTCCAGACCCTGCCCACCTGGCTTACGGACCTCTCAGTCTCTCTTTGAAAGGAGTATCACACATGAAACGTCGTGAGTTCTTGACCCTGACTGCCGTCGCAACATTGGCCCCCTTTGCGGTCACAGCGGCGGCCGAATACACACCCGGCCTTGTCACCAAGGCGCTTGGCGAAGGCAAAACCGTCTTCCTTGATTTCAAGGCCAGCTGGTGTTCGACATGCGCCCGTCAGGAACGCGTGATAAATGCCCTGCGCGCAGAAAATCCGGCCTACGACGATGCGATTACATTCATCGATGTCGACTGGGATCAGCACGGAAACTCGAAGCTGGCAAAATCCCTGCGAATTCCGCGACGCTCGACCCTTGTAGTTCTAAAAGGAGATCAGGAGCTTGGCCGCATCGTTGCAGGCACTTCAAAGGACGCTATCAAAACGCTTATGGATACCGCTCTGAACGCTGCAACAAGCTAGGTTTTTCAGCCCAAATTATTCTTGCAAGAGGTTCAGCCTGTCACTGCGGAAGATCAGACTAAGGTGGCACCGAACACTTGGCACAGCTCATCGGACAGGTCTTTTGACCTGTCCGTTCTTTGTTGGGCGCGACGTCCTAGCTATCCCAGATCGCGCCATAGGCCGGAATGCCGAGGCTCTCCATGTCATGTACGACACGGCGCGTGAGTTTCTGGTTTGAGATCACGATCACCGCTTCAGCACCACTTTCCCGCACAGCTTGCAACGCAAGGGCGGTTAGGTTCGGTTTTCCGTCGCTATCCGTGTCCCAGATGACGGGGTGGTCGGTGTTCGCTTCGATTTCGTCGACCAGAGCGTCGCCATATGTGGATCGCGGTGACCGAGTAGACCAGATCAAGCGATTTGGCACCTCGCCTTTCAGAAGATGTGGGAGGATCGGTCCAATGCCCGAGCCTGTTCCGACATAAACGACCTTGGTGAACAGCTCTTCAATGCGCGCGACGCCGGATGTGGTGATACCTTTGACCCAAACGTGGCTTGGCGGGTTGTCGATAAAGTCTCCGGTCCAGTCGCCAGCGCGGCTAATTGCCAATCTGTATCCAGGTTGCCCCGGGGAAGGGATGTTTGCAAAGGAATGGTACTGACCGAATGGGGTGTGCGACAATGCATTTGAACTGCCCGCAAATGGTGTATCTCCGTAGTCGAAACCCGCGACAACGACGTGATTTGAGGGCTTGTCGATCGTGACTTTCACCCGTTTCAGTGTGAGCCATGGCGAGACAATCGAGAGCGTGATCAAACATAACATCCAGAAGGCCGGGGTTTGGGTCAGCTCGCCACCCATGTCGCGCGTGATCGAGGTGGTTTGGGCCCAGAACAGACCCAACACTGTCCAACCGACAAAGCGATGAATTTTCTCGAACGTGTCATGAAACCGCGCCCGGATCGGACCGATGGCGCTGATAACCATGAGTGTCATTAGGCCGACCATTATGGCGCTAAGCCCAATGGTTGTGTCGGACGGGATTGCCGCACCCGACAGTCGGTTGGAGATCATAGCGACCAGTAGAAAGCCGAACCAGATGGTGCCGACAACGGTGCCGCCCGAGTGCAATCCACCGAAGTGGAAGACCTTGCCCGCACCCCAGCGCATCCAAAGTGGCCAGCTTGTCGGAATTCGAGTGGCCAGCCAGAAGAGGGCATTCACCACCCGTTGTTGCCTGATCAGAATGCCAAGCGACAGGTTAATCAGGGCCATGTCGGCAATGGGGCCGAGGGCGAACGTGCCATCCGCAATCCAGCGCCCGTCCCTTAATCCCAGGGAGAAAACAGTCAGGTTTACCATGGCCACCAGGAATGCGAGGCGACGGTACTCCATCAAGGACGGGTGGCGCGTGATGCGACGCCACCGACCCGGGGTAGCTTCGAATTCTGTTGTCTCAGTGCTCATCAGTTCAACTCCAACTGTTGGCTGGCGATCTTTTCGTCGGCCATCTGCAACAACAGCCGTTTGTCCAGCTTGCCGCGAGGCGTCCGTGGCAGGGCGTCCATCGCCATCACCAACACCGGTTTGTGGTAATAAGGCAGGCGATCGGCGACGGCTTGTTTTGCGACCTCGGGATCGGCGGTGCTTGGTGAGATGAAGCTGACCAAATTGCGATTGTCATATTTCAGCGTGACGGCTTGTTCGCAGCCTTCTGCAGCTTCAAGTGCGGCTGATACCCCGTCGAGCTCGACTCGGAAGCCACAAATCTTGACCAGATCGTCAACGCGGCCGAAATGCTCCAGTTCGCCGGTTTCTGTCCAAGCACCCAGATCACGCGTGCGGAACATCTTTTGACCCGGGAGGAATGGATCATCACGGTATCGATCTTCGGTCAGGGCCGGGTTGGCCAAGTAACCCATTGTGACGCAGTCTCCGCCAGCCCACATTTCGCCTTTCTCGCCGATTGGCAGCGGGCGAAGGTCATCGTCTAGAACATAGACGGTGTTGTTGGGTGTTGGGCGGCCAATGGACAGTACGGGTTTGGTTGGGTGATGTGGTTCGGCCGTATTGATGATCGTGGTTTCGGTTGGCCCGCAGGAGTTATAGAACGTGCAGAACGATGACCATGCATCAGCTAGCGGGCGCGGGCAGGGCTCGCCTGCGACAGCCGCGGTCTGAACTTGTCGGCAACGGTCGGTGTCCAACGAGTTTAGGATGGACGGAGTTGCGATTAGGACATCAACCTTCTCGGCGGTCTCTTGTATTGATTTGCCACGGATCACCAGAGTGGCCCCGTTTGACAGCGCGCCCAGAGTTTCCCAGGCACACATATCAAATGCGATGGACAGGATTTGCCCGACGCGCAAGCCCGGACGCATTCCAAGATCGCCTGGGGCAGTCTGCAGGATGTTGCAGAGGTTGGAATGGGTGACCTGCACACCGTTGGGAACGCCGGTCGTGCCAGAGGTGAACAGCACCATGGCACGATCATTCGGGTGGAGACGATGTTCGGGGCCGTTAGGGGCCACGGCGCTGAGCGTGTCATTGGAGATGACATTATCAATGCGAACTAGAACCTGCCCGTCCTCAACCGGTATCTGGTCAGTCAGTTCTGACAGGGTCAGGATGACTTTCGCTCCGGTGGCCTTGGCGACATGGCGAAGCCCGTCGGTTGGGGCGACCCCTACATGCTGCGGGGCGTAGGCCGCGCCTACTTTCATGGCCGCGAGCAGCCCCACAAGCATTTCGATCGAGCGGTGCAAATACAAGCAAACGACATCGCCGCGCATAACCCCTTTGTCTGCGAGGATATTTGCCAGCCGGTTGGCGGCAATATTGAGGTCGCCGTATGAAATAGAACGCGTGCCGTGTTCGCCGGCGATCGTGGCGGGCTGACGGTATGCAAAATGCTCGAACCCTTTCAAGATCGTGTCGAACCGCGGACGTTCAGCGGGGCCAAAGCCATAGGTGACGAACAGCTCGCGATCACGTTGGGACAGGCCGCTTAGAGCCTGATCAAGCGGGTTGCGATTCACCGTTACTGGTGTGTGAAAGGCTTGATGTGTCGGGTGATAGAGTGTGCGTTGAGGTGAGTGGTTCATTGTCGTGTCTCCTCGTGGTGGAACATGTATTCAGGTCTAATGGGAAATATTCCCATTGACACTTCACAATGTCTGACGCACCCTCACGACGCTGTGTAAACTTGATACAAACCGGCCAATATGTTGCATAATGCGTTTTAAATTATGAGGTTTTTCACTTGAGCGAGAATTCGCCCGATCCGTTTTCAAAAGCACTGGCAGAATTGCTTGGCCCGCTTTCGCGCGCCATGGTTGCCCGTGGATTGACCCTTGGATCAGCGACAGAATCAATGAAACAGGCCCTGTTAGATGCAGCAATTGAAGCCGAAGGTCCGGGTGTGTCGGATAGCCGGATCAGTGTGATGACTGGGTTGCATCGAAAGGATGTTCGTCGTTTGCGGTCGGAGCCTCCGCAGATGTCCGGACGCAAGACAGCCAACCGAATGGCGCTGCTGATCGGATACTGGGCAACCGCGCCGGACTTTCAGGCGCCGGACGGTGCCCCCCGGTTGCTTGGCCGCGATAGCGATGCCGAGGGACCGGGCTTCAACGAATTGGTGCGGCGCGTTCGGTTGGACGTGGCACCGGGTACCATGCTTTTGGCTCTTATGGATCAAGGCGCTGTTGAGGAGCTGGAAGGCGGTCGCTTTAGGTTGGTTGCTCAGGCGCTTGTTCCCGGGACTGGGTCAGAAGAGCTTGTGGCTGCTTACCGGGCCACACTCACAGCTCATATGACAGCGGCAACTCATAACCTTTTGGCGGATCAAGGTGACGCTCGGTTTTTTGATCGCGTGGTTCGATACTCGCACCTTTCAGATGCGTCAGTAAGTGAGTTGGAGAAAATGGCGCGTTCCGAGGCGCAGGCGATGCTGGAGAAGCTAAACGCGCGTGCGCTAGAGCTTCAGGAGCGAGACCAGTCACAGCACGCCAGCGGTAAGTTTACGGCCGGCGCGTTCGTGCTTCCCGTTCCAAATAATGAAGATAAGGGATCTGAATGAGCTGGCGCCGTCTTCTTTGCACACTTCTTTTATGCGCGTTTTTTCCAACGGTCACAGTTGCGGATGGAGACGACGGCGAGCGGGAGGGTGGCATTCTGGGCACAGGTATCGTCGGGACCATCACCGAGCTGGGCAGCATATATGTTAACGGTCAGCATATTTTGTTCGACAAGGATATGCAGGTTGCCGGTGGGGTATCGCTGGAACAGGCAGCTGATCTTCTTCCCGGGCATACAGTTGCAGTGATTGCGCGTCCCGAGGACAGCCATTGGAAAGCCTCGCATATTCGGCAGATCACCCCTTTGACGGGGCCGGTTCAAATTTCTTCCGAAGGTGGTTTCAGCGTTTTGGGAACAGATGTTGTCTATTCTGACGCCTCAGGCTTGGCATTTTCGGACGGTGATTGGGTGGCAGTCAGCGGCCTGTGGCAAGGTGACCGGGTTCTTGCAACGCGAGTTGATCCAGTCGACTCTATGGGCCCCGCTCGGATCGAAGGGAGTGTTCTGTCTATTGTTGAGGGTGAACCGCTACGGATTGGCCAGACTCTGATCGCGGGTTTTTTACCTCAACACCTTAGTGAAGGCGACGTGGTGCGTGCTGTGGGCGCTGCAAATGACGCTTCACTGGACGTCAGCGAGCTGGAAGTGGGGGTCTTTGATACCTCGCCCGGATTGATCTTCGCTGAGGGGTATTTGTCGCCGCCTGAGCCGTCTGGACTTTATACTGTCCTAGGATCCAGCATCGTATCGTATACCGATAATCCAGACATGATCGACCCGACGATCCGCTACATTGCCTGTGGCGAAAACGGGGAGTTGGCGTCGATGATCGAGGTCACTGAGGGCCTGGTAGACCTAACTGAGTGTCCCGGTCAGCTTGGTGCGGTTTCTGAGAACTAGGGTGCTGCGCGGATTGACGGTTTGGGCGTTCGGCTGGGTTGACTTGACCGGCGGCAGGCCAAAGATGCGTGGCAGACCACTGCGCTGACACCTGTGTAGACCCTATGTTTTATAAGCCGGAGCGCCCGTCATGCGTCCTCTGCATACGCTATTCGATATCGGCATTTGCGCTTTTGTATGAGCCGAGGCTAGCGTCTTCGACACAAACACAGGGGAGTAACTCAATGACGAAATTTGTCAGAAGCCTGACGGCTGCGGCCGTTGTGGCGACAATGGCGACGGCAGCATATGCCGAAAATACCGTCCGCGTCGCTTATGACGCAGACCCGGTATCGCTGGACCCGCATGAACAGCTTTCGGGCGGTACGTTGCAACTGTCGCACATGGTCTTTGACCCGCTGGTGCGCTGGACGCAGGACCTTCAGTTCGAACCGCGCCTTGCTGAAAGCTGGGAGCAGATTGACGACACCACGATGCGCTTCAAGTTGCGTGATGGAGTGAAGTTCCACTCGGGCAACCCGCTGACCGCCAAGGATGTAGACTGGACCTTTGATCGCTTGAAAGAAAGTGATGACTTCAAAGGCATCTTCTCGCAATTCACAGACGTGGAAGTGGTTGATGATCTGACTTTTGATCTGAAAACTTCTGAGCCTTATCCGCTCGTGCTGCACACCGCGACGTACATCTTCCCGATGGACAGCGAATACTACACCGGCACCACCGATGACGGAAAAGACAAATCCGAAATCGTGAAGCATGGCGACAGCTTTGCATCGCGCAACGTCTCTGGCACCGGTCCTTACACAATCACCGAGCGTGAGCAGGGCGTAAAAGTCGTTTTCGATCGCTTTGCCGATTACTGGGACAAAGACAGCAAGGGCAACGTGGATGAAATTATCCTGACCCCGATCAAAGAAGATCCAACCCGTGTGGCGGCACTTCTGTCGGGCGACGTTGACTTCATTGCGCCTGTTCCGCCAACCGATCTGCAACGTGTGGCTGACGCTGATGGCGTTGATCTGATCACAATGCCCGGCACACGTATCATCACCTTCCAAATGAACCAGGATCGTGTTGAAGCGTTCAAGGACCCGCGTGTTCGCAAGGCTATCGACTATGCCGTGAACAACGCCGGTATCGTTGACCGCATCATGCGTGGCTTCGGCACCGTTGGCGCACAAGCGTCGCCCGCTGGCTATCTTGGCCACGATCCTTCGCTGGCACCGCGTTATGACCTTGAGAAGGCAAAAGCACTGATGGCTGAGGCTGGATATGCTGATGGTTTCTCGATCACCATGATGGCGCCGAACAACCGCTACGTGAACGATGACAAGATCGCTCAGGCTGTGGCTTCGATGCTGTCGCAGATCAACATCAAAGTTGACCTGCAGACGATGCCAAAAGCGCAATACTGGCCCAAGTTTGACGAGCGCGCAGCAGACATGATGATGATCGGCTGGCATGCGGATACCGAAGATTCGGCTAACTTCCACCAGTTCCTGTCGGCCTGTCCCGATGAGGCTACCGGTAACGGTCAGTACAACTCGGGTGCTTATTGCAACGCGATGGCTGACGATCTGATGAACGCGTCGAATACGGAAACCGATCAGGCCAAGCGTGCAGAAGCATTGAAGAAGCTTGAAGGCATTCTGTACGAAGAAGCTGCGTTCATTCCGCTGCATTGGCAGAACCTGGCTTGGGGTTCGAAAGCTGGCATGAACTCTGGTGAGATCGTGAATGCTTTGAACTTCCCATATTTCGGTGACCTCGTCGTCGAGAACTAATCGAAGCGACCGGGCTGGCGTGTGACGCTGGCCCGGTCTGCATTCTTGTTGCGTGTGACTTGGGCTGACGGGCTGCCCCTTTTCTGCCCTACGCAACGCCCCTCTATCGAATAAGGTTAATCCGATGTTTGCCTATCTCGTGAAGCGAGTGTTTCAGGCGATTGCGGTGATGTTTGTCATCTCGTTGATCGCGTTTGCCATCCAAGGCAATCTGGGCGACCCACTGCGTGAGCTGGTTGGTCAGTCCGTGTCCGAGGAAGTGCGCCAGCAGTTACGCGATGAATTGGGGCTGAATGACAGCTTCATGACGCAGTATCTGCGGTTTGCAGGTAACGCGCTGCACGGTGATTTGGGAACATCATACTTCTTCAAGGAGCCCGCGCTCGACGTCATTCTCAAGAAGCTACCCGCAACGCTTGAGCTGGTCTTTGGGGCAACCTTGATCATCGTCGGGCTATCGGTGCCATTGGGTGTTTATACCGCGATCAAACCTGACACGATCCTGTCTCGTATTATCATGGGGCTGTCGATCGTCGGGATTTCGGTTCCGGTATTTCTGACCGCAATTATCATGATCTATGTGTTTTCGGTTACGTTGGGCTGGTTCCCATCCTTTGGACGCGGAGACGTCGTGCAGGTTTGGGGCTATTGGGAGACGAACTTTCTGACCGGCGACGGTTGGATGCACATCATTTTGCCGTCGATCGCACTGGCATCTATAATGCTGCCTTTGTTCATTCGCTTGATCCGGGCCGAGATGATGGAAGTGCTGCAATCCGAATATGTAAAATACGCAGTTGCCAAAGGAATTCAGCCGCGCCGCATCTATTTCATTCACGCACTTAAGAACACGTTGCTGCCAGTTATCACGGTCGGTGGCGTTCAGATCGGAACTATGGTGGCCTTCACAATCCTGACCGAGACGGTGTTCCAGTGGCCGGGTATGGGCTTCATGTTCCTTGAGGCAGTGAACCGCGTCGACACGCCACTGATCGTTGCCTACCTGATCATTGTTGGCTTTATCTTTGTTGTCACCAACACGATTGTCGATCTGATCTACGGTCTTGTGAACCCGACAGTGAACATCGCGAGGATGGGCGCATGAGTACCGAAACAATCTCACCCAACATGGAACCTTCGCGGTGGTCGAAGATCTGGAACTCCAATATGGGGTACAGTTTCCGCCGCAATCCGATTGCTGTGGTCAGCCTTGTTATCTTTTTATTGATCGCGCTTGCCGCATTCTGCGCGCCCTTGATCGCACCGTATAACCCGTATGATCCGGCGCAAATCGACATCATGAATTCCGAATACCCACCTGTCTGGATTAACGGCTCTTTGCCTGAGTTCATGCTGGGCACCGATGATCAGGGCCGCGATCTTTGGTCAACAATACTTTACGGAACACGACTGTCATTGCTGATTGGAATTTGCGCCGTGGCGTTGCAGGCGTTCCTCGGTATCTCTATCGGACTGATTGCGGGCTATGTCGGTGGGCGCCTCGATAACCTTCTGATGCGCATGGCAGATATCCAACTGTCATTTTCGACCTTGATGGTCGCGATCATCTTTTTGGCCGTCACGCAGGCGATGTTCGGATCCGAGACATTCAACCGTTATGCCGTGTTCTTCTTGATCGCAGTGATTGGCGTGGCCGAGTGGCCGCAATATGCCCGTACTGTGCGGGCAACCGTACTGGCCGAGAAAAAGAAAGAATATGTGGACAGTGCAAGGGTGCTGGGGTTCGGCCCCATGCGGATCATGGTGCGCCATATCCTTCCCAATTCACTATCGCCGATCTTTGTGATTTCAACCGTGCAGGTTGCCAATGCGATCATTTCGGAGGCTTCGCTTAGCTTCCTTGGCCTAGGTATGCCACCCAGCCAACCTTCTCTGGGGTCGCTGATCTCATCTGGTTTCGATTACATTTTTTCTGGCAGTTGGTGGATTACCGCAATTCCAGGTGTCGTGCTGGTCGTACTGGTGCTGGTTATCAACTTGCTGGGCGATTGGATGCGCGATGTCCTGAACCCGAAACTCTATAAGGGATAACGCGATGTCATTGCTCTCAGTTCGAGATTTGACCGTTAAATTTGCGATGCGGGACGAAACCGTAACCGCGTTGGACGGAATATCGTTTGACGTCGCCAAGGGCGAACGCGTGGGTATCGTCGGTGAAAGCGGGGCCGGTAAGTCGATCACCGGATTCTCGCTGATGAATTTGATCAGCCGTCCAGGTTTCGTGGATCGTGGAGAGATTCTGTTTGACGGCGAAGACGTCGTGCAGATGAGTGATAAACGTCTGCGACAGGTGCGCGGCGACAAGATGGCGATGATATTTCAGGACCCGATGGTGACGCTGAACCCGGTTTTGACGATCGGTCAACAGATGGTCGAGACCCTGATAGCACACCGAAAGCTGAGCCGTGAGGAAGCGCGTCAGATCTCTATCGTAAAGCTGCGCGAGGTCTATATTCCGTCACCAGAGGAACGGCTGGAACAATATCCTCATGAGTTGTCCGGCGGGATGCGCCAGCGGATCATCATCGCAATCGCGTTGCTGCTGGACCCGCAGCTGATTATCGCAGATGAGCCAACGACCGCGCTGGACGTGACCATTCAAGCGGACATTATGGAGCTGCTGCTTGAGTTGTGTCAGTCCAACAAAGTGGGGTTGATCCTGATCACTCACGACCTTGGCGTTGTCAGCCAGATGACCGAACGCACACTTGTGATGTATGCGGGCCGCATTATCGAAGCGGGCCGCACACGCGAAATTATCAACGATCCACAGCATCCCTATACACAGGGGCTGATCAATGCGCTGCCGCAACAAACTTTGCCAGGTCAAAAGCTTCGGCAAATTCCGGGAAATATGCCATCGCTCACGAACATTCCCCCCGGATGCCCATTCAATCCTCGATGCGAGTACGCGAGTGATCTCTGTCGTACGCGGCTGCCAGAAATCACGCAATATGGTGAAGTCGCGGTAGCATGCCATGAGGTGCAGCGCTTGCAGTCTGAAGAAGAGCGACAGGAGCAGAACGCATGAAAGATATGAACGCGCTGAACCCGTTGGTCGAGATCAGAGGTCTGGAAAAGAAATTTGACCTTGATCAGGGTTGGCTAGAGACGATCAAGTTTCGCAAAGGCAAAATCACGCGTGAGACGCGTGCGGTGCATGCCGTAAACAACGTATCGCTAGACGTAAATCGCGGCGAGGCGCTATGTGTTGTGGGTGAAAGTGGGTGTGGAAAATCTACCGTCGCCCGCTTGGTTGCAGGCCTGCTTTCGCCGACCAATGGAGAGATTCACTACGACGGCTCACGGATTGACAATCTTTCGCGGTCCGAGATGCAGCCACTGCGTAACAAAATCCAGATGATCTTTCAGAACCCCTATGCGTCGCTAAACCCGCGCATGACGATTTTGCAAGCCTTGGAAGAACCCGTACGGCACCACAACCCATCCTTCTCGGCGGCGGAGGTTCGCGATAAGGTGACTGAGGTCATGATGTCTGTGGGCGTAGACCCGAGTTGGGCAAAGCGTTATCCGCATGAGTTTTCGGGTGGGCAAAGGCAGCGGATTGCGATTGCGCGTGCGCTGACGGTTGACCCCGAGTTCATCATTGCTGATGAGCCGATCAGCGCGCTGGATGTTTCGATCCAAGCGCAGGTTTTGAACCTGATGCTCGAGGCCAAGGAAAGCCGCGGTCTAACCTATCTGTTCATTACCCACGATTTGAGCGTGGTCGAACATTTCGGAACACGGGTCGCCGTACTGTATCTGGGGTCGGTGTGTGAGGTCGCGGATACGGCCACCTTGTTCTCGAACCCGAAACACCCTTATACTCGGGCCTTGTTGTCTGCAGTGCCGCAGCTGAAGGATGACCGGCCGAACCATATCCGCCTGAAAGGTGAGATACCGACGCCGATCAACCTGCCGCAGGGGTGCCCCTTCCAAAGCCGCTGTGCGTTTGCGAACAACAGATGTAGTAGTGAAAAGCCGAAAGCCATTCACCAGCCCGACGGAAGCATGGTCGCATGTCACGCCGTTGAAGAAGACCGGTTGGATGATGAGGTGGTCGGCACCTGATACGGACCCGCGTCGTTGGATATAATTTGGCTCAGAGATTTTGAAGCTTTGGTGGCGTGCAAGAATTTCTCGCGCGCAGCCGAAGAACGTAACGTGAGCCAACCCGCGTTTTCGCGCCGGATTCGCGCCTTGGAAACCGAAATAGGGGTGCGGTTGATCAATCGTGAAACTCTGCCCTTGGCTTTGACGCCTGCGGGCGAGGTGTTTCTGTCGCAGGCCCGGATCATGCTCAGGACTTACGAGGAAACGATCGAACGCTGCCAAACGATCGATGCAGCGAGCGAGAACGTAATCCGATTTGCGACGTCTCAGTCGCTTTATATGACGCACTACAAGGACTTAATTGCGCCACTGGCCAGCAAAGGCGGAGTGGATACAGACTTGAATTCGACGTCTTGGGCGGCGGATCAGTTTGTCAGCGCGCTTCAGCAAAGCTATTGCGACGTCATTTTGACCTACTGGCACCCGTCGATGGATTTTCTTGGGCCGCTGGAAGTTGCCAATTTCGAGTATCTTACGCTGTCTCATGACAGGTTTGTGCCGGTGTCGCGTGCCCGGGTTGATGGCAGCGCGCAGTATACTTTCAAGGCCGGCAGCAAAGAGGCGATGCCGCTGTTGTCCTATGGTGCGGTATCTGCGTTGCGTGCAGTTCAGGAGTTTGTTCTTGAGCAGGTGATTACGCCGCAAAAGATGCTCGTAGTGAATCAAAATGCCCTGGCCAACAGCGTAAAAGCTATGATTCTGGAGGGGTTTGGAATCGGATGGCTTCCACTGAGTCTATGTGAGGCCGAATTAGCTGAAGGCAAGCTTGCTGTTGTTGACGAACGGCTCGCAACGGATTTGGAAATCCGTATATATCGTGATCCAAAGAACACCAAAAGCACGCTGGGTGGGCTATGGCAGGAGCTTTTGACAAGCCAACAGGCCAAAGCTGATAACGCGATCCCATTCCCGGGCAATCAATGTGGAAACATGGTTAACAAAGCGTAATTGACCGCGCGCCGCGGTTCCTCTGCGTTAAGTACTCTTACCTAGGACTCTGACATCCCGTGACTGCTTTGAGCCATGCGGCCAAGCGGCGATCATCGTGTGAACATGTCAGGAGCCAATGATGACCAACCCTTTTGAAAACCGCTCGCTTTCGCTGCGCGGACCCGCCACCGATATGGCGCCGGTGACTCCGTCGGATGCAGCCGACCTAAACGATGTCGCCGTCGCGCTTTATGTCGAAACCGGCGGTGCCGTCGCGTTCACCTCGGTCGCTGGTCAAAGCCGGGTCGTCGTCGTGGGGGATAATGCGATCTTACCTGTTGGCGTTAGCCGGGTGCTCGCCACGGGCACCACAGCAAGCGGCATCCACGCCTTCGTGCTTGTCTGATGATGGGGTTGGGCTACGATATTCCGGCGCTTGCGATGCGCCGGCAAGCGGGGTCAGGATCGGCACCGTTTTCACCACTGGCATTGTCGCCGTCAGCCTTCTTCGATCCATGGCGGTCTGAGACCATGTTTCAGGATCCAGCTGGTTTCCTAAGCGCGTCGGCAGATGGGCAACCGATCGGCCTTTGGCAAGATCTGTCCGATGCTGGTAACGATTTGAGTCAAGCCATCAGCGCCGCGCGCCCGACCTATCGTACCGATGGTACGGATCACTGGATCGAGATGGACGGCGTCGACGACGCGATGAAAACTGCCGATATTTTTGATGTCGAGAACCCGATCACCATGGTGCTTGGGTATCAGATGCTTTCGACCTCGGGCACATCGCGGGTCAATGTAGCTGAGATCAGCAAGACCAGTACCAACGGCATGTCTATCGGTGCGCGTCCCAATATTGATCGCTTACAATATTACAGCCGCATGTCACAGAACGGGGTTTCCGCAAGCAATCTGGCGTCGCCGTCGATCTGGGGTGGGCATGCACGGCATGTGGTGTCTCTGAGAGCGGTGCCCAGTCATGTGACCGTCAGGATGGATGGGGTGCCGGTGATCGATACCGCTCAGTTGCTGACCACTCAGTCGGTCGCGTCACAGCCTTTGCGGATCGGATTGGGGAAGGTGACCGGCAGTATTCCAGGCGCTTTCCGTTTGTTCGGCCTTCAGGTGTGGGCATCGCAGGCTGCCCAGCCGGACACAATCCAGCTTGATATGCTGGAACAATGGATGGCGGACCGGATTGGGGTGACGCTATGACCCTTAGGATTACAATTGCCTGTCCCGAGAGCCGGATCGCAGATGCCAATCAATTCGCCTTGTGCCTTGGATATTCTTCGGCCGATGTTCAGACATTTCAGGGCGCTATGTGGGAGGACGCTGATGGAGCGCGCTATGCGTTGGCGTCGCTATTGGCAAGCGCGCACTTCCCGCAGGTTGCCACGTCGGAACTGTTAGCGCCCACTCATGCGCCAAATGCTGACATCGCGTCGGCAACTCGTGCCCAGATGGCGCTTGAAGTCTGGACGCCGGAAATGCCGGGTCCATTCCCGACGCTGACACCGGAAAAGTTGGTGGCGGTGATCGGGCTGGATGCGGGATTGGCGATCCCTCTGTTGGGCCTGACGCCTGTACCGGTCGAAGATTAACTGCTCTGATCTGCCCCCGTTTCATACTGGGGGCAGAGGCGCGGAAGCCGTCGAGAGTCTAATTAGTTTGCAATTTACATAAACTGTGTTAACAACCATGAGGTGTGGTGGAGTCAAATATATACAACCATGAGGATTCTCATGTATGACTTCGGATCGACTTCAGGTCAAATTGCCCGGCTGGAAACGCCGCGGGAACAGATATCCAACACGCCGGACTTCTATTTCGATATTTGTAAACGCGCCTTTGACATTCTTATTTGTCTATTCTTGCTGCCACTTCTTTGCACTGCCGCGCTGGCCCTGATGATGGTAAATCGCAGTGTTAACCCTGGCCCGCTTTTGTTCGTGCAACCGCGTATGGGCAAGCATTGCGTGCCGTTCTTGGCGTATAAATTCCGCTCAATGACACCGGCGACGCGACAAAGGCAGGCGGATGAACCGCTGGAGCATGATCGTATCACGGTGCTTGGGGCCTTCCTGCGCCAAAGCCGGATCGACGAGCTTCCGCAGATCATCAATGTTCTTCGCGGTGAGATGAGCCTGATCGGCCCGCGCCCCGATTGCTATCAGCATGCAGAGACGTACCTGAACGTGGTGCCCGGTTATGAAGAGCGGCATTCCGTGCTGCCCGGGATTAGCGGATTTGCTCAGACCGAAATTGGATATGTTGAGGGCGCGGATGAAACTGCGCGCAAGGTTCAGGCGGATTTACATTACATCGCTAATCGTAGCATTCGGTTCGAGCTTTGGATCTTCTGGCGCACGCTTATCACCATCATTTCTCGGTCGGGGCGTTGATCCTATTTTGGAACGCATTAACGGGTAACAAGAGGTAAGAATGACGATAGCAGGCGGTCTGGATGGCCCATTTGACAGGGTTCCGAACCAACGCGGTGGGTTCCCCAAGGATATTGAACCGGTGCAAATTTGGCTGGCTCTTTGGCGTGGGCGGAGGTTGATCTGGTTGGCGATGGCGATCGGCATGCTGCTCGGGGCGGTTTATTACTTCGCTTTGGCGCAACCGCGGTATGCCGCGACTGCGACCATGGTGCTACAGCAGCAAGACGACCTCGTGTCTGAAATCGCAGGCGCGGGACAGACTTCATCTTCGGTTGATATGTCCCAACTGAACACGGAACTTCACATCCTACAGTCACGCGGGCTGGTACTAAAACTGGTTGAGCAGCTCGGCCTAGATCAGGATACAGAATTCAATCCGTCGCCAACGGCCAGTTCAGCCCAACGATTGAACCAAGTCGTCCAGAATGTTCAGTCTGCGATATCGGCGCGCGAGCAACGCAACAGCCAAATCGTCACTGTGACAGCAACCTCAAAAGTGCCTGAGAAAGCGGTTCAGATGGCCAATGCATTGACCCGCATCTATGTTGAAGAGCAGATTGCTACCAAATACGCGGCCGCACAAACAGCCGAGACATGGTTGTCAGAGCGGGTCGGGACCTTAAGGCAAGCACTATCGGAGCAGGAGCGTGAGATCGCGCAGCTTCGGTCCAAGACGGAGGTAACGGCGTCCGCTGATTTGTCTTTAATGGCCACGCGATTACAGGATACACGTACGCGACTGGCGGATATCACCGAGCGCGTGAATGCAAACGCCAGCGAGCTTCAGGGCGTTCAAGCCCTACGTGAGGCGGGCAAGTTTCCTCAGATTGCGGCCATGACCGGGAACCGGGCACTTGAGCAACTGTTGAGCGCGGCGGACAATGAAGGATATTCACCTGCAATCGAAACACAGTTGGATGCCATGGAGGCCGACCTGAAATTGCAGCAAAGTCGGTTGGACCAGCAGGCACAGGTATTGTTGCGATCTGTGAAGGAGCTGAACACCAAGCTTGACGCGCAGGGTGTTAACCTCGGTGTTTTGCAACAGCTTGAACGCGAAGCGCAGGCCACTCGTGTACTATACGAGACGCTTCTTGCCCGCCTGCGCGAGGCAAGCACTTTGCGGGGCCTTCAGCAGGCGAATGCCCGAGTATTGTCGCCCGCGGTAGTTGGCCGGGATCAGTCTGCATCGCTTGCTATGGTGCTGTTGGTCGCGGCAGCAGTAGGTGTGCTTGTCGCGGGTGTTTATGTACTGGTACGAAAATTCGTTCATGCCGGGTTTCGCACGGCTGATGAGCTGGAACAGGTGACTAACAAACCCGTGCTGGGCCAACTGCCCGCCTTTCCTGTGAAAGACCGCTCGCGACTTTTGCCCTTTTTGGCCACTCATCCAACATCTGCGGTATCGGAAGCGGTGCGAAATCTACGTACATCGTTGCTAATGTCCCATCCCGACCGTCCGCCGCAGGTCATCTTGTCGGCCTCTGCCGTACCGGGCGAGGGAAAAACGTCCCACGCGATTGCGTTGGCACAGAACTTCTCGGCTATGGGCAAGCAGGTTTTGTTGATCGATGGGGATATGCGGCGCCGAACGCTGAGCAGCTATTTTTCAACCGACCATACAGCGGGCGTGGTGGCTGCGTTGATGGACGGCGCTGATCTGGCATCGGTTGTACAGCATATTCCGTCGTTGGGCGCGGATGTATTGTTGGGTGCCCCTACGACCGCCAGCGCTGCGGATGTATTCGCATCGCGGCAGTTCAGTGACCTAATCGCGCGGTCGCGGTTGCATTATGATGTTGTCATCATCGACAGCCCGCCTGTGCTGGTCGTTCCTGATGCGCGGGTCATCTCGCGATATGTGGATGCGATCATCTTTTCCGTCGCATGGGACCAAACCACACGTCGACAGGTCGAAGCTGGATTGAAACAGTTCGATCTTGTTGGGTCCCCGGTCACCGGGATGGTCTTGTCGCAGATCAAACCTAAGAAATTGGCGCGATATGGCGATGAGGGTACGAACGAGGCCTATTCCGGGTTCGGCAGAGCCTATTACGACACCGTCTAGAGGTTGCCGCCGGGCTGTCAGATTCTGTGTGCTAAGATCATCTAAGGTGTGCTGTCCCCGTTCACCCCTTTGTTGATCAGGATCGGGAAAGCTTGTTCGAAGGCGCGTGACCATTTTGTGATTGGCTGCTCTTCGATGAATACAATGTCGTTCGGTCGCATCTGCATACGTGTCGCCAACGTCAAATTGACCACATTTGTCGCGTTCAGGTGCCAAGCAGTGACATTGGTTGCTTCTTTGCCGTTGTCGGGTCGTATCACATAGATTTGCGCGGGGTCACCGGTCTTCGTGTTGAAGCCGCCTTCATCATACAGAACGTCTGCCAAGCTGGCATGTCGGCCGTAAGGAAGGGCGACGCGGCCCTGAGATTGCACCTCTCCAACCAGATACACATAGTCGCGCTTCTCAGCGCCAAACTCTTGACGGGCAACGAAATTGGCGCGTCGTTCGTCCAACGTCGCGCGCTGTAACGTTAGTTCGGTGTCCAACTCGGTCAAAGCCTGAAGGCGCGCGTTGCGTTTCATGCCGATTGCAGCAATTTGTTGATCGTAGAACCGGGTCGCGCGCTCCAAGCTGTATCCGTCGTCGACATAAATCACATCATCGGGCAGCAGGTTCAGATTGCGAACATTTGGGTCCGACCGCAGATCAGATGTGGCCACTTGATACCGCTTGTCCCCGCGATAGAGGGTCACAGAAGTCGTGTCCGGGTCCTCTGCTAAGATGCCACCGGACTGTGCAAGTACGTCGCCAAGCCGCGTGGGTTTAAGGGTGATTGGTACCAAGCCGGACCTCCCGACCTGACCGCCAACCGCGATATGTTGCGAGTTGAACTCGGCGATCTCGAGGCTAAATGCGGGATCAATTTCATGCGCGACGAGCGCTTGGAAGACCGCGGTTTCGGCGTCCTCAAGTGTCAATCCGCCAACCTGAACTTGTCCGATATCCGGCAAAGCGATCGTACCGTTGTCACGAACCGAGAAGCCCTGTTTCTGTGTTTGTGCTGCTAGCAGATCACCCAGCCCTTCGATGGTCGACGCGGTGCCCTTTGTGACCAGAACGACGACATCTCCGACACCGATTTTATATCTAGGAGATAAGATCTGTGCAGGAAGGTTTTTGACTATGGGTTTGGGTGCGCGTTGCGGAGCGGGCGGTGGTGCCGGTAGGGGCCCGGCTCCGCGCGGTCCTGACGCTGACGCAGCCGTGCGAAACACATCGGGGAGCGTCATTGGTTGATAAGGCGCGGTGTTGGCCGTTTGTACTGACTTTGCCGTTAGGCGAACGACGGTTACATCAAAACCCGCCGCTTGGCTTTGGACGGTGGGGCTGTTGTAGGTCACCCCGCATCCAGCGATAAGTAAACTTGTTCCAAAAAGAACCGCACGGAGAGCTGTGATGTGCAACTTTATCCTCCTGTCTGCGCACCCGTCCGAGGTCGGTCCGCAACATCTATGCACATAAAGATTGCATATTGATTCAAATAAGTAACCTATAGTTGTTTATTGGCGTATCTGGAACCATAGATGTTGCAATATTACAGCGGAATACCGTCGCAACTACGATCCGCAGTCCTGACGGGCGGTCGCCCGCCCTTTCTTACTTATCGGTGCCAAGCTTGTTGTATTCTGGTCCTGCGCGAGGAATTGTCTTCCGATGCCTATGCCAGGTTGACGGATGGCCGTCCGCCTAGCTTCTCAAGAACCTAACTTTCGTTCCTTAGCCCTTGGACAGTAAGATATTCAACGCTCGCGAAAAGATCGGTTCAAGGTGGAGTCGATGGGTTTGAGGAAATAGGCAAGCATGGTCTGTTCCCCGGTGACAATCTCGGCGACTACGGTCATTCCAGTACGCAGCTGTCGTTTCATTCCGCTCTGCCCGACCCGCGTACTTTCGAGGGCAATGGCTGCGCGAAAGTACTGCTCACCTGTTGCCTCGTCCGTCAGCGGCACAGGAGAGAGCGACAGCAAGTGGCCATTAAGTTGGCCGAAACGGCGCGGATCGAACGTGTCGACGCTGATCGAAACTGGCTGCGTGGTGTCGACGTGACCAATATCGTCGGCGGGTATGCGCGCTTCGATTACAAGGCCGCGCTGTTGGGGCACCAATTCAAACAATGTCTCGCCAGGTTCTATTACTTCGCCAAGATTGGGCAGTGCAACGGATTGGACTATGCCAGCTTCTGGCGCGACAATGGACAAGTCAGCGAGACGGGCATCTATGGCAGCTAGTTCGGCTGCCAGATCCATCAGATTTTTACGCGTAGCTAGCAGATCTTCCAGAACGTCCTCTTGCAACGCCAGTTGCGAATCCTGACGGTCGGCCACCGCGAGAGCCACTTGATTTCGGGCTTTTGCCAGTTCGACACGTGCGTCATTGGCTCGTTGCCGTTGATCGTTGAGCTGGTCATCCTCAACTTGATATTCGCGCACGGTCGTGAGGCCTTTGTCGTAAAGGATTTGAGCTTCCTGAAGCTGGGCCATTTTTGCGGCAACCCTCTCCTCGTTGAAGGTCAGCGCCGCGTTGAGGATATCTATGGTTTCCGTTTGTCGTTCAATAGCTTGGGTTTTGATTTTCTGAGTTTCGATGTGGAGTTGAAGCTTATCTGCGGAATCGTTGTAACCGGCCTCGCGCAAGTCCGCGACGGAGTTTTCCGTAGGAGGGGCCGAAGCCGCTAGCACCATACGCAAAGCAATCAGATTCATAAGCCGAGCTTGCTGCTCGTCATGTTGTATGCGCAGGGTGGCATTGCGACGCCGTATATCGGGCTGATCTAATTCGACAAGCGGCGCACCCGCTTCGACGATCTGCCCTTCCACAACATGAATGGCAATCACGACGCCACCTTCCAGAGTTTCGACTTGATAATAGTTGCCATATGGAAGAATCGTTCCCGGTGCGCGGGTAATGTTTGGCACTTGAGTTTTCGCCGCCAGTAGGATCAAGCCTACGGTCATCGCGAACAAACTAAGGGCGATGCGTGCGGCCAGTCGCGGTTTCCTGGCAAGGTCCGCTTCTTTTGCCCGTGCAATCGCACCTTTTTCGTTTCGTGAAAGAATGCGCGTTCTCATGCCCGGTCCTCGAGGTTTTGCAGTGCCACAGTGATTTTCTTTAGGCCCTGATCGCCCGTATCGTTCACGGTCAGCCGCCCATTATCCAAGAACACATAGCGATCAGCGAGTTGGAGGAATGACCGGTCAGACGTCGCCACAAATATCGTCTGGTGGCCTTTTTGTTGCGCTAGCCAAGCTTTGAAGCCCGTGCGCCCCTGATTATTCAAGCCGCTGGTTGGTTCGGAAAAGAGGTAAATCGGCGCAGCGCGCGCGATGCTGCGGGCAATAGTCAGGGCCTTGAGCGTGTGTTCGGGCAATAGGCTGGCGGCATCGTCGCGGAGCCGACTGTGTAATCCGTCGGGTAGGCCGTCAATTTCGTCCGGCACGCCGACATGCGCGAGAGCCCTAGCCATCTCCGCCTCGGTAAGGGTAGGCGCAGCAAGTCTAAAATTTTGAACCAGTGTGCCGTAAAACAAACTGCTGTCCTGACCTGCAGTGGTGATTGATCTGCGCAATTCATCACAAGCGATCTGTCGAATGTCGATGCCATCGTGCTCAATGGTTCCGGCCTGAGGAACATAGAGCCCCCCTATTAGATCAAGCAACGCCGTGCGGCCCGCGAGGTCACTGCCCATCACAACAACGATTTCCCGGGACTTGCTGGAGAAGCTCACCTGGTTCAGGATTGGGTTGGTTAGCGGGTCGGGTCGGAAGGTCACAGCTGAGAAGCGAACAGCGCCTTGCAAAGTCTTCTGGTGAGAGGTGGCCTGCCCCAGCTCGAATTCCTCTTTAAGGGCCAGCACGCGGTCGGCCTGCGTTTTGCTTTGCAGGAACGTAAGGATTTGCAGCGTGTTGGCATGTAGTGCAAGCAACGGGGCCATGACTTTCGATACCAACGCAATGACGGCGATCAGTCCACCGAAACTGAGATCGCCAGACAGTGCTGCGCGTGCGCTCAGCACAATTGCACCGACGGTCGCCAATGCAGTAATGGTTTGCGCAAACGATTGCGTGGTACTTTGGAACTGGCGAGCGCGACGTGTCGCGTATTCCGCCTCTTCGACTAACGGCGTGCTGCGTGTTCGCCAGATATCTGCGAGGCCTAAGTTGAGCAAGGCTCTTTGATTTAGAACGGCATCGTTTAGTAATGTACGGCTGGATGCGTTGGCTTCTGCCGAAAGGGTGTCGAGACGCCGTTGCGCCGGAATAACGAAACTGCTGAAGACAACAAAAAATACCGCGACGCCAAGGGTCAAGATACCGACTTGAGGAGACAGATACAGCAATATCGAGAGGAAAATTAGCGCAAATGGTAGGTCGAGAAGGCTGCTCATGACCTGCCCGGTGAATACATCGCGCAACGATTCAAATTGCCGAAACCGCGATAACTGCTGATCAACTTCTGATTTTTGCATCACCTGCAAAGGCAGCGCCATTAGCTTGCGAAACAATGCAGTCGTCAAAGTATATTCTACGTTTCGCCCGACATATGCCAGCGCGAGGGATCGCGCGTGGCGAAAGCTAAAATCGGTTGCGAGGATAACACAGACACCAATTACTAGG
This sequence comes from Aliiroseovarius conchicola, assembly GCF_041403445.1. Taxonomy (NCBI): domain Bacteria; kingdom Pseudomonadati; phylum Pseudomonadota; class Alphaproteobacteria; order Rhodobacterales; family Paracoccaceae; genus Aliiroseovarius; species Aliiroseovarius conchicola. Next base: position 300,251 of record NZ_JBGEHL010000005.1, read on the forward strand.
GAGATTAACAGGTCAATTGATCCCGTCGGGATCACACGATCGTAGATTCCCATTATTAAGAGTGGGGTCAAAAGACCAAGAACGTTTGATAGGAACGAGGCAACAAGCAACCAGGGTAGCATTGGGCGCAGTGCTGCCAGTATCTCGGCCACACTCGTCGGTCGCTGCTCGGCACGTTGGCGAAGATGTTGTTCGATTCTGAGGACGTGGACCATACGCCTTGTCGGAATGCGGGTTTGGCGATCCGCTTTGCCAGCACTCACAGTCAACAGTCCGCCGTCGTGGCGTTCGAGCGCGATGTACATCGACCCATCATCCGGGATAACAAGTGCAGGACATTCCGCTGCACTAATCCTGGTCTCGCAGCATCGTATTTCTGAGAATGGAATGCGCAGGTTACGGATCGTCCTGTGAAGCTCTGCCGGGCTAAGTTCCCGCGACATATGCGGCAGTGCTTCAAGAATCGCGGTATCGCTGCTACGCCATCCACCTGCTAAGAGTAGGTTTTGCAGCAGCGTATTTGCGTGTTGTGTATTCACACTTGTCATGCTGCACCTCTTTGAAAATTGTGTTTGGCGGGCGCATCTGCGTCTACATCTGCGATCCACGCAGCATTGGCCGCGTCATGTGCAGATACTAATGCAAGGCGCTTCTCGGCCAGTCTCTTCATGCGGGGATCAGGGCTGGAGATCAGGATCGTTGGTCGCGGGGACAAGCTTGCCAAGCAAGCACTAAGCGCCTCACGCTCGGGTGTTTCGAGGACACTGGTTGGTTCATTCATCAGCAGGATTTTAGGCTGCATAGCAATGGCACGTACCAATGCGATCAACTGTCGGTTGGCATGGTCTTTCTCGAACACGTTGTTGTTAAGCTGCGTCAGATATCCCGCGGGCAGCCGGAAAATTCGCCGTTCGAGCCCCAGTAATTTCGCGAAATGCTTCGCGCGCTCGATCTGTTGAGCGTCGCCAAAAGCGCTGATATTATCAAGGACCGTGCCAGAGAAAATCGCGGGTGATCGTTCCAGAACCACCAGCGCAGATGGGCCACGTTCTGAGATCCGATCGGCCGCCATCAACCCATCGATTAAGATGGAGCCGCCTTTGGGTGCGATTTGGCCAGTGATCGCATCAACTAATGCGGGCATAGCCCAGTCAAGCGCCGTGTCGACCAATACTGTTGTGCCAGCTTCGATCGTAGCCGAGACCGGCACAGTGTCCGTGGTGCTCGACAGAACGGTGTTTCGAAACACAATACTGCCACGCATTTTCTGCGCAGGGCGCGATTTGTCCGAATGGTCTTTCAAACTGTCCATCTTACCCAATTTGCGGCGTGAAACAGCGATGCTTTCGGCCTGAACCCACAATGTGACGAGCCGGGTAAGGGGTTGGATAATCCGGCCATTCAACATCATACATGCAGCAAGTTCTGCGATCCCGATGAGCCCCAGTATTACGAGGTAGGATCCGAACAGGCCTACGGCCGCGATCGACAGTTGTGAGATCAGCGAACCAAAGCTCTGAGCAAGCCCTGTGAACAGAATCAGCCTACGGCTAGTGGTTACGGTTTGATCCTGCAACAGTTCGAATCGACGGGTCATTTGCCGTTCCATCGTGTTGGACTTGACCGTTACGATTTTCGACAAGACCTCGGACAGGAAGGCGTAACGCCGTTCATCGAGGGATTTGCGGGTATCGAAAATTGACGCTTGTGCCCTCTTCATCGAGAATGCAAATATTAGAACGGTCAGGAGGCATCCCAGCGGAACCAGCACAAGCCAGCCGCCGATCAACGCCACCATGATGATGAACATAGCTGTGAACGGCACGTCGATCGCCAGGGCCTGATTTTGCCCCGAGTAGTGATCACGCAACCGCGCAACGGCGCTGTGCCGTTCTAGATGCACCGCCGGTGGAGATTTTGCAAACCTGCGTACATTGGCGGAAACGACGCAGTCCAAAAAATTCATGTGATTGGTGACAGCAGCACGTGCCGCCGCCATGTTTAGCATGGTGGAGCGGGCCCAGCGTAACACCAGCTCCGTTCCGGCGGCGATGCACAGCACCAGTGTTAGGATCGTAAGCGTTTGAAACGATTCATAGGGAATGACTCTATCGAAGATCAGTAGGATCACCAGCGGAGTCAACAAAGATAGAATGTTCAGGGTTAGGGACGCCGTAAGCACCGGTCCATCTATCCCAAGGCCGATGTCCCGACCCCTCCACATTTTATGCGTCATATTAGGGCCTGTTAACACTTAATCATATCGACGATTAGGGCGAAATTCAGGAAAGCGCGGTACATGACGTCCAGCTTTTCGAACCTTGAGAAGATGCGCCGGTATCCTTTCAGCCTTCGAAAC
>NZ_JBGEHL010000006.1:0-201944 GCF_041403445.1 Aliiroseovarius conchicola
TCGAAGGCTGAAAGGATACCGGCGCATCTTCTCAAGGTTCGAAAAGCTGGACGTCATGTACCGCGCTTTCCTGAATTTCGCCCTAATCGTCGATATGATTAAGTGTTAACAGGCCCTAGTTCAAGTAAATCAACAACCCAACCCTTCATCCGAAAAACAAAAGCCCCCGCCGATTTCTCGACGGGGGCTTTTTATTCTTTGTACCAGAATTCTCGCGTCAACGAAAATTACCAGTCCTCGCGAACCACAACGCGCGATTTGATCGGCAGCTTCATGGCGGCAAGGCGCAGGGCCTCGCGTGCCACGTCGTCATTGACGCCGTCGATCTCAAACATCACGCGGCCTGGCTTCACTTTGCAGGTCCAACGGTCCACGGAACCTTTACCTTTACCCATACGAACTTCGATAGGCTTGGCGGTCACCGGGGTGTCCGGGAAGATGCGGATCCAAACACGGCCTTGACGTTTCATGTGACGCGTCATGGCACGACGTGCAGCTTCGATCTGGCGTGCAGTCACACGCTCAGGCTCGAGAGCTTTAAGACCGTAAGAACCGAAGTTCAGGTCAGAGCCGCCTTTGGCCTCACCTTTGATCCGACCTTTGTGCATCTTGCGGAATTTTGTACGCTTTGGTTGAAGCATGTCTCAGCCCTCCTTAACGACGGCCGCCGGCGCCACGGGGCGCGGGACCTTCCTGGAGTTCCGCTTGACGACGATCACGAGCAGCAGGATCGTGCTCCATGATTTCGCCTTTGAAGATCCAGGTTTTGATGCCGATGATGCCATAAGGCGTCATTGCTTCGGCGTGGGCGTAGTCGATGTCAGCGCGCAGGGTGTGCAGCGGCACACGACCTTCACGATACCATTCGGTACGGGCGATTTCAGCGCCACCAAGACGGCCAGCAACATTCACACGGATGCCAAGGGCACCCATACGCATTGCGTTCTGCACGCCGCGCTTCATGGCACGACGGAAGGACACACGGCGCTCAAGCTGCTGAGCGATGGATTCTGCAACCAAGGCAGCGTCCAGTTCGGGCTTGCGAACTTCAACGATGTTGAGGTGCAGTTCCGACGCGGTAATCTTGGCGATTTTCTTGCGCAGAGTTTCAATGTCTGCACCTTTTTTACCAATGATCACACCGGGACGCGCTGTGTGGATCGTGACGCGGCACTTTTTGTGCGGACGTTCGATGATCACACGGCTGATACCAGCCTGCTTGCATTCGGTCTTGATGAAGTCACGAATTTTCAGGTCTTCCATAAGAAGATCGCCGTAATCTTTCGTGTCTGCGTACCAGCGGCTGTCCCAGGTGCGGTTGACCTGAAGACGCATGCCAATTGGATTAACCTTCTGACCCATTACGCTTGCTCCTCAACTTGACGCACCAGGATGGTGAGTTCCGAGAACGGCTTGATGATTTTGCCGAAACGACCACGGGCACGAGGGCGACCGCGTTTCATGGTCAGGTTTTTACCGACATAAGCCTCGGCGACGATCAGTTCATCGACGTCCAGGTTATGGTTGTTCTCGGCGTTGGCGATGGCGGACTGAAGGCATTTCTTCACATCCTGAGCGATACGCTTGTTCGAGAAAGTCAGGTCATTAAGAGCCTTGTCGACTTTCTTGCCGCGGATCATACCAGCAACCAGGTTCAGTTTTTGCGGGGACGTACGGAGCATACGGGTCTTAGCCATAGCTTCGTTATCGGCCACGCGGCGGGGATTTTTATCCTTACCCATGGCTTACTTCCTCTTCGCTTTTTTATCAGCCGCGTGACCGTAGTAAGTACGGGTCGGTGAATATTCACCGAACTTCTGGCCAATCATTTCTTCGGTCACATTCACTGGGATGTGCTTGTGGCCGTTGTAAACGCCAAAGGTCAGACCCACAAACTGGGGCAGAATGGTCGAACGACGCGACCAGATCTTGATGACCTCGTTTTTACCCGACTCGCGGGTTTTTTCGGCTTTTTTGAGGACGTAAGCGTCAACAAAAGGGCCTTTCCAGACAGAACGTGCCATATCTTAACGACCCTTCTTCTTGGCGTGACGCGAGCGGATGATCAGCTTCGACGACGCCTTGTTCTTGTTGCGAGTGCGCGCACCCTTGGTCGGCTTACCCCAAGGAGTAACCGGGTGACGACCACCCGAAGTCCGACCCTCACCACCACCGTGGGGGTGATCAACCGGGTTCATAACGACACCACGGACGCTCGGGCGGACACCTTTATGGCGCATACGACCAGCTTTACCGTAGTTCTGGTTCGAGTTGTCGGGGTTTGACACAGCACCAACGGTGGCCATGCATTCCTGACGCACGAGGCGCAGTTCCCCCGAGCTCAGACGGATCTGAGCGTAACCGCCATCACGACCAACAAACTGAGCGTAAGTTCCAGCAGCACGGGCGATCTGGCCGCCTTTGCCCGGCTTCATCTCGATGTTGTGGACTATGGTACCGATTGGCATGCCTGAGAAAGGCATCGCGTTGCCAGGCTTCACGTCGGCCTTAGCCGATGCGATCACCTTGTCGCCAACAGCCAAACGCTGAGGAGCAAGGATATAGGCCTGTTCGCCGTCTTCGTATTTTACGAGAGCGATGAACGCGGTCCGGTTGGGGTCATATTCAATCCGCTCGATAGTAGCGGCGACGTCAAACTTGTTCCGTTTGAAATCTACGATGCGATAGAGACGCTTCGCACCACCACCACGGCGGCGCGACGTGATCCGTCCGGTATTGTTCCGACCACCCGATTTCGTAAGACCCTCTGTAAGAGCCTTAACCGGGCGACCTTTCCAAAGCTCCGAACGGTCGATCAGAACCAGCCCACGCTGGCCTGGCGTCGTCGGTTTGTACGACTTAAGTGCCATGCTTTCTGTCTTCCGTTGCTTTGAGGCAGTCACCTGCCTGTATGTGAAGGGCCCCGAAGGTCCCCAAATTCCAAATGTCATAGGCCCCGGAACGAATCCGAGGCCATAAGACTTGCGCGATGTATCAGGGTTGGTTGGGGGTGTCTAGTAGGTGGAGTGGTTTTACCCACTCAGACAATCGTGTGCGAATAACCAAAGAAGACTGCCAGCATCACCACCTTAATCGCTGCGCATTACGGAGCGGTGAACAGCAGGCAAGTCTATTGTCTGCAGATCCACCAAAACACCACCAGTCAAACAGTCATCGCTGCCGCTGTCGGGCGTTCTGTCGCTTTATCGAACAACTCGCTCTCTAATCTCAGAACATTGCGCCCGATGCTCGTGTACTTTCCCGTCGCCACGGACAAGTAGTTGCCCTTTCGCCGGATCGGATACTCGTCCCGACGATGAAACCCGCTATCGGTCTTATCAATGTCTCGCAAGCCGTGCGCCACGATTATTCCTGCTTTGATTAGCTTAACTTCCGGCATCGGAAAATCAGGAAACACTTCGCGAAACCCTGCCACATTCTCGGCAAGGACGCGGTCTCGGATGTGATCTGGTACTGGCCCTGAACAAAGCGCGCGCCAATGATCAGGAAGCTGTTGAGTTTCAATCATTCCCTCGACACAAGCCGGATACCATGATGCGAATGCCGTGTCCGCAAATGGCGACGTGACAACGCTGCCAAACGCGCCGTGGGTCAATATAAACGATCCAAGACGATCGAAGTATTCGCTTCGCTTCAGAAGCAGGCTGTATTTCAATCGAAGGCTCTCGGTTGAGCCGTCAGAAATTCCCATGACACGATCAATCAGGCCGCGCGCCTCCCAAAGGCAGTTAACGACCAGACCTGCTTGATGCTGTGTCCGGGCACCTTGGCCATCACTTGTCGTCACAGTGTATCGATCCGCGCCGCGCCCCTCGACCGTCAACACCTCTTGGCCCAGAGCGCAAACAATTCGAGGATGCGCATTAACCGCCGCCTTTACGATGGCATTCAACGAAACCTGATCGACGCAAGTTTCCTCGCTTTTGAAGGCATGAGTGACAATGCCAGCCTTGGCTTCTTCGGGGCAATCGGTAGGCCAGAAAAACCGCTTTGGACGCGCACCAACATAAGTCATTTCGGGATCTTCAAGCTCGGCCATGATGACATGTTCAAGTTGGGTCCAAAACGCCGTCAGTTCATCCGCACTCAGGTGACTGTTGCGGTGAACCAGATAGGTTGATCGCACCGAACGAAGGCGTGCCCAATCCAGCTTCATTCCCAGGATTCTTTCAATGGCGGGGGCGAATGCCACCGCATCCTTGGCCATACGCGTTGCGGTATTGAACGTCTTGTCCATCGCATACAGCATCCCAGAGTGAATGCGCCCTTCGTAGTTCAGGCTGGACCCCTGCAACATCGCGTCCGCGCGATCAATCAATGTAACCGTTAGCCCGCGATTGGCCAGCATAAGCGCCGAAAGCGCGCCTTGCATGCCGGCACCCAGTACCAATGCTTCACTGTGTTTCATGATCCTGCAACCCATCCAAGTCGACGTTCGCGCAGGCGTCTGTGTTCAGAAAACTGGTAGGGTTCGTAGATAAACCTATCCGCATCCGGGTTTCGAAGCGCATCGACCCGAAATTTGGCGTTTGTCAGGATATCCCGAGTTGCGTAAGCCCGGATTTCATCATCAGTGAGCGCCGCCTGAACCGAGGCAACCATCTGATCTGCGACGTCTTGAAAAACTTCCGGAGTAACGACCCAAGATCGGTGGGTGCTTTCGGGATAATAACGCTTGTGGAGCATGTCAGTCGGCACAAATACAAATCGTCCGGCAAGGGCCAACGAGAACAACCACGCGCGTTCAGAGTAAATGGTTGTCGGCGTCGCCTGAAAGACGTGTCTTCGATCTTGCGCAACCGCCGACCTGATCACCCCCTTGAATGCTCCAGCGAAACGGCCGATCCAGAAAAGCGGCAATGCATCATCAAGTGTCCAGCTCGTGGCAGTTGGGTCCTCACTGCTATTTAGCTCATCGCGTTCCGGCATCGGCCGATTGGCCAAATCAAACGCCCGTACGCGACCATAGGCCAGCACCGCGTCAGGGGCTGCGTCCAACGCGGCGCACAATGCCTCGATCGAAGATAAAGGCGTTGTGTCATCATGGGGAAGTATCTGAAGGTATTTCCCGCGCGCGTGGTTGATCAGATCGCGGATGTTTTCGACCCAATTAATGTTACTATCGTCGCACAAAATGCGGACGTTCTTGCGTTCACCAATTCGGTCTCGCAGCTTGTTGCAAAACGCGCTGTCGCCGTTGCGATCAGCCAAGATTATCTCAGAATGCGGTAGCGCCAACTCTTCGATGTTCTCAGCGATAACTTCTAGGAAGCGGTGCGATCTAAACAACGGGATCAGGTGCGAGATAACAATCTCGTCATTCTTAGTCATGATATTTCTTCGTTTCATATGTCCAAACGGGACCGATCGGCATCGTGTCCTGTCTGTCAATTGCCCGGGATCGGTACCCCAATTCGCCGCACTAAAGAATGGCAAATTCGCGCTAAGTCAACTCTGTTTATGATAACCGCATGGAACATCAAACCAGAGGCATTTTAGGGGGGCATCGACTAGATGCTCGCATACGCTCGACAGGTCTATAACAAATCCGGAACGGGCCTCGCCAGCATATGACGCCAGATGGCTTGGGCCAACATCTCAGGCCAAAACACCCTTCCCCTCTGAGCAAAAATCTATCATCCTCTCCGAAAAGAAGACTGTGGGGAGATTAATGATGAAGAAACTGGTTGTGTTGTCGAGCGCCGCGGCATGTTTACTGTCTGCCTGCGTTAGCCCGGAAGCCTCTGGCGGTGACCCAAACTCGCGGGGCTTCGCCGAAGTGCCTGAGAGCGTTGCCGCGATTGCTGCGCCCGGTCAGGACCTGAACAATGTTCGAATGAACAATTCGGATGGGTGCTTCGTGTACCGGCACCAAGGTCCAGTCGAGACGACCTATTTGCCCCTGCGAAACCGCAAGGGCCAGCCCATCTGCGCCAAGCGAGATGCTCCGGCCGAGGCATAACCTCGGCTCAGTTCATTATGCTGGATAAAGGTGCGCCGTCGCGCCTGTTTGCACGTGGTCATAGAGCCCGTTGATATGCGCCATCACCATCCGCACACAGCCTGAACTTGCGCGCCCGCCAATCGAGCGCGGCGCTGGTGACCCATGGATGCGCAGATACGTATCGCGATTGCCGTCAAACAGGTAGAACGCGCGTGATCCGAGCGGATTTTTCGGACCTCCGTCCATACCATCAGCCAAGGGGCCGTAGACATTTGGCTCGCGTTCGATCATCGCTTTGGTCGGAATCCATGTGGGCCACTTAGCTTTGCGTCGGATGGTATATACGCCAGGCTCGTACAAATCGCCCTTTGCAATAGCCACCCCGTACCGCATTGCGGTTCCGTCTTCACGGATGTGATACAGATAGCGCGCCACAGCGTCTACGTGGATATCACCGGGTACCAGCCCCGGATTGGCCTTAACCAGTCGCGGCAAAAAGCGCGATTTCAATCCCCAAGGATTCGATGTTTCGGGGTTATAATTTGCCGGCGTTACCTGCGCATCAAACGCAGCCCATTTCGAACGATCCGAGATTGGCCCTGCGATGGCTGGGGTCGCTAGCGGAACAGATAACATCGCTGCGGATGTCGCGACAAAATGGCGGCGGGTCAACATGGGCACAATCCTCATCTCTCTATGAGTCGTTAAACGAACCGCCTTAATTTATTCATATGAGCGAAAATCGCGAGTCAAATTGCTGTGTGTTGCCAATAGAGTGCGTTGGCGTGACCCAGACGACCCGCCCTCCGGCATCCGTCTTTGCTGTTCTTCGCTCGTTAGATGTCGCGTGTTGACCGGTTCGTTATTGCCTGCACCCGTCGCCTGTCGATCTTCGTTGGTGCTCCATTTTCATCAAACGGTTGCCTGAAAGTAAATGCCTTGGGCGTCGGCCCATGAACATGTAGGTGCTGATGCCGACCGACTCCGTGTGCCCAAGTAGGCCGGGCATCCCCTTGATGCCACCACAATACCAGAGGGGGCCAGCGAGGTTTCTGAAACCACTCTCTGCCGCGGCTCAAAGCCTTTGCATGAAGACCGAAATAGGTAAACGCAAATAGCGATTCCATATCTTGCCACAAAGAAAGCGTTGCAGGCGACCAGCCATCGCCTCGGTCCTCGTAGAACTCTGGATAAACCTCTTCACCCCAGGGGTCTGGCCCGGGGTCAGAGGCATATCCTGAACGATCGATTAGTCCCGGCGCGTCATCAACATTTTCAAAGATCGGATCATTCAGCTCACGAAACCCATCATTTGCTGGGCTATCCGCTGACTCAATAAATTGACCGAATGTGTAAAGTGCCAATGGCATGGGAACTCTCGATGGCGATAATTTCTAACGAGTACATTCAAGAGCAAACGACCGTTCCTGCGTCAACCGGTGCCCAAAAGAAAAAGCCCCCACCTTTCGGCAGGGGCCTTCTAATTCTCAGTTAAGCCTGACGATCAGAGACCGGTGGTCACGTCGATCGTGTTGCCCTCTTCCAAGGTCACATAGGCTTTCTTGACGTCTTTACGCTTACCAAGTTGGCCGCGGAAGCGTTTCACTTTACCCTTAGTGATCGTTGTGTTGACGGCTTTCACCTTCACACCGAACAGGGTTTCAACAGCTTCTTTGATCTGCGGCTTGTTGGAGTCGATCGCCACTTCGAAAACAACTGCGCCATTTTCAGACGCCATGGTTGCTTTTTCAGTGATGAGCGGCTTGCGGATCACGTCGTAGAGTGCAGCTTTATCGGTCATTTCAGGCGAGCCTCCAGAGCTTCGACACCTGCTTTGGTGAGCACAAGAGTGTCACGCTTCAGGATGTCATAGACATTGGCGCCCATCGACGGCAGGATATCCAAACCTTCGATGTTACGAGCCGCCAGAGCGAACTTTTCGTTCACTTCAGCGCCGTCGATAACCAGAGCGCGTTTCCAGCCCAAGTCTTTGACCGCTTTCGCCAGAACAGCAGTTTTGCCGTCAGCGTCAGCCGTGTCGATCACAACCAGTTCGCCAGCTTGCGCTTTAGCGGACAGGGCGTGCTTCAGACCCAGTTTGCGGAATTTCTTGGTCAGGTCGTGACCGTGGCTGCGAACAACCGGGCCCTTATAGACACCACCACCACGGAAGATCGGAGCCGAGCGTGCGCCGTGGCGTGCGCCACCGGTGCCTTTTTGGCGATAGATCTTCTTGGTCGAGTAGTTAACTTCTGACCGTGTTTTCACCTTGTGCGTACCGGCTTGTGCGTTGTTACGCTGCCAGCGGACCACACGGTGCAGGATGTCGGCGCGTGGCTCGAGACCGAAAAGGGCCTCGTCCAGCTCGACCGAACCGGCTTTTTTGCCGTCCAGTTTGATCACATCAAGTTTCATGCTTCACCACCTTCCGCGGGAGCTTCTTCCGCAGGTGCTTCGGTTGCAGCCGATTTAAGAGCAGCCGGGAACGGAACGTCCTCGGGCAGCTTCTTTTTCACGGCGTCTTTAACGGTGACCCAGCCACCCTTCGAGCCAGGGACAGCGCCCTTGATGAAGACCAAGCCACGATCGGCGTCAGTTTTCACGACTTCGAGGTTCTGAGTGGTCACGCGGACTGAACCCATGTGACCGGCCATTTTCTTGCCTTTGAAAACCTTGCCCGGATCCTGACACTGGCCAGTTGAACCGTGCGAACGGTGGCTGATCGAAACACCGTGCGTGGCGCGAAGACCACCAAAGTTGTGGCGTTTCATCGCACCGGCAAAGCCTTTACCGATCGAAGTACCGGCAACGTCAACTTTTTGACCTTCCACATAGTGCTCGGCCGACAGCTCTTCGCCAACGGCGATCAAAGCGTCTTCGGACACGCGGAATTCAACAAGTTTACGCTTCGGTGCAACTTTCGCAGCGGCGAAGTAGCCGCGCATAGGCTTCGAAGTGTTTTTGGCTTTGGCTTCACCTGCACCAAGCTGAACAGCTGTATAGCCGTCTTTGTCAGCGGTGCGGTTGGCCACAACCTGCAAGTTGTCCATCTGAAGAACGGTGACAGGGATCTGCTTTCCGTCTTCCATGAAAAGTCGGGTCATGCCGACTTTCTTTGCGATAATACCAGAGCGCATCTGTGATACCCTCCTTAGACAGAGATCTGGACGTCAACGCCAGCAGCCAGGTCGAGCTTCATCAGCGCGTCCACGGTCTGAGGTGTCGGGTCAACAATGTCGAGCAGACGCTTGTGCGTGCGGATCTCGAACTGATCGCGGGATTTCTTATCAACGTGCGGGCCACGAAGAACCGTGAACTTCTCAATCTTGTTGGGAAGCGGGATGGGGCCGCGTACGTTTGCACCAGTCCGTTTGGCGGTGTTGACGATCTCTTGTGTGGACGCATCCAGCACACGATAGTCAAACGCCTTAAGACGGATACGAATGTTTTGACTTGTCATAGCATTCGCCCTTTCAGGCAAAGAGTTGATAGGACGACAGCTGGCTCATTCCAACTGCCCTCGTCGAACCCCCGTCAAATTCAAAAAGCGGGACCGAATCCCGCTGATAAATTCGCCGAGCGAACTGGGGCGTAGTACAGCGCGATAATGCGTGTGGCAAGGGGTAAAACCCACATGCGCCCCGAAATGCAAAACGCGGCCCTCGTACGAGAACCGCGTTTCAAACTGTAGTCGAAAAGGCTTATGCCAGTTCGATGTTCACAGCTGATTCACGACCGTCGCGGCCGGGCTCTACATCGAACGTAACTTTCTGGTCGTCAGCAAGGCCAGTCAGGCCCGAACGCTCAACAGCCGAGATGTGTACAAACACGTCTTTGCCGCCAGTTTCAGGTGCGATGAAGCCGAAGCCTTTAGTTGCGTTGAACCATTTTACGGTGCCGTTAGCCATATCCGTAGTCTCCAAAATTAATGCTACTCGCGGAAGTGCAGCAGCCTGGCGTGGTAGGTCTGGATCGAAAGACTGAATGCCAGAGTAGGAGACAGTTGGTCGAAAAAGAAAAACGTTAGCACCCGCCAAATGGGCGTCCGCAGGTCAAATTGCAATAGTTTTCTTTGGAATTGATGGTTTTTGGCAAGTTTTTGCGGGTGGCATTACCGACGATCCGGCTCCGTTACCAACTGCTTGGGGCAACGATCAGACAAAGCCTTCGAATCGCAATGCTTGCAACTTGCGCCACGCGCCGCATACTCGACCCATATATATGAAGCCCGATCCAATTCTTATTTTGATCGGTGCTGGTTTCCAGAACCTCTCCAAAGGATAGCTGAATCATGGCAAAGCCAACCTACCCCACGGCGTTCCACTTCTCGGTGTCTTTCACAGGATCAAGCCGAACAATCTCAGACGTGATGTTTCAGGAAGTTTCCGGATTGGAGAGCAGTTTTGAAGAAGACGTGATAGTTGAAGGTGGCGAGAACCGTTTCGTCCACCAACTTCCAAAGAAAGCCAAAAAACCTAACCTGAAGCTCCAACGCGCCCTGACCACTAAGGACAATGAGCTGGTCAAATGGTGCAAATCGAGTATCGAGGGAAGCCTTGCCAAGCCAATCGAACCGATGGACCTGACGGTCAGCCTTATTGATGCAAACAGTAAAGTCGTGGCCACGTGGTTGGTGACAAATGCCTACCCCGTCAAATGGGAAATTGGCGGGTTCGACGCAATGAAGAATGAATTGGCTTTGGAAACTGTTGAATTGGCTTACCTGTCGACAACCAAATCATTGTGAAGACACGCCGGGCTTAGGAGGCCAAGACCCGCTCTTAAAAAGAAAAAGGCCACCTTGCGGCGGCCTTTTCCGTTCGAACATTAGCGGATGCTAACTAAGCTCTCGGCAGATTTGGCGTGGCCGCCAAATCGCCTGTCGCTGTAGGAACGCAGTACGTTCTTACGCGATGATTTTCGACACAACGCCGGAACCAACGGTGCGGCCGCCTTCGCGGATCGCGAAGCGCAGCTTCTCTTCCATCGCAATCGGTGCGATCAGTTCAACGTTGAACTTCAGGTTGTCGCCCGGCATCACCATCTCGGTGCCCGAAGGCAGCTCAACGGTGCCAGTCACGTCAGTCGTACGGAAGTAGAACTGAGGACGGTAGTTCGCGAAGAACGGTGTGTGACGGCCGCCTTCTTCCTTGGTCAGGATATAGACCTCGGCTTCGAACTTCGTGTGCGGGTTCACAGAACCTGGCTTACACAGAACCTGGCCACGCTCTACCTTCTCACGGTCGATGCCGCGCAGAAGAACGCCAACGTTGTCGCCAGCTTCACCGCGGTCAAGCAGCTTGCGGAACATTTCAACGCCAGTACAGGTGGTTTTCTGAGTGTCTTTGATGCCAACGATTTCGATCTCGTCGCCAACGTTAACAACGCCACGCTCAACACGGCCGGTTACAACCGTACCACGGCCCGAGATCGAGAATACGTCTTCGATCGGCAGAAGGAACGCACCGTCAACAGGGCGTGCAGGTGTCGGGATGAAGTCATCAACAGCCGCCATCAGTTCGCGGATCTTGTCTTCACCGATGTTGGCGTCGCGACCTTCCAGAGCGGCCAGAGCCGAACCTGCGATGATCGGAATGTCGTCGCCTGGGTAGCCGTATTCGCTCAGAAGCTCACGGATTTCCATCTCAACCAGCTCAAGCAGCTCTTCGTCGTCAACCTGGTCAACTTTGTTCATGAACACGACCATGGTCGGGATACCAACCTGGCGGCCCAGCAGGATGTGCTCACGGGTCTGAGGCATAGGGCCATCAGCGGCGTTCACAACCAGGATCGCGCCGTCCATCTGAGCGGCACCGGTGATCATGTTCTTCACGTAGTCAGCGTGACCGGGGCAGTCAACGTGTGCGTAGTGACGGGCGTCCGTCTCGTACTCAACGTGTGCGGTCGAAATCGTGATGCCGCGAGCTTTCTCTTCCGGGGCACCGTCAATCTGATCGTATGCCTGGAAGTCACCAAAATACTTGGTGATCGCCGCCGTCAGCGTCGTCTTGCCGTGGTCAACGTGGCCGATTGTGCCGATGTTGACGTGCGGTTTGGAGCGTTCAAACTTTTCCTTAGCCATGAGCCAAAGCCTCGTCATTTAGGGGGTTCACCGAACCCGGGTTCAATATCGCGCGCTGACTACGCGTTCAGCGAGGGAAAATCAAGGCTTCCCTTGCCGCGTGAGGTCGGAAAGCCACTATTGTTTCATTTGCGCATGTTTGAGCACAGGTTTTCGGCCCTAACGCGCCTTTACGGCTGCGTTTTCTTGTCCGGGAAAACGGCATCGGATTGGACTGAAGACGACGATCCACAGGCCGACTGCAAATTGCGCCACTCGCTTGCATTCAGAACCGAGCCATACTCTTTCCCGTCGGTTGCCGCCGTTCTTGAAGCCGCGATCCGTTCGCTAAGCTGAGGGTGCGACATGAAGTGGGCCACAATACCATCAGGGTCGCCGTGTTCCGCGGCCAATCTTTCAAACATCGTACCCAGAGCGGCGGGCGAGATATCGGCGCGCTCCAACAACTCATGCGCATAGTCATCAGCGGTCGTTTCGGCCTTCTGGCTATAGGATGCATTGATCAATTGATTTGCCAAAAACAGAGTGACTGTACCGCCTGCAAAATCACCAAAAAGAAGCCCCAGAACACCCAGAGATCCCGCAGATCGCAATGCGTCACGGGTCGGGTCTCGATTAACCACATGCCCGATTTCATGGGCCAGAACTGCGGCAACTTCCTCGGGGTTTTCGGCCTGATCAATCAGCCCACGAAAGAACACGATCCGCCCCCCGGGAAGCGCAAAGGCATTCACCATGTCGTGGTCGAGGATATGTATCTGTACATCATAAGGCAGATCAGCCGCTGGGTTGAGGCGCTCGTACATCTGCCGCATTGCCACATTACCCTCGGGGTTCTCGCATATCCGCGTTCCGACAATCCCGGTCTCATCCAGTGCCATACGGATTTGCTCAAACGTCGCATCCCCCAGCGCCTTTTCGCCTTCGGCCGGCAGGATCGCGGCAAGCTGAGTAGCCATCAAAGGGACCAACACAAAAATGATGGCCAGCACAGAGGCAACCGCACCCGCGGCCCAAACCGCCAGCTTCGGAAACGGCACCGTCCGATCCCGCTTTCCCAATTGTCCTGCACGCAGGTGAATTGTAGAGATCAACGGGGCATCGCCGACATACAGACGCGTAAGGGCATCCGGCTCGCGTTTCAGAACAAGGACACCCCTATCTGCCTGATCAGGAACGCGGCGCAGTTCGGACCATGGCCAAATAACTTGCTCCCCATCGGGAAGCTGCACCTCTAGCCCGGACGACACAGCATGGACGGCGACACGCGTCGGCGTCGCGCGGTGACCCTCAACAAGGTTGGCGAAAACAACAGAGGTCATAAGGCAGCCCCCACATCAAGAGCTTCTGCAAAACCTTCCGCCTCGGCAAACTCGTCTCGTTCTCGTTGGGAAATCAAATGCAACTCTTCAGCATCGACGATCTCGGTCACTTCGGCGAAGTGGGCTGCAAGCGGCAAGGTGATCCATGCGTGCGCCATGGATCGATAACCCAAAAAAACGAGGAAATAGACAATGATAAGAAGCGGCGCATTTGAGGCGATCGCGACCTCGAGCTGACTGAAATCTTCGGGATCAAATTCGGTCGCTGCAAAATACGCTACAAATGTAGCGGCAACGATCAAAAACGCGCCGGTGAACACGATATTGATCAAGAACCAACCCAGAGAATATATTCCAATGATTGTGCCTGGGCGCGGTTTGGTCCGGAACCTGATAGAGCCCAATGTCTTGGCCTCGGTCAATCGCTTGAAACGTTCCGCCCGCCAATAGGCCAGCCCATAAATGAACCAAGGTACAGTCAGCAAAAACAGCATCAACCACAAAGGGTTGTCGAACAAATAGACCATCTGCGCAGCGACCACGGACAGACCCACTGAAGCGTAAACATGCTTCATCGCACCGAACAGCAGACCACGGCGACCACCCTGTACGAATATCTGATCACCATAGTATGTGTTGTTGATAAGATATTTCTCGATCCACAACGATGTCAGAGGCAGCAATGTTCCAAGCGAGAGGATCGCGACCCCCCAATGCACCATCGCGCGCCATGAATACCCCCAAGCGCCCGGCTCCAATCCGAACCGGATGCCGCGCCACCGAGTGCGGGCAAGAATATATCGGCGCGCACGGTATTGGGCGAAAAATATGATCGGGACCAGCCCCGCGAAGCTAAGCACATAGGCGGCGATATTTCCGTTAAGAATCGCAAAACTGAAATACATCAAGATCAGGTTCACAATACCTATGTAGAACGCCATGAAGACAACCGCGACAAGGAACCCCAATAGTTTTTCCAGCGGGTCACCAACATACTCCAACGGCAGACCGCCGGGGCGAATAGAGCTCCAGAAATATCGGCGCAAACGGGTCTTTGCCCAAAAGCGATAGAAACCCAATGTAAGGATGGTCAGCATCCCAGTCTTCAATGCCAGCCAAAGTAATGGCCCGCGACGACCGGAATAAAGAATCTTCAGGTGTGATGGGGGCATCGATTACTCAAACTTATTGTCACGCGGGAATCCATGTGGTGGCGCTTTGCCGACGCCCGCACGTTTGCCCAGCCACGGGGTCATATCGGCCTCGGTCCGGGTGCGATCACCGGTGGCAGGCCATGACAGACCGGCCTCTAGATCGAAGGTCTTGAGGTCGCTTAGCCCCCCATCCAATTCCAACACGCCCTGCTTACCGCGTGCTGAGTTATATTTCTGCAACCGCACCCCTTTGCCGCGCGTCATCTCGTTGATCTCGGCCACCGGGAAAACCAAGAGCTTCCGGTTCTCTGACACGACGGCAACGTGATCGCCTGTCACTGGTGTGCAAACCTTGGCGCGGGCATCGCCCACATTCAGCACCTGCTTGCCGTTCTTGGTCTGGGCCAGAACATCGTCTTCGTTGACGACAAACCCGTTCCCTTCAGTCGAGGCGACCAACTGCCTGCGTCCGGGCTGGTGGATGAATAAATCGACGATCTCGGCTTCGTTCGGCAGGTCGACCATAAGGCGCAGGGGTTCGCCCATGCCGCGGCCTCCCGGCAAGTTCGACGCCGACAGAGTAAAGAATTTACCATTTGAATCGAATACGAGAAGCCTGTCGGTCGTCTCGGCATGGAATATGAAGCGCGGGGCGTCGCCATCGCGGAATTTCAGCTCGCGTGACAAGTCGATATGCCCCGACATCGCGCGAATCCAGCCCATCTGAGAACAGACGATGGTGATCGGCTCTTTCTCGATCATCGCCTCAAGCGGCACATCCTCAACCTCTGCGGCTTCGGCAAACTGCGTCCGTCTTGCGCCGTTTTCGTAGTCCTTACCGAAAAGCTTCTTGGTCTCTTTCAGTTGTTCAGAGATTTTTGCCCACTGCAACGTGCCGCTTTCAAGCAGGTCTTCAAGCCCAGCGCGTTCCTCCATCAGCTCGTCGCGTTCGCGGACCAATTCCATCTCTTCCAACCGACGCAAACTGCGCAGCCGCATGTTCAGAATTGCGTCGACTTGGATCTCTGACAGTTCACCCTCGCCCGGAGCGGGGCTGACATAGTCCGCCTCGTTCATCGCGCGGACATGCTCTACGCCCCAATCTTCGCGCATAAGGGCGGCTTTGGGGTCGTCGTCGTAGCGAATGATATCGATCACGCGATCAAGGTTCAGGAACGCAACGATGAACCCTTCGAGCACCTCTAGCCGGTGGTCGATTTTCTCCATCCGGTGTTGGGAACGACGCAACAGCACTTCACGACGGTGATCAAGGAAGGCGCGCAGCACCTCCTTCATCGAGCACACTTTGGGCGTTACGCCGTCGATCAACACGTTCATGTTCAGGCTGAACCGCGTTTCCAGATCAGAGTTGCGGAACATAAGGTTCATCAGAAGCTCTGGGTCGACGTTCTTGGATTTCGGTTCCAACACAATTCGAACGTCGTCCGCGCTTTCATCGCGGACATCGCCAAGAATAGGCACCTTCTTGACTTGAATAACTTCCGCGATCTTCTCGATCAGTTTGGATTTCTGAACTTGATACGGAATCTCGGTCACTACAATTTGCCATTGACCCCGGCCCAGATCCTCGACCTCCCACTTACAGCGCAGTCGGAACGATCCGCGCCCGGTGCGATAGGCCTGCGCGATATTCTCGCGCGGCTCGACGATGATGCCGCCGGTTGGGAAGTCTGGACCGGGAACATAGTTCAGCAGCGTATCGTCGCGCGCGTCCGGCACTTTGATCAGATGAAGACAAGCGTCAATCAATTCAGCGATGTTGTGAGGCGGGATATTGGTGGCCATACCCACCGCAATCCCTGACGACCCATTCGCCAAGAGATTCGGAAACTCCGCTGGCAAGACCACTGGCTCGGTCAAGCGGCCATCGTAATTGTCGCGATAGTCGACCGCGTTTTCATCCAAACCCTGCAACATGGCCTCGGCAACGAAGGTCATTCGCGCTTCTGTATAACGGCTGGCCGCTGGGTTATCGCCGTCGATATTCCCGAAGTTCCCCTGCCCGTCCACGAGCGGGTACCGGACGGCAAAATCCTGCGCCAAACGCGCCATTGCGTCATAGATTGCGGCGTCCCCATGCGGGTGGAAATCCCCCATCGTATCGCCCGAAATCTTGGCTGATTTCAGAAACTTACCGCCAGACGCCAGCTTCAACCGGGACATCGCATACAGGATGCGCCTGTGCACCGGCTTCAACCCGTCTCGGGCATCAGGCAAAGCACGGTGCATGATCGTCGATAAGGCGTAGGTCAGATAGCGCTCGCCAATGGCGCGGCGAAGCGGTTCAGCGACATCCGAACCGGTGGGTTCAGGGTTTTCAGTTACATCATTCATGGAATCTGTGTATATTTGAGGGCAGAGCGCGTAAAGCGCCGAGGGGGAAACTATTACGACATTCCCCTAAATTATAACAAAAGTTTTTGGGTAAATAGTTTTCGATTGAAGGGGGATATTATGGGAATTATTCGTTTAACACTGTTTACAGTGGGCGCGGTTGGTGCGGCCATGCTGCACTTCGGACGGGATGCAGAGTTGCCAGTTGACCGTTTGGGGCGCGAACCGACCATAGCTCAGGATACAATAGAGCCGGTATCGGCTGGTATCGAGCTGGATCATTCGGACACCGCAGCGCCTGCCGCAGGTGAGGTTATCGCGACTTCAAATGCAGCGACGGCTGCCGACCTGACGTCGACGCCGCGCGGGCTAGCCGTCGTGCCGGTGACGTTGGCCAGCGCAACCGCACCTCAGACCGCAGCTGAGCATGCAGAACACGCAGCCCGGTTAATGGCCGCTTCGGGCGCCAAGCCCGAACCCGCTTCGCAGCCCGTCATCACCGACGCGGGCGTCCCCGTTGTCTATGTTCGCGGATCGACGGTGAATATGCGCGCTGGCCCCTCGACCCGGCATGGCATCGTCGCGAAACTGACACGCGGCACCGAAGTGATAGATATGGGCAGCGCAGGAGATGGTTGGAGCCAGATCAAAGTGCTGGACACCGGAACGCGCGGCTTCATGGCCTCGAAATTTCTGACACCGAATCTCTGAACGGGTAACCGACGATAATCAGAGTGCACCTGACGGCGCGTCCTTTCCCGGGGCGCGTCGTTTTCCGTTGACGCTGTAACATTCTTTGGCCCTATTGCTTCAAGCGCGCAACACAGGACGGCAGAATGGCTCAAATAGACAAATCCATCCTTATCACAGGGTGTTCTTCTGGCATCGGCTACGACGCTGCCCACACTTTGGCCAAGCGCGGCTGGCGTGTCTTTGCGACGTGCCGAAAAGAAGCTGACTGTGAAAGACTGCGGTCAGAGGGGCTGGAAAGCTTCATCCTGGACCACGCGGATGAGACCAGCATGGAAACCGCCATGGCCGAAGCACTAAGCCGCACCGGCGGAACTCTGGACGCCCTGTTCAACAACGGCGCATTCGCCATTCCTGGTGCTGTCGAAGACCTGCCCACCGATGCGCTACGCGAGATATTCGAGACGAACCTCTTTGGTTATCACCACCTGACCCGCCTCGCATTGCCGGTCATGCGTGCGCAAGGACATGGGCGCATCATCAACAACTCATCCGTCTTGGGGTTCGCAGCCTTGCCTTGGCGCGGCGCCTATGTTGCCACAAAATTCGCGCTCGAAGGCCTGACCGACACGCTCCGGTTGGAAATGCGAGGCACAGACATCAAAGTCATGCTTGTGGAACCGGGGCCTATCACAACCAAAATCCGCGAGAACGCCCAGCCGCATTTTGAGAAATGGATCGATTGGGAAAACAGCGCGCGTGCGGGATTGTACCGGAAATTGCGCGAGCGGCTCTATGATGACAGCGGCACGCCTGATACATTCGAGCTGCCTGCCTCTGCGGTCACAGACAAGCTGATCCATGCGTTGGAGCACCGGAACCCAAAGCCGCGATACTATGTCACGACGGCCACCTATATCGCCGGAATCGCTCGCCGATTTCTATCGACACGCATGGGTGACCGCGTCGCGCCAAACGGATAGATACCGATAGCGCTTGCCGTTTCGACCCGGCAAGGCCAAATGGACTGTGACACGACAGGAGCGAACTACATGACCGACGACCCGCTTTTCGTATTCATCATTGTGGCCTGTGCGGCTGTCCTGATCATCCTGATGCTTGGGATTGGGTCTTTCGGTGTTGGGGGCGATACCTCAAAGAAATACTCGAACAAATTGATGCGTTGGAGGATCGGCGCCCAAGCCGTCGCGATTGCATTGATCCTTCTGTTTGTCTGGCTGCGAGGAGGAAACGGCTGATGGTTGTCTTGAACAAAATCTACACGCGAACCGGTGATAAGGGCGAGACGGCGCTTGGCGACGGATCGCGTGTGGCAAAGCACTCTGCCCGTGTTGATGCCTATGGAACCGTTGACGAAACCAACGCAACGATCGGATTGGTACGCCTACATGCGGAAGGCGATATGGACGCGGCCCTTGCGCGGATTCAGAACGATCTTTTCGATCTCGGCGCAGACCTGTGCCGGCCTGAGATGGCAAAAGACGCCGAGGCTGAATACCCACCCTTGCGGATGGCGCAAGAGCAAGTGGACCGGCTTGAAACCGAGATCGACGCGATGAACAAGGCGCTGGAACCCTTGCGCAGTTTCATCCTGCCCGGAGGCTCCCCCCTCGCCGCGCACCTACACCTTTCGCGTACCGTAAGCCGCCGCGCGGAACGTCTGGCCACAGAACTGGCGACGCAAGAAGACGTGAACCCGGTAGCGGTGAAATACCTCAACCGCCTGTCAGATTGGTGCTTTGTTGCCGCGCGTGTGGCAAATGAGGACGGCAAAGCGGATGTGCTTTGGGTGCCAGGAGCGAACCGGTAATTGGCATCACCAACGAGTTTTGGCCGCATCGCAGAAACATTCTCGCTACGAATCCCACACAAAACCAAAAAACGCGGCGTCCTTTGGACAGAACGTGACGATTTTGCGCTGTTTTCGGCAGCGCCGCTCCGCTAAACCTGTCGCGAGAGCATGACCGCCCTTCGGGGCTTAACTGGGAGAGACACGCCAATGAAGGTGCTTGTGCCTGTAAAGCGCGTGATCGACTATAACGTAAAAGTTCGTGTGAAAGCGGACGGAAGCGGTGTCGATCTTGCGAATGTAAAAATGTCGATGAACCCCTTTGACGAGATTGCCGTCGAAGAGGCCATTCGCTTGAAAGAAGCCGGAAAGGCAGACGAGATCGTCGTTGTGTCCATCGGCGTGAAACAGTCTCAGGAAACGCTGCGCACCGCGCTCGCCATGGGTGCTGACCGCGCCATTTTGGTAAATGCCGCCGAAGATGTTCATCAGGACATCGAGCCGCTGGCCGTCGCCAAAATCTTGGCGAAGATTGTCGAGGAAGAGGCCCCGGGTCTGGTACTTGCCGGAAAGCAAGCCATCGACAACGACATGAACGCCACCGGTCAGATGCTGTCGGCCGTGTTGGGTTGGTCGCAAGGCACATTCGCATCCGAGCTGGACATTGACGGCGACAAAGCCGTTGTGACCCGCGAAGTGGATGGCGGTTTGCAGACCATCAAAGTCTCGATGCCAACCATCGTCACCGTCGACCTGCGTTTGAACGAGCCGCGTTATGCGTCTTTGCCGAACATCATGAAGGCGAAGAAAAAGCCGCTGGACGAAAAGACCGCTGCCGACTACGGCGTCGACGTCACACCGCGCTTGGAAATCGTTTCGACCGCTGAACCCGAAGCCCGCGCAGCTGGCATCATCGTTGGTTCGGTTGACGAGCTTGTAGAGAAACTCAAAGAAGCGGGGGCTGTATAATGGCTGTTCTTCTTCTCGCAGAAGTCAACAATGGCGAACTGGCGTTAGACGCCACCGCCAAAGCCGTCACCGCAGCAAAGTCGTTGGGTGACGTGACTGTCCTGGCCGCTGGTGGCACTGCCGCCGCCGCTGGTGAAGCTGCCGCGAAAATCGACGGTGTCGCCAAGGTTTTGGTTGCCGAAGACGCTTCGCTGGGCCACCGCCTTGCGGAATCGACTGCGGCGCTGATCGTATCACTGGCTGGCGATTACGAGCACATCGTCGCCCCCGCCACCACCGACGCCAAGAACGTGATGCCCCGTGTGGCTGCGCTTTTGGACGTGATGGTGATCTCGGACGCGTCAGGTGTGGTCGATGGCAACACTGTCGAGCGCCCGATCTATGCTGGCAACGCCATTCAGACCGTCAAATCGTCGGATGCGAAGAAGGTCGTCACCTTCCGCACGTCGACATTTGATGCGGCTGGCGAAGGCGGTTCAGCCAGCGTCGAGACGATCTCGGCTGTAGCCAATCCCGGCCTGTCGGAATGGGTCGAAGACAAGGTCGCCGAAAGCGATCGCCCCGAGCTGACATCGGCAGGCGTTGTGGTCTCGGGTGGCCGTGGCGTTGGCTCTGAAGAGGACTTCAAGCTGATCGAAACACTGGCTGACAAGCTGGGCGCTGCTGTTGGTGCCTCGCGCGCTGCGGTGGACTCGGGCTACGCCCCGAACGATTGGCAGGTTGGTCAAACTGGTAAAGTTGTTGCACCGGACCTTTATGTCGCAATCGGCATCTCGGGCGCCATCCAACACCTTGCTGGTATGAAAGACTCGAAGATCATTGTTGCGATCAACAAAGACGAGGAAGCACCGATCTTCCAGGTTGCCGACTTCGGACTGGTTGCCGACCTCTTTGATGCGGTCCCGGCTTTGACCGACGCGCTCTGATTTTCCGACCTAAGAACCCCTAAAAGCCCGCCAATGTGCGGGCTTTTTCTTATCCAACGTCAGAATAACGTTCAGATCAGCCGCTCAACCACGTTTCTCAGGGCCCGGCTCGCTTTGCGGTGGGCAACGGTACCTAACATCTCACGCGTCGCAGGGGCGTCCATATCTGCGAATACCAATGCATCTCGTCCTTGTTCGCGCTCTTCCTCACTGATCGAGACTTCCACCACATCCCGCACAAAGGGCGACACTTCCTCAATCATATGGCGGTCGACAAAAAGTGGATCTGTGCCGTCAACGCCCAACCTGCCGCCTTCCGAGATCGGATGATCCGCGAGCCACAGCAGGATGATACTGCTGTCTAGGTTGGCAATCAGCAGCTTCATTCTGGCAACCCATGCGATGCGCAACTCCTCTACGATGTTGGCAAAGCGGTCGGGCGACGTTTCGTGCAACACTCCAAGCAAATGCCGAGTGAAGTTGAATTCCGTGAAATCAATCTCACAATACAGCTCTTTCAACGCGTTAGAAGCGCGAAGGAACCGATCATTACGACGCGGATGCACGGCGTAAAAGCGGTTGGACATATTGTGGGCCCCGGGGACCTGAAGCACCGTGACGGCAGCTTTATGGCTGATGGTCAGCAGACCGTGATCATGCAAAAACGCATCAACACCTGCATTCGGGCATCCAAAATTGACCGCTTGTATTCCGCTTTCATGCTGCAAAAGGTCGGGAAACGGATGTTCAAGAAACTTTCCATATGTCTCGGTCCCACCGAGAACCGCGATGAACGGATCCGCCAGCTTTTTCTTCGGACCGCGGAACAAGATTTTCGAAGCTCCATACCTGCAAGGCTGATAGTTCAACGCACCCTTCCCCAAAATCTCGTAAGCCATTCCACCCACTCCAACTAAATTCACCCATTTTGACGAATCTCATGGAACCGTTTCGAAATGGCTAATCCTCCAATTTAACTAAACCTCACAAGATACGCTTACCCCTTGCGCCCCCGCCGCAGCGCCGCATAGTCTGTGGCAACCAAACAAAGGGGTTCGCATGAGCATCGAGACAATTGGCGTTGTCGGCGCAGGACAAATGGGCAACGGTATTGCCCACGTCATGTCGCTGGCCGGGTACGAAGTCCGTCTGAACGATATCAGTCAGGACAGTCTGGATGCAGCCATGGTTCGCATCGCCAAGAACATGGATCGACAGGTTTCGCGCGAGGTGATCACTGCCGATGCGCGTGACGCCGCAATGGGGTTGATCTCGACCACCTTGAAGCTACCAGACATTGGCGCAACAGACCTTATTATTGAAGCCGCGACCGAGAACGAAGCGTTGAAAAAGCAGATTTTCGACGGCCTGCTTCCCCACCTGAAACCAGAGACGATCCTGACGTCGAACACGTCGTCCATTTCGATCACGCGACTGGCCAGCGGAACGGACCGCCCCGAGCGCTTTATGGGGTTTCATTTCATGAACCCGGTGCCCGTGATGCAGCTGGTCGAACTGATCCGCGGAATTGCGACCGATGAGGCAACATTCAAAGCCTGCTTTGAGGTGGTCGAGAAGCTTGGCAAAACGGCGGCAAGTGCTGAGGATTTTCCCGCCTTTATCGTCAACCGTATCTTGATGCCGATGATCAACGAGGCCGTGTACACCCTTTATGAGGGTGTCGGTTCGGTCCAGAGTATCGACACGTCCCTAAAGCTTGGTGCAAACCATCCGATGGGGCCTTTGGAACTGGCTGACTTTATCGGGTTGGACACCTGCCTTGCCATCATGAACGTGCTGCACGAGGGGCTGGCAGATACCAAGTACCGGCCGTGCCCGCTGCTGACAAAATATGTTGAGGCCGGATGGTTGGGTCGTAAGACAAAACGCGGATTTTATGATTACCGCGGCGAAACGCCTGTCCCAACACGTTAAGTCTTAGTGTCCTGCGTCTTCGTTCGCATATCCACCCAGTGCCAATGTGTGTGCACGAAGCCATCCCATGAAGCCGCGCGGATCGCTTTTCAGCTTGTCCATTTGCGCATCTTCCAGAACAGGGCCAATGACCGGGCTTTGCGGGCGATTGCAGCTTTTTACGATTTCATGAAGCAACAAGGCCTGACGCAAGGTCGCAGATAACCGGTTTGCCATCTGGTACCAGCGGGAATTGGACCCCGGAAAGAAGATCGGAACCACTTTCGCACCAGACCGGCGGATCAACTGTGCGGTAAATACATTCCACTCGCGCTCGATCGCTGGGCCAAAAAGCGTGTCGGACGAGGCAACTACGCCGGATGGAAACAGGGTCACAAGCCCTCCGTCCTTCAGATACGCCATGGTTTGCGCCCGCATTTCGACCATCTTTTGCTGTGCATCCGGGTCATGCGGAAATGGCACCGTAATCATGTAGGATGATGCGGCCTCGTCCAGCCCATCAAGAACCGAGCGGGTCAATATGCGATAATCCTGCCGCCTGCGCCCAATCAACTCGGCCAGCACCATGCCGTCAACCAAACCATGTGGGTGGTTGGCAACCGCGATGACTGGTCCCTCTGCCGGTATGTTCATAAGCTGCGCATTTGGGGTCTCTATCTTGATCCCCATCACCTCAAAGCATGCACCCCAAAAAGCCTGCCCCTTTGGAGCGCCGCGTTTCTCAAGCTTGCGCACCATCCGAAGGATCGAGATCTTTCCTGTAAACCATTCAACGACACGGATCACCAAGGACTGAAGCGGGTTATTCAGTGAGTTCGCATAGGTCAGGCTGCGACGATCATACTGATCGTGCGATAGCTCTGCCAGAGCCGGATCCGGTACATCGCTGTCGGCATTCTTCACTTTGTTTTGTCCCATCTTCGCCCGCACACCCGGCATCTCACATGCCTTCGCCGAATTTATCGGCCACCAGATGCGCCAGCGCGTCCATAAGCTCGGTCGCCTGCGGACCGGTCGTCTCGACCTGGATCGTTGTACCTTGCGAGGCCGCAAGCATCAAAAGTCCCATGATCGAGTCGCCTTCCGCGTCGATCCCATCCTTTGATACGAGCGCCGAGGCGTTATGGTTCTCTACCGTATCAACAAATTTCGCAGATGCACGCGCGTGCAGACCTTTGACGTTTATGATCTCCAACTCTCGGCGTGTGCTCATACTCTAGACCTCTTGTATACCGTCTATACAGTCGATGTATTTGCGTCCGGCTGCAAGCGCCTTTGCCGTTGATTGTTCAATGGGCAAATGACGGGTCTTGGCAAGCTTCAGGAGCATGGGCAAATTGGCACCGTAGAGGATCTTACGATCAGACTTACAGCACGCGGGAAGTGACAAATTTGCAGGCGATCCACCAAACATATCGACCACGACGACAACGCCGTCTCCTTGGTCGACCTCTTCGGCTGCTTTAGAAATTTCGTCGCGCTTATCGGCGCGGTCACATTCTGCGGCTGTCGAAATGGCACGCATGCCTGATTGTTTGCCGACGACATGCTCGACAGCGGCCAGATACTCTCTGGCAAGCCCACCATGCGCAACGATCACGATGCCGATCAAGCTGCTACCCCGATTGCTGTGACGCCTGCCCCGTTTCGGCCCGGCGTTCCAATTCCCGATGTCTAATTGACACCTGCCAACCCTTCTGTGCAAGCGTCTTTGCCAGTCTTTCCGTTAAGGCAACCGAACGGTGTTGCCCCCCTGTACACCCAAATCCAATGGCCAGGTGCGATTTTCCTTCGTCGCCATAGGCCGGGATCAGAAATTCCACCAGTTCAGACACGCGCGAAAAGAACTCTGCGAATCGGGGATCATCGGCCACATAGGCCGCAACCTCATCGCTTCGCCCGTCCAACGCTCGCAAGGCAGGTTCCCAGTGCGGGTTTCTTAAAAACCGCGCATCGAACACCATATCAAGCCCCCGTGGCACACCCCGCTTGTACGAAAACGAATGCACCGATACCGCAAGGTTCTCTGCCCCCGATTGGGACAGCCATTGCATCAGCTCTTCTTTCAGGTCGTGCGGGGAAAGATCAGATGTGTCGATCAAGACGTCGGCGCGTCCGCGCACCGGCACAAGCAGCTCGATTTCGCGGGTTATGCCATGCTCCGGTGTCTCGGCAGGCGCAAGCGGATGTCGTCTTCGCGTCTCGGAATAGCGGCGAACCAGCACATCACGCGAGCAATCCAGATAAAGCACCTCGACGTCATGGGTGTGATCTTCACGCAGATCTTCAATGACCTGCAGCATCATCTCGGTCGAAAAATCGCGGTTGCGCACATCGACGCCCAGCGCCAAAGGGTGGTCCAGCGCCGGACCAGCCAAAACCCTGCTGATCAGCGAAAGTGGCAAATTGTCGATGACCTCGTACCCGATGTCTTCCAGCACACGGATGGCGGTGGTCCGCCCGGCCCCCGAGGGTCCGGTAACCAAGACCACCTTCTGGCCTGTCGTTCTGTCGTCGTCGGTCATTGTGTGTGTCTAATCCGTAACTGCCGCCCTGCCGTGGCGGAGCAAGTGAAATACTGCACTTGCGAAGTAAGGCGCATCGACCCGCAAAACAAGGGCGATGTCAAGACCGACAACGGTTGTGATCCGCTGTGAAGGGGGAAGTCGATCGGTCTCGACCTGCCCCATATCCACGACCAGTTGAAGCGTTGCGGACGGTTTCCACGGGACATTGATCAAGCCAATGCCACGTGCTTCGATCACACCTTGCAGCCGTTTGGGGGCAAGCACCTCGGCTTTGCCATCCCGCACATTCACACGTGTATGATCATCAGCAACCAGTCGTGCGCCCATACCGATCAATTGAAGAGCCAACGCAGATTTTCCGGAGCCAGATGGACCCATAATCATAACCGCCGCATCATCGACAGCAACGGTCGTCGCATGAAAACTCTCAGAAGCCGCCGTATTCTGGGCGTCAATCAACCGGCAGACCCACCACAAATCGCGCGCCCAGCGGGTCGGATGTCACATCTGCATCAGTGGGCCGGATGTTCTCGGCCCAGATGACGCCACCATGCGCTTCGACGATCTGTTTCGAAATCGCGAGACCGAGCCCCGAATTGTTACCAAACTGGTTCTCGGGGCGCTCAGAATAGAAACGTTTGAAAATCTTGCTCAGCGCCTGTTCCGGAATCCCAGGGCCGGTATCTTCGATCACGACCAATACACGGTTCTCGCGACGGCGGGCCCAGACGCGGATCGCATCACCTTCGTCACAAAAGCTCAGAGCGTTGGTGATCAAGTTGACAAAGACTTGCGCCAAACGCGCCTCAAGTCCGCGGATGTGGATCGGATGAGGCGGCAGATCGGTGATGAACTCTACGCCTTTGTCGCTGCCTTCATTGCTAAGATATTCGGTCAGATTCCGAAGCATATTCAGCAGATCGAACGCCTCTTCTTCCTCTTTCACCAATTCGCTGTCCAGACGAGACGCGTTCGAAATGTCGCTCACAAGGCGGTCCAGTCGACGCACATCGTGGTCGATCACATCCAGCAATTTACCGCGATGTTCGTCCTTCTTCGCAAGGCGCAATGTCCCGATTGCAGACCGTAAGCTTGCTAATGGATTCTTAATCTCGTGCGCAACGTCAGCAGCGAACTGTTCGTTGGAATCAATGCGATCGTAAAGCGCCGCGACCATCCCCCTCAGCGCGCCAGAAAGTCGTCCAATCTCGTCCGGCCGGGCCGTCAGATCGGGGATTCGCACACGTCCGGTGCGCACAGAATTTGTGTCCTTGTCGCGTCCTAGCTCGGCAGCGGCAGCAAGATCAGATAGCGGGTTCGCGATGGTTGAGGCCAGTACAAGGCTCAGCCCGATAGAGACCAAAATCGCGATGACGAACATCTGAAGCAATTGCTCACGTTCTGCCCGCACCAGTTGGTCAAGCTCACCGGCTGCGCTGGTAATCGCAACAACGCCCACCGGCACGCCATCCTTAAGAATGGGCGTGGCGACCGAGAATACCGTACCGCCATTTTCATCCACACCATTTGAAACGCGTGTGGCCCCGCTCAACGCGCCGGGATAAAGCGTGCGCGCCATGACCTCGGTGTCGAGCGGCATGTCGCTGCCGCTTTTCGCGACGATGCCCGACACAGCCTCCCACACCGCATTCAGAAGGTCGGTGATCACCGTTGATCCGACTTCGCGCTGTAGGCCATCCACAGGTGTGGGTTCGGCTTTAGGCACACCAACGGACCGAGCGACCAGCGCCTCGTCCGCGTTGAAAACAAAGACTTCTAGACCGACGGGCAAATGAAGATCCGACAACGTCTCGGCAAAATCGGGTTCAGGAACGACGGTAGGCTCTGGATCGACGGGCGCTAACCCAGTCGCCACCGACTGCGCGGTCTCTGGCTGCTCGGAGGCGTCGGGCGGCGCTGCCGCTTGTATGTCACTTGCCTGAACCAACTGCGCCTCGAACACATCCGCAATCAGCTCAGCCTCAACCACCAAACCTAATTCTCGCTGAATAAGCAGACTGTCGCGGAATGGATTAAGATACAGAACACCCGCCACCAACACCACCAGACCTAACAGGTTAAACGTGATGATCTTACGCGCCAGTGGCGAGCGGTTGATCGAAATCAGCCCTCGTTGCGCCCGTTTGTCGCGCAGCTCAAAATCCATCTCGCCCTTCGGCGAGACCCAGTCTTCACCCAAAACAAGATCGGATCGGGATGTGGCTTTGGTGTCTTTCACCTTTTTCACCATCTTGTCAGACGTCTAAAAACGTCATTCCTCGTTATAGCGATACCCGATGCCATACAGTGTCTCGATTGCTGAAAAGTTATCATCAGCAGTGCGCATTTTTTTGCGTAGGCGTTTGATGTGACTGTCGATGGTACGATCATCCACATAGACCTGATCGTCATAGGCGACGTCCATCAGCTGATCCCGGCTTTTCACAAATCCTGGTCGCTGCGCCAACGCTTGCAGCAAAAGGAATTCGGTGACGGTCAGCGACACATCCTTTCCTTTCCACGATACGGCATGGCGCAATGGGTCCATGGTCAACTCGCCACGGATCAGAGATTTGCTTTCCTCAACCTCGCCAGCGTCGTCTTTCGCGATTACCTCTTGGCGTCGCAAAAGCGCTCGAATGCGTTCGACAAGAAGACGCTGGCTGAATGGTTTGGTTACGTAGTCATCGGCGCCCATCCGCAGACCAAGCACCTCGTCGATCTCGTCATCTTTCGACGTCAAAAAGATCACTGGCATTGTCTTGGTTTTCTGACGCAAACGTTGCAACAGGTCCATGCCATCCATACGGGGCATCTTCACGTCCAGAACGGCCATATCTGGTAATTGCTTCATGAAAGCATCCAGAGCACTTTGACCATCGTTGTAAGTCTCGACCTCGAAGCCCTCGGCTTCGAGCGTTATCGCGACGGATGTCAGGATGTTCCTGTCATCGTCCACCAATGCGATCCTCGACATAGGGGTCTCCTTACACTGCTCATTGTTGTTTTGTTTTGCGCCATTGTCATGTTTTCGGCCATTCGAATCAATACGTAACTGCGAATCGGCGTATCAAGCGGCCAATCGCCGGGTGAATTGCCCAAAATGTTGGCGAATATAGCGCAGTCTTCCCTGCCGCTCTGCGCAACATGATTGCGCAAACAAGCCGTTGGTTGCGCTAACTACACCAAACCGACCTGTTCCATTGGAAAGTCAGCGTGTTATAGCCCGGATACCGGCCCTCGTTCACATGAGGGTTGGCGCGCGTGGCGGAGCCGCGCGGTCTCATGTGAAACCAAAACACGCCGGGGGACAGACTGACCGGCGACAGGAGCATAATATGACCACTGGACGGGTGAACCCAGAACGCCGCTTGGAAGATCAAGGCATCGCAGGGCTGGGCAATGTCTATTATAACTTGATGGAACCTGCTCTGATCGAAGCTGCGTTAGAGCGCGGAGAGGGCTGCTTGGGCCAAGGCGGTACATTTCTGGTCACCACCGGCAAACACACAGGCCGTTCGGCCAAGGACAAGTTTGTCGTCAAAACCCCTGATGTAGAGCCGCATATCTGGTGGGAAAACAATCCACCGATGGAGCCTTCCAAGTTCGATGTCCTCTATGAGGACATGTTGGAGCACATGAAGGGCAAGGACTATTACGTACAGGACTTGTTTGGCGGCGCCGATCCAGCGCATCGCCTGGATGTGCGTGTTATTTCTGAACTGGCATGGCACAATCTGTTCATTCGCCACCTGTTGCGCCGCCCCGACCGTGATGAACTGGATGACTTCGAACCAGAGTTCACCATCATCAACTGCCCGACGTTCCTTGCCGATCC
Organism: Aliiroseovarius conchicola; assembly: GCF_041403445.1. NCBI lineage: Bacteria > Pseudomonadati > Pseudomonadota > Alphaproteobacteria > Rhodobacterales > Paracoccaceae > Aliiroseovarius > Aliiroseovarius conchicola. Next base: position 29,575 of record NZ_JBGEHL010000006.1, read on the forward strand.
AAAACGTCATGGCTGCCGCTCGGAAACGGTGATTACGCTGAATTTCGAACGTAAGCTGATCCTGATCGCCGGTACTGAGTACGCGGGCGAGAACAAAAAGTCTGTGTTCACCCTTCTGAACTACATGCTGCCCGAGAAAGGCATCATGCCGATGCATTGCTCGGCCAACCATGCCACCGGCAACCCAGTGGACACGGCGATTTTCTTTGGCTTGTCCGGCACCGGCAAAACCACGCTTTCGGCTGATCCCGAGCGCACCCTGATCGGAGATGACGAACACGGCTGGTCAGGCACCGGCACCTTTAACTTCGAAGGCGGATGCTACGCCAAGACGATTAACCTGTCCGCCGAGGCCGAGCCTGAGATCTACGCCACGACCCAGAAATTCGCGACCGTGATCGAGAATATGGTCTATGACGAAGAGACTAAGAAGCTGGACTTCGAAGATGACAGCCTGACGGCCAACATGCGTTGCGCCTATCCGCTGCACTATATCTCGAACGCATCGAAGACGGCCATTGGCGGGCATCCGAAGAATATCATCATGCTAACCTGTGATGCGTTCGGTGTATTGCCTCCAATCGCGCGTCTGACACCGGCACAAGCGATGTATCATTTCCTATCGGGCTTCACCTCGAAGGTAGCGGGAACCGAAAAGGGGGTGACCGAGCCTGAACCCACATTCTCGACCTGTTTTGGCGCGCCCTTCATGCCGCGTCGACCGGCCGAATACGGCGCGCTTCTGCGCGACAAGATTGCCAAACACGGGGCAACTTGTTGGCTGGTCAACACCGGCTGGACCGGCGGGGCATATGGCACTGGCTCACGCATGCCAATCCGTGCCACCCGCGCCCTTCTGACCGCGGCACTGGACGGATCGCTTGCGAACTCGACCTTCCGCAAGGATGACAATTTCGGGTTTGAAGTGCCGGTGACGGTAGAGGGCGTTCCCGACTTGCTTTTGAACCCACGCCGCACTTGGCAAGACGCCGAGGCCTACGATGCCCAAGCGCAGAAACTGGTGGAGATGTTCTCGAAGAACTTTGTGCAATACGAAAGCGATATTGACGCGGACGTGAAAGCCGTCGCAATCGGATAATCCACACCAAAAGCCTGCGAAACGCCTCGGCACCCCGCCGGGGCGTTTTTTTTGCGTGACGTTCGGTTAACCTTTACGTGAAGGTAAAGCTTGGGTTTTCTGGTTCCATGGAAGAAACTGTTCACATTGACGGCCCCGCGCCTTTGACGGGAACATACTACAGCGCCCAAAACCCGCGCGCCTTTGCCGTCTTGAACGGGGCAACTGGCGTACCCCATCGCTTCTATCGACATTTCGCAAGGTGGTTGGCGGAGCATCGCAATGTGTCTTGCCTAGTCTACGATTATCGCGGGTTCGGAGCGTCAGCGGACCGGCCTGTCAAAGATGTCACCGCCACAATGCTTGACTGGGGGCTACACGATGCGCAGGCCGCCCGCGAGTGGGTCGAGGCCCGCGCACAGGGTGCCCCATTATGGCTAATGGGGCATTCTCTTGGTGGGCTTTTGCTGGCACGGCAGGACCGACCCGAACGCATCGACCGCGTCGTCACGATCTGTTCTGGACCGGTACACACAACGGATCATCCTTGGCCCTTCCAAGCCCTAGCCCGCACGCTCTGGTTCATCGCCGGCCCCCTGTCGATTTCGCTTTTTGGCTATGTACCAAAACAACTTTCCGGGCTTGGCACGGACATACCTGGCCCCGTCTTTCGCCAATGGAAGCACTGGTGCACGACACCGGGGTTTACCAAGTCCGATCCGTTGGTTCCGGCGGCACCACTTGGCGCAATCACTGCGCCGCTTCGTTTCATCTCGGTCTCGGACGACCCATCGGTGCCACCGGTCGCGGTTGACCGATTACGCGAACTTTACCCCGGCACCCCAGTCGAGCATTTGACCATCGATCCCGCCGATCACAAACTTGGACCCATCGGTCACACGGACATATTCCGCCGCAAGAACAGCGCTGTTTGGTCGCTAATCGTAGACTAGCCCCACAAACCTTTGCGGATCAGGTTCAACCCTGCAACGGTCAGAACGATCAATGTCACACGCGTGAATGTCGACTGCGGCAGCTTGTCGTTGACCAGCCCGCCCAAGAACATCCCAGTCAAGGCCGGAACCAGCAACAACGCAGAGAGCGGCGCAGTTTCCGCGTTGAAGATGCCAGATCTCAAATGCGCGACCACCAGAACTACGGCACCCATTCCGTAAATGACCCCCTGGACCCGCATCTGCTCCAGTTTCGGCGTGTTGATCGCTGTTAGGTACAATATCGTCGGCGGGCCCCAAACCCCCGATAATCCGCCTGAAATACCCGCTACTGCTCCTACCACCGCCTCGTCCCGCGACTGATTTTCGGGTTTTAGCCTGGGAACCCAACCGCTCAGCTGAAAGATGCAGAACGCGACAATTGGGACGCCCAAAACAATGAAAAATGTGGTTTCCGGCAACACAGCAACCAACTGAGCGCTGAGAGCAATGAACAACGTCATCGACAGAAGAAAAACACGGTAGCGGGTGATTGTGCGGCGTGCGGCGACCCACCCCTGCCTCAATGCTTGATAGCCATTGGTAACAACGGTCGGGACAATTAGCGCTGCCAGAGCGATTTCGGCGGGCAGCAAAGACGCCAGCCCCGAGATCATCAACAGTGGCATACCGAAGCCGACCACGCCTTTCACGAACCCAGCGCAAATGGCCACGACAGCCGCCAACAACAGCGTTATCTCCGGTAGCTCAGCGATCAGTCCCATTCGCTCTCCGATCTTGTCAGCCCCCTTCTAACGAAGCCGGTTTGACGGTGCAGCAAAGAAATCGCTGTGTCACTTTTGTTCGCGGGTTGCCTTTCTGGCGTATTTATATTGCGCTGCAACTGCAAAAAGACTATTTCTCTGCACGTGCACAATACGTGCCGAATCCGGACCGTTCCCGCGACAGGAGACAATGATGACAGGCGCCGTAATCGACAACCTTCTGACCCTTGCCGAGGCCGCGTTGGCACCTGTAGAGACCGTGTTTCAGGCTGCCACATCCGCCGTGCGCGATCAGGTTATTGAGGGCGACCGCGTGTCCGCCGCGAGGCTTGAGGAACATCAAGCCTCCGCCCATGCCTTGTCTTGGCTCGCGACCTATAACGAAAGCCTGCGTCAGATGAACGCCTGGGCCAATCGCTTGAAAGACAACGGTAAATTCGGCGAGATGGAGCAGCTTATCCTTCAGATCGCATTCGGCGAATACCTTGCCCAGATCAAGGGCGGGATGATGATGAGCCAGAACGAGGTTGCCCGCCTGTCGGACATGGGTGTGGATGGCGCGGTGTTGGACACGGACGCAGTGAACACGCTTGTCGCCCGTGGAAATTCACAACAGGCGCGCAACCGTCTGGTCGCGCTGATGCGCGACAACGCGGGCCACGCGACCTTCGGTGCCTCGGGGCTGGACGAAGAGCTTGAGATGATCCGCGAGCAGTTTCGCCGTTACGCAGACGAGCGTGTAACACCAAACGCGCAGGAATGGCATCTAAAAGACGACTACATCCCGATGGACATCATCGACGAACTGGCAGAGATGGGCGTCTTTGGCCTGACCATCCCTGAAGAATACGGTGGGCTTGGCCTGACTAAAGCCTCGATGGTTGTCGTATCTGAGGAATTGTCGCGCGGCTACATTGGTGTGGGCTCGTTGGGTACACGCTCGGAAATCGCCGCGGAGCTTATTTTGGCCGGCGGTACGGACGCGCAGAAAGATCACTGGCTTCCCAAGCTGTCATCCGCCGAGATCTTACCCACGGCGGTCTTCACCGAACCAAATACCGGCTCTGATTTGGGCAGCCTACGCACGCGCGCTGTCAAAACCGCCGATGGCGATTACGAGGTGACAGGCAACAAAACTTGGATCACGCACGCCGCGCGGACCCATGTCATGACGTTGCTGGCACGCACCGATCCGGACAGCAAAGATCACCGTGGTCTGTCGATGTTTCTGGCCGAAAAACAACCCGGCGATGACACAAACCCATTCCCAACCGACGGCATGACCGGCGGCGAGATCGAAGTATTGGGCTATCGCGGCATGAAGGAGTTCGAGCTTGGCTTTGATGGCTTCAAGGTCAAAGGAGAGAACCTGCTGGGTGGCGAAGAGGGTCAGGGCTTCAAACAGCTGATGAAAACCTTCGAAGCCGCCCGCATTCAAACCGCCGCCCGCGCGATCGGTGTTGCCCAGAACGCCTTGGAACTCGGCATGCAATACGCCGAAGACCGCAAACAGTTCGGCAAGTCCCTGATTAACTTCCCCCGCGTCGCCAACAAACTGGCCATGATGGCGGTCGAAATCATGGTGGCGCGGCAGTTGACCTATTTCTCAGCTTGGGAAAAGGATCATGATCACCGCTGCGATCTGGAAGCCGGCATGGCCAAGTTGCTTGGCGCTCGGGTCGCATGGGCCTGTGCCGACAACGCATTGCAAATCCACGGCGGCAACGGCTTCGCGCTAGAGTATCAGATCAGCCGAGTGCTGTGCGACGCGCGAATCTTGAACATCTTTGAAGGTGCGGCCGAAATTCAAGCACAGGTCATCGCGCGTCGTCTATTGGGCTAACGCCTTATAGTTGGGTCCATGCACCGGCGGCGATCAGCAGGCACAATGGGCCATAAAGGCGCGTGTTGAGACCATCGAACAATGGTTCAACACGCCTTCGCCACGCGGGAAGGTAGCTCACCAATCCACGCAGCCCAAAGACACCGATCATAGTGTAAATCGCATATCTGACCACCCAATCGGGCAAACGCAGATCAAGATAACCTCCAGTCGACAGAATCAGCACAGCCGCTACCATCAAGGCAGCCGCCACCAGAAGCGACGCCCATCTTGGCGGCATTCTTGTGATACCAAGTGCACCGACAACGGATTTCGCAAGGCGCGCTTCATCCGTTATGGGCCAGGAAATTCCCAACCCCCAAATCAGATGCAGGGTTGCGATTGCGATCAGTGTCGCAGCTAGCAGAGCTCCTATCATAATGCCCTCTGCCACCGCATGCCCCACAGCATGATAGTGGGAATGATCAAGAACACGATCCACTGCGGCATTGGCCATAGGCTGTCCAACATGGTGAGCCCGTAGAAAATAAACAGCGCTGCAAACCCCAGTTGCACCCCGATGATCAACCACGCGAGGGGTTCATTGCGCTTAAGCGACAGCCAAACAAGCGCGACTGCAAAACCCGCCAGAATGACCGTGATTGCGTGCCAGATGACAGCGGAAATCGCCCTTAAATCTGCCGACAGAGTGCTGGCTTGGATCGGCACATGGATTTCGGGTCCTCCTGAAAACACGTGCACGGCTGTCGTGATTGCCATCAAAGCCGAGGCCGCAAGAATCGGTGGGTTCATGTTCTGTCTCCATACTATACGGTTGCGTATGGTACTTGTTATCCTTAATCTGTCAATACGGCACCGTATGTTATGGGAGCACAATGACCAACTCGAAACCCCGACTTAGCGCCGAAGACTGGTTGTTCGCTGGTTTCCGTGCCTTGGCAGCAAAAGGCCCCGACGCCCTGAAGGCCGAGTCATTGGCTCGCGAACTTGGTACAACGAAGGGGTCATTTTACTGGCACTTCAAAGATATATCGGACTTTCACCTCCAAATGCTCTCGCTTTGGGAAATACAATCCGTGGACGCGATCACGCAGGAACTTTCACAGGAATCTGACCCTGTAAAACGCCTGTACCGACTCGGCGACGTATCCTCCCAATCCAGCCCGCAATATGGGGGGGACGCAGCAGAACCAGCAATCCGTTCGTGGGCGTATGGTCATGCACAGGTGGCGGAAGCGGTACAAAGAGTCGACGCAAAGCGCATCGCTTACCTAGAGCAAATCCTTTCCGAGCTTGACCTAACAAACCCCGATTTCGCCCGGATTATCTATGGTGGGTATATTGGCATGGGAACGCTGTCCGCCACAGATGAACGCAGCAACAAAAGTGCCATGTCTACGCTGATGGCCGCCATTCTTGCGCTTCGCGACGCTTAGCCCTTTCATGGTCCGTAAAATTCATGCAAGTGTACCGTTATGACGAAAACAACAATCATCGCCGCGTCCCTTGCCGCCCTGACCCTTGTGGGCTGCAAGGATGAAACCATCTCCGGATTTGCCGACCGCACTATCGTGTGGACATTGCAAGAGCTTGATCGCAAACCGTTCGAAGGCTCTGCAACCATTTCGTTCCCGGAACCAGGTTTGATCAAGGGGCAAGCGCCTTGCAACTTATACTCGGGCGAGCAGAAGGCGCCCTATCCTTGGTTCGAAGTGGGGCCGATCACCTCGACCGAGATTGCATGTGACGCACTGGACGCTGAGAACGCGTATTTCACAGCGTTGTTAGAGATGCGACAGGTCGAGACGACAGGCGATACGCTGATAATGTCGAACGAAGCCGGCCGTCAGATGGTGTTCCTGGCCCAGCGCTAATTTCTGGGCCTCAGCTTAGGCCTCGCGCCTCAGCCGATCAATTAGGCGAGCGCGTGCTTCTGGCAGCGGCTTATCACCCAAGGAATGCGCGAGTTGGTGCATCAGGAAATGACCCGTCGTCTTCAACCCATCAATAACGTCACCAAGGTCCCCACTGCCCGGCCCCAACATATCAGGTGGCAATGGTAGAAGCTTTTCTGCCCATTCCCCGGCCCCCTCGGCAGATACCGCGCGCCCTGACTTAGGTGAGACATAAGCAAGATCGTCGATCGCTCCGGTGACAGCGCAGCCGGACAGGTCCAAGCCAAACCCCATCTCCTCCAACAGCGCCATCTCCCATTTCAGATAAGCCGTGGGCCACGCCTCGTTCGTGCCCAAGAGGTCCAACATAGCTTGCGTTTGCCGATAAAGCTGTGGATGTGGCTCACGTTCGGGCAACGCAAACCCCAACAACGCCGTGATCGCGTTCAATCCAGCCAATGCAGAACGATCGGACAGAATCAACGCCCGGCTTCTCAACGGTTCAACGGTGTAGCTGCCAATGTGTTCTTCAAGCCGCGCGCGCCAAGCGACATCCAGCTGTGCACCCGGCTGAAGAATAGGCGCAATCTTGCGGCTGGTCCCCCCACGTACAACGCCTGCATGACGGCCGTGGTTTTCGGTGAAGACCTCGATGATGGCCGATGTTTCGCCGTGTTTCCGCACGGACAAAAGCGCACCTTGATCTCGCCAATCCATGCCGGGGTCCTCCTTTCTGGCAGAGTAGCCCTGATTGCGCCGAAGGCAATGCGATTAGTCAGATAAGCCGGGTTCGTCCAAAAGATGTCGACCGCTGCGATCTTCGACCTCGATCACCCAAAGGTCCGGATCAAATCCCTTCTGGCGCAACAATGCAGCATCAACCGAAGCCTCGTCGCCCTCGGATAGCACAACCCAACAGCGTTCGCCGCTCATCAGGTCGAAACTGCGCTGAAATGCCGTGGCATTCCCGTCCAGAGTATTCATCTTGATAAGAACTGCGCCAGCCGTCGCATCACCTTTCTGGGTTACGAATGCTGGAATATCAGAAAGGCGAAGCCGCGTTAGATAGGCCGCGACCCATAGTTCTGCGGTCAGTCGCGTCACGCGTTTCCGTCCCGGAAATCCAACCCCATTTCAGAATAGCGCTCTTTCTCGTCCAGCCAGTTTGGTCGGACCTTCACTTGCAGGAACAGATGGATTTTGCGGCCCATGAATTCTTCCAACTCAGCACGCGCAGACTGGCTGACCGCTTTGATCGTCTCGCCCTTCTTGCCCAGGATAATGCCTTTGTGGCCATCGCGCGCGACATAGATGATCTGGTCCACACGGGCTGATCCGTCTTTGCGCTCTTCCCAGTTTTCGGTTTCGACCGTCAACTGATAGGGCAGTTCCTGATGAAGCCGCAGCGTCAGCTTTTCGCGGGTCATCTCGGCCGCGATCATCCGCATAGGCAGGTCGGCAATCTGATCCTCGGGATAAAGCCATGGCCCCTTCGGCAAATGCTCGGCAAGCCAAGTACGAAGTGCAGGAACGCCATGCCCTTTCTCGGCCGAGATCATGAAAGTTTCGGCGAAATCAAACTTTTCATTGAGCTCTTTCGCCAAGGACAACAAGGCCTCGGCCTTCACCTTGTCGATCTTGTTGATGGCCAATGCTACGGTCCGACCTTTGCCGATCTCCTCTAGCCCGTCGAGGATGCGTTTGACGCCCTCGGTCACGCCGCGATGCGCCTCGACCAACAGAACTGTTATGTCGGCATCCGCAGCCCCGCCCCACGCCGCAGCGACCATTGCGCGGTCTAGGCGGCGGCGCGGTTGAAACAAACCCGGCGTGTCCACGAAGACGATCTGTGCATCACCTTCGATGGCGACACCACGAATGCGCGCGCGCGTCGTTTGAACCTTGTGCGTCACGATTGAGACCTTGGCCCCGACCATATGGTTGGTCAGTGTGGATTTCCCGGCATTGGGTTCGCCGATAAGGGCGACGAAGCCGGCACGTTGCTGTTGATCTGTCATGATTTGCTTTCTAACTGCTTCAGCAGTATGCGGGCTGCCGTTTGTTCAGCAACGCGTTTGGAATTTGCCTTGGCGTCGGCTGTCCGACCATCTGACAATTCTGCCTTGATGGTGAACTCCGGCGCATGGTCTGGGCCTTCGCGCGCAATTTCGGTATATTTCGGGGGCGACATTTTGCGCGCCTGCGCCCATTCTTGCAAAGCGGTTTTGGGGTCACGGGCGTCCGCTTCAACTTTGTCGATCCGATCACCCCAAAGGGTCAGGATCATGTCGCGCGCAGCATCCAGACCCGCATCCAGATAAACCGCTGCGATCACGGCTTCCATCGCGTCACCTAGAAGCGCGAGCTTGCGCCGCCCGCCTGTTTTCATCTCGGATCGGCCGAGTTTAAGGACGGCACCAAGGTCCACCTGACGTGCCACATCGGCACAGGCCTCTTTACGCACGAGCGCGTTATAACGCGGCGCGAGCGTACCTTCTGGTGCGTTTGGATCTTCACGCAGAAGCTTCTCGGACATGACCAGTCCAAGCACCCGGTCGCCCAGAAACTCAAGACGTTGATTGTCAGGGCGCGTGGCGGATGAGATCGAGCCGTGTGTCAAAGCGCGAACCAACAGTTCGGTATCACTAAACGTGTGCCCGATGCGGCCTTGAAAGGCCTGGAGGTCGCTGGACAACCTCACTCGATCGCCTTGAAGAACCGGTCCGAACGCCATGTCCAGAAATAGAACAACCGTTTCCCAGCCGCCGAGAAAATTACGCGATCAGCCCGACCCAGAAGGTATTCAGCAGGCACGAAACCCACGCCGCGCGCGTTGCGCTTTACGCGGCTATCGGTCGAATTGTCGCGGTTGTCCCCCATGAAGAAGTACTCGCCTTCGGGCACCGTAAACACGTTGGTATTGTCCAAAGGTGCATTCGTCACGTTTAGGATCTGGTGCTTAACGCCGCCCGGCAAGGTTTCGATGGAACGGTCCTTGATACATTCGCCGCCTTCGCCAACCGGATCGTTGGTGCATCTGGGAATGGTTCCAAAGCGACCCTGAGGTTCCTTGGTTTCGATAAACACACCATCTGGAGTTTGAACAGCTTCTTCCCCGTTGATATAGACCACACCATCTTTGACCTGCACTTTATCACCGGGCAGACCGATAAGGCGTTTCACATAGTCCGTTCCCAAGCTTGGATGGCGGAAGACGACAACATCCCCACGTTCTGGCTCCGAGCTAAACAGGCGCCCTGAAATCGGGCAAACTGCAAACGGGCAGGAATACCGCGAATAGCCATAAGCCATCTTGTTCACGAACAGAAAATCGCCAATCAGAAGCGTATCTTTCATCGACCCAGTGGGGATCCAAAACGGTTGAAAGAACAATGTGCGGAACACACCCGCGATAATCAGCGCCCAGAAAACCGTTTTTACCGTTTCCCAGATGCCATCTTGTTTCTTCTCAGCCATTTTCAACTCTGCCTCTTAGGGTCTGACCAATACGTGCCGGTCATTGGGGGTGTGTGGCGATATGGGCGGATGTGGTGTCAGTGTCAAGTTTATGGGGCGGTATCCGCCTTATGTCGCAGAGTTTTCAAGCGGTCGCGCCTCGATCACCACAAACGCCTGTGCCCATGGGTGATCATCTGTCAAAGTAACATGAATGATGGCCTCAAACCCATCTGGCGTCATCTCTGCCAATCGCTCGGCGGCCCAACCTGTGACTGCCATGATGGGCTGCCCGGTTCGCATATTGCTGACGGCCATATCTCGCCAACTGATCCCCATCGCAAGCCCTGTTCCCAGAGCTTTGGAGCACGCCTCTTTCGCAGCCCAACGCTTCGCCAGCGTCCCGGCCTCGTCTTTACGACGCGCAGCTTTGGCTAGCTCGGTCTCGGTAAATACACGGTTGCGAAAGCGATCCCCAAACCGATCAAGGGTTCCTGCAATACGCTCGATGTTAGCGAGGTCTGTGCCAATACCAAGGATCATTCAACGCGCACCGTGAGTACTTTCAGGCTTGCTGCGCCAAATAGGGCTGCAAATACAAGCTCGAACCAACGGCGCGCACTTTGATAAACGTTCAAAGCCGTGGATGTTGAAAACAGAAAGGCATAACCGATAAAGACAAAGATCCCGCCGCTATAAAGGAAAAAGAACAAGCCAAAAATCTGTGTTGCTGGGGCGGATGGCGGTAAAACGATTGAATAGACCGCACCCCAAGACAAAATCGCCTTTGGATTGGTCAAATGGATCAACGCGCCTTTCTTAAATGCCGCTAGCCGCGACCCCTTGGCGATGGCACCCTTGCTGATCGGCGCTTGAGTGAACGCCGACCTGAGCGACTTTGCCGCCAAATATAGAAGGTACGTTGCCCCGGCATATTTGACGATCGTAAATACCCATACGTGCGACAGCATTAGGGCACCCATTCCAAGCGCAGCGGCGATACCCCAAAAGGCACCGCCGGTTAGAATGCCGACAGAGAATGCGAGAGCTTGGCCGCGCCCTTCTGACATTGCGGTATTTGCGATGCCCAAGGTCGCTGGGCCGGGCGAAGCGCCAGCCAGCACCCAACCAAACCATACAACCGCTAATTCAATCCCGGTCATCCGCGCGCCTCGTCCATTACGCGGCGCATTTCCGCAACAACGTCCGGCAGGCCGCGAAAGACTGCCTCTCCAATCAGGAAGTGGCCAATATTAAGCTCGACCACCTCAGGCATGGCGGCAATCGGGCTTACGGTGTCATAGGTCAGCCCGTGACCAGCATGCACCTCTAACCCCAAAGAGTGTGCGAGCGCTGCCCCCTCACGAAGGCGTTCCAGCTCTGCATCGCGTTCGTCAAAGCGCCCTTCTGCGTGCAAATCGCAATAGGCCCCGGTGTGAAGCTCGACCACCGCCGCGCCAATACGGGCCGAGGCTTTGATCTGTTCAGGATCAGCTGCAATGAACAACGACACGCGCGACCCCGCGTCCCGCAAAGGGCTAATGAACGTTGCCAGTTTGTTGTCCTGTCTCGCGACCTCCAGACCGCCCTCGGTCGTCAACTCCTCACGTTTTTCCGGAACCAGACATACTGCGTGTGGCTTATGACGCAGGGCAATCTCTTGCATCTCATCGGTTGCTGCACATTCAAAGTTCAATGGTGTCGAAAGCTCGGCCACCAATCTCTCAATGTCGTCATCCAGAATGTGCCGGCGATCTTCCCGTAGGTGAGCAGTGATGCCATCCGCCCCAGCCTCTTCAGCCAAAATTGCAGCCCGGACGGGATCAGGATAAGCCGACCCGCGGGCATTTCGGAGTGTCGCGACGTGGTCGATATTGATGCCCAGACGCAATTTGCCGGTGTCGTTTGTCATGGGACGCTTCCTCTTGGTGGATCAATGCTGTTTTCCACACCAAGTCTTACGCGTTTTCGTCTGGTTCGCCACCCTCATCCTGACTGGCCCGCAAACGTTTCTCATACCGTGCCTTGAGCTTCTTAATCCTGCGGCGTTGGTAGGCATGGATCAGAGGGTTCGACAGCGCGTAGCCGGCAATCGCCGCGATGAGACCCGGAAAGATGCAGCCAACAAGATAGGGCAGGAAAACCCGGTCGAAAAAGCGCGAGAACCGCGACCAATCCGCAACCTTGTCGGTGAACATCGCCCCGATATTTGCCCAAATATCGCTGGTCGCACCGGCGAATTGCGCGAAAATCTCGGGCAGATGAACATTCGATGAATGGCCAAGCATCGCATTCCCAAGGTTGACCGAAAGCTCTGCAATCAACGGAAAGGTCAGGGGGTTGCCAACAAACGTAGCCAGCAAAGACGCCAAAACATTTCCGCGAATGACCCACGCTATAAGGGCTGCTGTAAAAAAGTGAAGACCATAAAAAGGCGTGAATGACGCAAAGATACCCGCCGCAATGCCGCGCGAGATTCTATGTGCCGGGTCCGGCAGTCGGCGCAGCCGGTGGATCACATAGCGCGATGCCCGGTACCATCCACCTCGGGGATAGAAAAATTCCGCAATGATACGCAGGTATGAGCGCGGATTTCTCTTGAACACTGGTGATCCCTTTCAGCCAACAATCAGCTAGTTACGGTTTACGGGTGATGTCCCTGTCGCGGTGAACTTCGGCCACATCACTATCGGCTTCGAGTGTCAGCATAATGGCATGTAAATGTTCAATATCGCGCAAATCAACATCAACAAGAAGGCGGTAGAAATCTGGTTTCCGGTCGAGAAATTTCAAGTCCGAGATATTGGCCTTTTGTTCGCCAATCAATGTGCAAATCCGCCCCAATACGCCAGCGTCATTCGAAATCGTCATCTCAATACTGACCGAATGGATAGGCGCATGGCGACCCGAATGCCAGTGTAGATCCACCCAGCGTGCGCTGTCCTCATCGACTTCCGCCAACGCGTCGCAGTCAATGGTGTGAACCATAACGCCCTTGCCACGATAGGTGATCCCGACGATCCGTTCACCCGGCACGGGCTGGCAACATTGCGCGCGCGCGAAGTCCTGCCCAGTCTCCAGCCCAACTACAACTGAATCGACTTCCACTTCATCTTCGACCTCGACACTTTCGGGATAAAGCGCGGCCACCACATCGCGTGCCTGAAGCTCGGCCGAGCCAAGTCGTGCCAGCAACTCTTCGGCGTCCTTCAGACGAAGCTGTTTCGCCGCTGTCGCTAAGGCCTTATCCGTAGACTTACGGCCAACATGTTCGAAAGCTACGCGGGCCAGTTCGCGCCCCAATCGTACGAAACGCTCTCGATCAACGCTACGCAGACTCTTGCGAATGGCGGCTTTGGCGCGGCCTGTAACAACAATGTCAATCCATGTTGCCTGAGGGCTTTGGCCTTCGGCGGTCATAATCTCAACCGACTGGCCGTTCTTAACCCGCGTCCAAAGCGGCACGCGGATACCGTCCACTTTCGCCCCCACGCAGCTGTCGCCGATGCGCGTGTGAATGGCATAAGCAAAATCCAGTGGGGTCGCCCCGCGCGGCAGTTTCACAACCTCGCCCTTCGGGGTGAAGCAGAAGACCTGGTCTTGGTACATCTCGAGTTTTACGTGCTCGAGAAACTCGTCGTGATCCTCTGCCGCTTCAAATCGTTCGGTCAGCGAGGAAATCCACTTGGCTGGGTCAACAGCAAACGGGTTCTCGGCGCGCACACCATCCTTATAGGACCAGTGCGCGGCAACGCCAGCTTCCGCCACGTCGTGCATTTCCCGTGTTCGTATTTGCACTTCGACGCGCTTGCCATCGCGACCTGAAACAGTGGTGTGAATCGAGCGGTAGCCGTTTGACTTCGGTTGACTGATATAGTCCTTAAACCGCCCTGGAATGGCACGCCACCGCTGGTGAATCACGCCAAGAACGCGATAACAATCCGCCTCGCTGTCGGTGATGATGCGAAATCCGTAGGTGTCTGAAAGCCGAGAGAAGCTTTGATCCTTCTCCTCCATTTTTCGCCAGATCGAGTACGGCTTCTTGGCCCGGCCGATCACCTCGGCCTTGATGCTCGCCTCTATCAATTCATGACGAATATCCCCGGTGATCTTTTCGATCACATCACCGCTTTCCTGCTGAAGCCGCAGGAACCGCCGCATGATCGAATTGCGTCCTTCAGGGTTCAGAACCCGAAACGCGAGATCTTCAAGCTCTTCGCGCATCCACTGCATCCCCATGCGTCCAGCCAAGGGGGCATAGATGTCCATCGTTTCGCGTGATTTCTGCACCTGCTTGTCCGGCCGCATCGCCTTGATCGTGCGCATATTGTGCAGACGGTCGGCGAGCTTGACCAAAATCACCCGCAGGTCTTTGGACATCGCCATGAAGAGCTTGCGGAAGTTCTCAGATTGCTTGGTCTCGGACGAGCTGAGCTGAAGGTTCGTAAGCTTGGTAACGCCGTCAACAAGCTCAGCAATCTCTTCACCGAATTTCTCGGTCACTTCGGAATAGGTCGACCCGGTGTCTTCGATCGTGTCGTGCAACAGGGCTGTGATGATCGTCGCGTCATCAAGCTGCATGTCGGTCAGGATTTCAGCCACCGCAAAAGGATGCGTGAAATACGGTTCACCCGAATGGCGGGTTTGGCCGTCATGCATACGCGCGCCGTATTCATACGCCGCGCGGATCAGCTCACTATTCGATTTCGGGTTGTAGCGGCGGATCCGTTCGATCAGCCCATCAAGATCAAGGTTAAGATCTGGAAGGTCGTTCATCCGGTCCGCCACCCCGCGGGAAAGTTAGGAGAGGCTTAGCCTTGACCCTGTGCTTCCATCAACGCTCGCAGAAGCTTTTCTTCTGACAAATCGTCATCCGCAGGCTTGTCCGCAGCTTCGGCACCCATAAGAAGCGCCATGCTGTCTTCTTCGGGCTCATCAACCTCGATCTGAGTCTGGTTGCTTTCGATGGTGCGTTCGCGCAGCTCATCAGCCGTCTGTGTTTCGTCTGCAATCTCGCGCAGCGCCACAACGGGGTTTTTGTCGTTGTCGCGATCCACTGTGATCTCGGACCCAGCCGAAATCTCACGGGCACGATGGGATGCAAGCATCACAAGTTCAAAGCGGTTCGGAACCTTGTCGACGCAATCTTCAACCGTCACGCGGGCCATGATGTAACTCCATTCCTTGCAAGGGGATGTGAAACGTCTATCTAGGGCCGTTACCACGCATATACAAGCGAAAACCCGTCGGATCAGGGGGGTGGAAAGGGTTGAACACCCATTTTATCGGCGCCTGAAAGCTGATCGGCCAATTCACGCACCGTTTTGGCCAGAATCGGGTGCTCCCAATCGGGGGCAATATCAATCAAGGGAATCAGGACAAAGGAACGCTCATGCATACGTGGGTGCGGCAAGATAAGCTCGTCTGGTGCGTCGCGTTTTTGTACCTCAAGCGGCAGGGCCATCCACTCTTTCAGCTTGGCCTTGCTTGGCAAAACCGTGTCACCATATGCGATCAGGTCCAGATCCAAACTGCGCGGCGCCCAGCGCGACGGGCGCTCCCGTCCGAAATGTGCTTCGACCTCGTGAAGAAATTCAAGAACGGCATGAGGGGGTTTGTCAGATTCAATCTCAATCGCCGCATTCACAAAATCGGGGCCAGCACCCGCGGGGAAACAAGGCGTGCTATAATAACCACTCGATTTAGTGATTCTAAAACCTTGCGTTGCAATGTGTCCAATTGCGTCACTCAGCAGTTTTGCCGAATCTGCTAAGGCTGACGTAGCGTTACTTCCAAGAGAAACTAGAACTTTTGTACAGGTTTCTTGCGAAGATTTTACTTGCGGCACAGCGCTGGTCCCCTAGATTGCATTTGTTGTTTCTTCGTTGGTTAATTTCTTAAATACCACTCACGGGATTGTTCGGCGAAGAGAATTTGGAAAGGAATTATTATGTTCTACCGAGACGAACGGCTTGCGCTGTTCATCGATGGTTCAAATCTCTATGCGGCCGCCAAATCGCTGGGCTTTGACATCGACTACAAACTTCTCCGACAGGAATTCATGCGCCGAGGCAAGCTGCTTCGCGCGTTCTACTACACGGCCCTGCTTGAAAACGACGAGTATTCACCGATCCGCCCACTGGTGGACTGGCTGAACTATAACGGTTTCTCGATGGTGACCAAACCGGCCAAGGAATACACTGACTCGATGGGCCGCCGTAAAGTCAAAGGCAATATGGATATCGAACTGACCGTCGATGCGTTAGAGCTCGCGCCTCATATCGATCATGCCGTTCTATTCTCTGGCGACGGCGATTTCCGCCCGTTGGTCGAAGCAATGCAGCGTCAAGGCGTGCGTGTCTCGGTTGTGTCGACAATCCGTAGCCAGCCCCCGATGATCGCCGACGAACTACGCCGTCAGGCCGACAACTTTATCGAGCTCGAAGAGCTAAAAGATGTTGTTGGGCGCCCACCTCGTGAGTTTGATCGACCCGAACGCACCGAGGAGTAGTCCCTTCAATCAGCTAACAATGAAAGGCCGGGGGCACCTCCCGGCCTTTTTTGTGTGGAGCTTTCCCAACGTTCGCCCCTAGACCTTGCATCACAAAATGCGTACCCATCTTTTCAATGGAGGACGCCATGACAAAGCCAACCCTTACTTTATATCTCGCCGCCCCAAATGGGTTTTGCGCTGGCGTTGACCGCGCAATCAAGATTGTCGAAATGGCGATCGAAAAGTGGGGGCCGCCGATCTATGTGCGCCACGAGATCGTGCATAATAAGTTCGTGGTGGACGGCCTTCGTGAAAAAGGTGCTGTCTTTGTCGAAGAATTGGACGAATGCCCCGATGATCGCCCGGTCATCTTCTCGGCCCATGGTGTTGCCAAGGCGGTTCCCGCCGAGGCCAACCGGCGCGAAATGGTGTTCGTCGACGCGACCTGCCCCTTGGTTTCAAAGGTCCACATTGAGGCCGAACGCCATCACCAAAACGGACTTCAAATGGTTATGATTGGCCATGCCGGACACCCCGAGACCATCGGGACAATGGGCCAACTTCCAGAAGGTGAAGTGTTGTTGGTTGAAACCGCAGACGATGTCGCAGCTCTGTCACCACGCGATCCAGATCAACTGGCCTATATCACCCAAACCACGCTATCGGTTGATGATACCGCAGGGGTTGTCGACGCCCTTCGCGTGCGCTTCCCGAATATTGTAGGGCCACATAAAGAAGATATCTGCTATGCCACGACAAATCGGCAAGAGGCGGTCAAGGCTGTCGCCCCCAAAGTCGATGCGCTTTTGGTGATTGGCGCGCCCAACAGCTCGAACTCCCGCCGGCTGGTTGAAGTCGCCCGCGCAAACGGATGTAGCTACGCCATGCTTGTTCAGCGCGCGACCGAGATTGATTGGCGCGCCCTTGGAGAGATCGGATCGGTTGGCCTTACCGCAGGCGCATCAGCCCCGCAGGTCTTGGTCGACGAGGTCATCGACGCCTTTCGGGCTCGTTTCGACGTTACTGTGGAATTGGTTGAAACCGCCAAGGAAAACATCGAATTCAAAGTCCCACGTGTTCTACGCGAACCGGCATGAACGAAGATCACGAGACGCTCGCGGTCTATGATAAAGAGGCTGCTGAATACGAAGCCCGTGTCGCAGAAAAATCACCGGTTGGCCTTAGCGAGTTTCTGGGTAAGCTGCCTAACAACGCGCATGTTCTGGACCTTGGCTGCGGCCCGGGTTTGACAGCGGTTCGATTTCAGGACGTGGGCCATAAGGTTGACGCTGTCGACGGGTCGGCTTCGATGGTCGAGCGTGCGATCGCGAATGGCGTGAGTGCGCGGCAAGCGCTATTCTCCGACATCAGCGGTACAGATCTGTACGACGGTATCTGGGCCAACTTCAGTTTACTTCACCTGCCTCACTATGAATTCGAACCTACATTGGCGCGACTTCATAATGCGTTAAAGCCAAATGGCGTCTTTCATATCGGCATGAAGATCGGATCTGGTGAAAGCCGTGATCGACTGGGGCGGTTTTACAGTTATTACCAACCAGAACAGTTGAACGCCGCATTGAAGCGATGTGGATTCACTGCGTTAAGGAGCACGCTAGGCGCCGGTCGCGGGTTGGAAGGTTCAATTTCTGAATACATGGTGGTGTTATCACATGGCTAAGTTCTTTGCATATACAGACGGCGCATGTTCCGGCAATCCCGGCCCCGGTGGCTGGGGAACATTGCTG
Source organism: Aliiroseovarius conchicola (assembly GCF_041403445.1). Classification (NCBI taxonomy): domain Bacteria; kingdom Pseudomonadati; phylum Pseudomonadota; class Alphaproteobacteria; order Rhodobacterales; family Paracoccaceae; genus Aliiroseovarius; species Aliiroseovarius conchicola. The sequence continues at coordinate 47,805 of NZ_JBGEHL010000006.1, forward strand.
CAAGCCCTTGAGGATGAAAAGGTCATCAAAGAACGTGAACTAAAAGGTGGCGAGGCACTGACCACGAATAACCAGATGGAGCTTATGGCAGCCATCATGGCCTTAGAAACACTCGGCAAACCCTGTGCCATCACGGTCGTGACCGACAGCACCTATGTGAAGAACGGTGTGACGGGCTGGATACATGGCTGGAAACGCAACGGATGGAAGACATCAGCGAAGAAGCCCGTGAAAAACGCTGAACTTTGGCAACGACTGGACGCAGCCCAAGCCCGCCATCATGTGACATGGGAATGGGTCAAGGGACACGCTGGTCACCCGGAAAACGAACGCGCAGACGAGCTCGCGCGCGCTGGAATGGCCCCGTTTAAGGACTGACCGTCTTTAGAATTCCAACCACAACCCCGCGGCAACTTCATCGATGTTGTCCCCGGCCAAGGCATGCGTCCATTCCAGATGAACATGCCGCCCCGGTGTGTATTGCCACGCCAGAGATGGGATGACGTTGACTTGCCTTTGATCACGCCCAGACTTCACGTCTAAACCCATCATCGTCATGATCTTGCGGTGCGGCTTCAAGCCGACCAAGGCAAACGCTCCGTATTCTGCATCCCAAGTTTCGGTTGATAGTTTCGCATTCAACTCAACATCGAACCAACCCGCGCCAAGTCGGGTTTCAAAGCCACGACCGAAATAGATAGCGGGCGTCAAAAACTGCTCGTCCTTGCTGCCTTCCATCCCAAAGCTCAATGCTTTGCGCAGAGCGCCAGCCGCATCAGGAAAATGCCAACGACCGGCTAGTTTCGCGTATGCGACCTCCTCTTCCTGAAGATCATATTCAAGCTTTGCGGCAACGACCCACTGCGGTGTTAAGCCGTATTCGCCGTAAAGCGAGATCACCGGTTTATCATCAGTGTTGTCAGTGTCTTGTCGCACATGGCCAGCCAGAAAGGCGGTCCCGTCTTCACGCGGCCAAGCACCTGCATAAACGGGCGCGCTGAACCCGAATGTGAGCATGACAACGAAAGCAAGGCTGCGGACAATCATACCGAGAGCTTGGCAGCGATTGGTTAAGCAAAGCTTAAATTGGGCAGTATCTACTGTGCTTCAGCCAATGGCTTTTGGCATGTCAAACCCGCGCAGAAAGTCCTCGGCATCCATCGCGCGTTTACCGGGACGCTGTGCTTTCAGGATGTCCACTGCACCGGATTGGCAGGCAATCGTCAAACCATGAAGCACCTCGCCTGGTTCACCCGTTCCATCGGCCAGCCGCGACGCCAACAGTTTGACTTGCTCGCCCGCGATTAGACACTTGGCACCGGGGAAGGGAGACAACCCGCGAATATGGCGGTCAACCTCGGACGCAGATCGCGACCAATCTACTTGCGCCTCAGACTTGTCGATTTTCTGAGCGTATGTCACGCCTTCCTCTGGCTGTGGCTCTGGCGTCAGGGCAGCAATCCGCCCAAGCGCATCGACGACAAGACGGGCACCTATCGCCGATAATCGGTCATGAAGCCCGGCCGTGGTTTCCTGTGCACCAATCGGGGTCGCTTCACGCAGCAGAACCGGGCCGGTATCCAGCCCTGCCTCCATCTGCATGATGCAAACGCCCGTCTCTGCATCCCCCGCCATGATGGCGCGGTGGATCGGTGCAGCACCCCGCCAGCGCGGAAGAAGTGAAGCATGAATGTTCAAGCAGCCAAGTACCGGGGCATCAAGGATGGCTTGCGGAAGGATAAGGCCATAGGCAACGACAACTGCCGCATCCGCACCTAAAGCTGCAAATGTTTCTTGTTCCTCAGCATCCTTTAGGGAAGCAGGATGCCGGACCTCGAGCCCCAACTCCAAGGCGCGAACATGAACCGGACCGGGCCGATCCTTCTTTCCGCGCCCTGCAGGACGGGGTGGCTGGCAATAGACCGCCGCAATCTCGTGCCCAGCGGCGACCAACGCCTCAAGTACGGGCACCGAGAAATCGGGCGATCCCATGAACACCAGTCTCATCTTGCCAGCTTCCTTGCCTTCTTGACCAGCATGTCGCGTTTCATCTTCGATAGATTGTCGAAATACATGCGACCATTGAGGTGATCAATCTGATGCTGGACCGACGTGGCCCATATACCGACAAAGTCTTTCTCTTCCACCTCGCCCTGTTCGTTCAGGAATCGTACAGTGACAGCACGCGGGCGTCTGATCGCAGCCGACACACCCGGCAAGTTCGGACTGGCTTCTTCGTGGTCGCGAAGCTGAGTGGACTGGTGCAGGATTTCCGGATTCGCCATGCGCACAGCCTTGCCGCGCTCATCCGAGGCATCGACGACCGCCAGCCGTTGCATCACCCCAATCTGAGGCGCAGCAAGACCAACGCCAGGCATGGCGTCCATAGCCTCGATCATCTCATCCCAAATGGCACGCGTTTCATCAGTGATGATCTCAACCGGGTCTGCGGCGGTACGCAGGCATTTGTGGGGGTATTTCAGAAACGGGCGATGGGTCACGTCCGCGCCAGCTCTCGTTTCAGCTTTTGCATCTTGCGCGTGATCATCTGGCGTTTCAGCGGCTTCAGGTAATCGATGAAAAGTTTGCCGTTTAGGTGATCAATTTCGTGCTGTACGCATGTCGCCCACAACCCGTCAAAATCCTGTTGCTGCACATTTCCATCCCGATCCAACCAACGCACGCTAACTTCTTTCGGGCGGGTCACTTCAGCATACTGTTCCGGGATCGACAGGCAGCCCTCTTCATAGACATTCAGATCATCCGAGGATTGGATGACCTCGGGATTGAACATGATCACCGGTTGCGCGGGTTCACTTTCATCGCGCACGCAATCCAGAACGATCAGGCGCGTGAGCACCCCGACCTGAGGCGCAGCCAGGCCAATACCGGGCGCGTCATACATGGTCTCCAACATGTCATCTGCCAGCTGACGCAGATCGTCAGACAGATCAGGCACAGTATCGGCCACTTTTTTTAGCCGAGGATCGGGGTGGATAAGGATGGGTCTAATGCTCATGCGGTGGATTTAGGCTATGGAATTGGCTGGCGCAATGGGGCGGTTGTTTTGCGAGGGGTAGCGATTGCCAACTCATACGGGAAATATGCCCCGATTGGCTCAACAAACCTGAATATTTTCCCATAATAGCCGACAAGTGCAGAACTTTGTTGATCAATGTGTTTAAATATCAGAACTTTCGCCCGACGAACAGCCAGCCACGCACCCTTGCCTCGCGGTCTCAAACCGCTACCGTGCCGGAAAGAAGGAAACAAGATGAATTTTGACCAGATCGTAGACCGCCGCGGCACGAACTCCACCAAATGGGATAAGATGGAGGCGCTGTTCGGCGTGTCCGCGTCAGATGGCTTGGCGATGTGGACCGCCGACAGCGACTACCCCACCGCGCCCTGCGTGATCGACGCAATCAAACACGCAGCCGAGCATGGCGTGTTTGGATACTCGTGGGAGCATCCCGACTATCTGAACGCGGTCGCTTGGTGGATGAAAACGCGCCATAACTGGGAGGTCGATCCCGACTGGATACTAACCTCGCAAGGTTTGGGTAATGCCATTGCCCTTTGCTTGGATGTCTGGAGCGAGCCCGGTGATGGTGTTGTGATCTTCACCCCTGTCTACCACGAGTTTGCAATGAAGGTCGGCAAGAACAACCGCAAGGTCGTCGAATGCCCGCTGGCGTTGAATGGCGATCGGTACGAGCTTGATCTGGACGACGCACAATCCCGTCTGACCGGGAATGAAAAGATGATTCTTTGGTGTTCGCCACAGAACCCCTCGGGACGGATCTGGACGGACGAGGAACTGCGCGCGGTGGCCGACTTTGCACGGCGCAACGGCCTGTTGTTGGTGTCTGACGAAATCCATCACGATTTGATCTATCCTGGGAATACCTTCACACCGACGGCCATTGCAGCTCCCGAAGCGGCATCCCATTTGGTAACACTGACTGCGGCCTCAAAAACCTTCAACATTGCCGGTCAGCGCACGGGCAACATGATCATCTCGGACCCCACCTTGCGGGCCGCGATGAAGAAGCGGCTCAGCCAGCTGGACTACGGCCCCGGAATGATTGCTTTGTCGATGATCACGGCAGCGTATTCGCCCAAAGGGGCTGAATGGGTCGACGCACAGGTGGCGCACCTGCAACGCAACAGAACGATCTTTGACGAGGGCATCAACACCATCCCCGGTGTGAAATCCCTGCCATTGCAATCCACCTATCTGGCTTGGGTCGATTTTTCGGCAACCGGCATGTCACATGACGAGGTGATCGCACGCATCCGGGACAGTGCCCGCATTGCCGTCAGCCCAGGTCCGGGTTTTGGCACCGGCGGCGAGGGTTTCCAGCGCTTCAACCTCGCCACACAAGGCGCACGCGTTGAAGAGGCAGTAGCCCGGATGCAAGACGCCTTTCGCGATCTGCAATAGACCCAACGGGCAGAGATTTGCCGACGCATAAGAACTGAGTAAGACCAGCTTGCACCTTGGTGCGGCATGTCACAAACCCGCGACATGAATAGATTTTTTCGTTTTTTGTCGCGGATTGGCTTACTGATTTTGATCGGCGCCGTTGGCATGCTGCTTTGGGACAGATACGCGCCGCCAGCGCCGCCACAAACGCTTGAGCCAATCGCAGGTCAGATCGACCGTATCGTGATCGAAAAATCCGCACGCACGCTCACCGCCTATCAGAACGGGGCGCCCGTTCGCAGCTATGAGATCGCATTGGGGTTCGCACCAGAAGGCGACAAGATGATCGAAGGCGATGGCAAAACGCCCGAAGGCATCTTCCAAATCGACCGTCGCAACGACCGAAGCGCGTTCCACCTGTCCCTCGGGATAAATTACCCCCGGCCAGAGGACATTTCCCGTGCTCGGCGTGATGGCATAAGCCCCGGAGGTGATATTTTCATCCACGGCCAACCAAATGGCCGTCGGCGCGCAGAGAAAATCAATCATGACTGGACTGCCGGTTGTATCGCCTTGTCCAATGACGAAATACAAGAGCTTTGGGTCGTTACACCGATTGGAACCGAGGTCGAAATCAGACCCTAACCGTTCCAATCGTCAGTTAGAACCTAATCAACTTTGCCCTTCGATCAGCGCAACAGGCGCACTCTCTTCTCGCGCGTAATCCCGTGGCACTTGGTCATGCGCCTCTGCCTTGCGCTTGAATTCGTATTTCATCTGACCGTCCTCCTCTTCCGAGGCGATGATCAGGCACTGATAAAGGTGGCGCGATCCATCATAGAGGTCGACCAACCCGCGCAAATGCGGCGCACGTTCGCCATCGAGTGCGAATCCCGTGTCCCAGAATTTCAGCACTGGGAACACCTCTTCATTCACACGAATGCGCAGGCGGCTCTTCTTTTTAAGGTCTTTCTTACGCGCAGCTTCCAGGCCCTCGCGCACCTCTTTGGGTAAAAATTCCAACATGTCCACCTCCAAGCCCAGCAATGATGGCATGGAAATAGTAACGGTCAAGTAAAGCTTTGGAGGATTGTCGAGCGATAGTACCCTAGCACCGGTTTTAATCGGCGGTCGACAATCCTTCGAATGCTTCAAGCGCAGCACGACGGGCGGCTGCGTGTTCAACCATCGGTTCAGGATAGCTTGCGCCAAGCACCACGCCCGCGGCTTCAAGAGCTGTGTCAGGTGCCTCCCACGGGGCCGCGACGTAACGGTTCGGGAGACGAGACAGTTCTGGCACATATTGCCGGATATAGGTGCCACCTGGGTCGAATTTTCTCGCCTGCGTCATAGGATTGAACACACGGAAATAGGGTGCGGCATCGGCCCCACAGCCGGCAACCCACTGCCAGCTGGCCGTGTTCGACGCCAGATCGGCATCCACCAACGTGTCCCAAAACCAGTCGCGACCCGCGCGCCAGTCAATCCGAAGGTGTTTCACTAAAAACGAGGCCACGACCATGCGAACCCGATTGTGCATATAGCCAGTCTGCCAAAGCTCTCTCATCCCCGCGTCCACGATGGGATAGCCGGTTTGCCCCGCCTGCCATCTTGCCAGCGTGTCCGGGTCAGTTCGCCATGGAAAGGCGCGAAACTTTGGCTGGAACTCCGTTTCCATCAGTTCAGGGTTATGAAACAGCAAATGGGCCGAGAAATCGCGCCACCCAAGCTCTGCCTGAAACTTCTCGACGTCACGACCAGAGAGCCGGCCCAAGTGCTCCGCTCGTTGTGTAGCTGCCCAAATCTGGCCGGGACTGATCGCGCCGGATTGCAAATAGGGCGATAGACGCGAGGTGTTTGGACGCGCCGGAAAATCACGCCCTTCGGCATAACCCACCGCGCCATCACCAAGAAAACCCTCAAGTTGGCGATAAGCCCCGGCCTCTCCGGGCGTCCAGCACGGGGTGAAGCCCGCTGCCCAGTCGGGCGAATGCGGTAGAAGATTAAGGCTTTCCAACGGCTCTGATGCAGGTGGTTTCGCAAATCTAAGGTTTGCGGGCACCGGCAACGGATCACCCAGACCTGCTGCTTCAATCCGCGCCCGACATGCCCGCCAGAATGGTGTGAACACACGAAAAGGTGTTCCGGTTTTCGTCGCGACCTGCCACGGCTCCAACAGGTACCGGCCTGGATGGCTATGGACTGTAATGCCGCGCGCGGTCAGATCGGCCTTCAACCGCGTGTCGGCGGTAACTTCGTCTGGAGTATAGCGACGGCTCCAATAAACAGCGCGCGCGCCGGTTTCGTCGGCAAGGCGCTGGACCTCTTCGCCGGTATCTCCGAACCGCAAGACCAGCCGCCCACCCCGGCTTTGGACCTCTTGTGCCAAGGTGTCGAGTGTATGATGCAGCCACCACCGACGTGCACCACCCGGAGCGTAGGGCGCATTTGGATCAACAACGTAAGCAAGAACCAAGTCATGCCCCACCGCCACCGCTGCGGACAATGCCTGATGATCTGCCAGCCGCAAATCATCACGGAAGAGCAAAAGAGCAGTGTCAGGGCGGCTCATGATTTTACCTCGATACGTGCGTACAGCATGCAAGGAATACGTGGTGGCGGCCCTGTTGGATCAGGTGTTGTGATCCTCGACCAGATCAACACCGACGACGGGGCGCAACACATGCGGTTTCGCCGGGTCGTATAGGGCCGAATCTTTGAAGTCCCGACCACGATCCAGCGCGGGTCCGGCAAGGATCAACGCGGTCCGGGTGATCTTTTCTGCGCGCACTTTCTTGCGGATGTCAGCAAGTGTTCCACGGATCATCATCTCATCCGGCCACCCAACGCGATATGCGACCACAACAGGACAATCTTCGCCGTAGTAGGGGATCAAGACTCTCTCGATTTCACGCATATTGCGCACGGCAAGATGAATGGCGAGGGTCGCACCGGTCTTGGCAAAATTCTCAAGCGTTTCACCTTCGGGCATTGACGTTGATTGCATCGACATCCGCGTCAGAACGATGGATTGCGCAATCTCGGGGATGGTTAATTCTTGGCCCAAAGCAGCAGCGGCGGCGGCATATGCGGGCACGCCGGGGATGACCTGATAGTCAATCCCGTCAGCTTTCAAACGGCGAATTTGCTCGGCAATTGCACCGTAAAGCGACGGGTCACCGGAATGCACACGGGCAACGTCCTGCCCAAGCGCATGAGCGGCTTTGATCTCGGCATGGGTGTCGTCCAGCGTCATCGCAGCCGTATCCATGACTTTGGCGTCATCGGGGGCACAAGCCACAACCTGAGGCGGGACCAGCGAACCAGCGTAAAGACACACGGGGCACTCACCAATCACGCGCTGCGCTTTCAGGGTCAGAAGTTCGGGATCACCGGGGCCTGCGCCAATGAAATAGACGGTCATGACAGGTCTCCATCAATGCGGCGGGCATAGCCACGGGGGGTAAACATGCGGGGGCCTTCACCCAATTGGGCAAGGCGCGAGTTGGACGATCCGACCAGAACAACGGTCAGCATATCGACTTCATCCACCTGCAATTCGTCCAAGCGACGATAGCGGATGTTCTCGGTCGGGCGGCCAAGGTTCGACGCCAACATCACTGGCGTATCCGCCGGGCGGTGCTTCAGCAGAATATCTCGGGCTTCGGCAAGCAGAGTCCGACGCTTCATCGACACCGGATTGTAGAAAGCGATCACAAAGTCACCCTCGGCGGCGGCATGAAGGCGTTTCACGATATCCTCGCGATGGGTCAATAGGTCTGACAGTGAAATGGCACAGAAATCATGCCCCAACGGCGCACCTGCGCGGGCGGCTGCCCCTTGCAGTGCGGACACACCGGGGGTGGACACCACTTCGACCCGACGCGCTGCATCCGATACGCCTTTTTCCTCCGGACCACGGTCAAGCAGTTCATAAACCAGCGCACCCATCGCATAGATACCCGCGTCGCCCGAACACACCAGCGCGACGTTCTTGCCTTTGCCCGCTTGCTCCAGCGCATAGCGGCAGCGGTCTTCTTCGCCTCCCAGAGGGAAGTCCGAGCGGGTCTTGCCGGCAGCCAACGGGCCGATCAGGTCGATGTAAAGACCGTAGCCCACCAATTCCTCGGCCTCCTGCAACAGATGGCTGGCCTCGGGCGTGCGCCATGTGTGCTGGCCCGGCCCGATCGAGACGATGGACAGCTTGCCACGCGAACGGCCGCACATCTCGGTGATTGGCTCCGACGCGCGGGCAATGGCGCAGGTGGTGTTGGCGGTTTTGACCTTCTCGACGAACAGTTCGGCGTCGGGTCCAGCGGCCGCCAATGCAGCACCTTCGGACACACCGTGACAGCCCACTTCTTCGAACACCACGTCCGAAGGGTTCGCCAAACGCGCGGCCTCGGCTTCCAGTTCTTCGGCGGTGAACACGCGGAACGGCACGCCCAGACGGCGCGCCAGATCGTTCATCGCACGCTCATCGGCTTTCAGGCCGAGCGAGGTAACGCAAGCAATCGCTTCAGGGGCGATGTTGGCAGCGGCCAATTGCTCGGACACGTTCTGCCACAGCTCTGCCGGGTCCGCGTCGCGCGCGCAGCCCACTCCCAGCGCAAAGCGTTGCGGGTGATAGGCCAGACGGGTCGGGCCGGTCTCGACCGGCGCTTCCGAGACAACAAGTTCGACCGAACCCCCTGCATCTTCGATGTCAAAGATGTTCTCACCCATGATGGACACGCCAGCACCGGACAGCAGTTCTGCCATCGCCTCTTTGGCGTCCTTTTGGTTAGCCAACCGGTATCCAACAGGAGGCTCATCCAACGCCACGCCCATCGACACGTCGCCTGCGGTGGTCACGGCAGCCGTTGCGCCAATGTCCTTGGCGATCTGTGATGCCAGACGATTGGCGCCACGGTGTCCGCCCAGCAAAGGCAGAACGGCTGATCCATCATCGGCAACGGCCACAACGGGCGGCTCGGCCAGTTTGTTGGCAAGGATCGGCGCGACCGCTCTGATCAGGATGCCAGCTGCACAAACGCCCACAATCGGCGTCCCAGCGGCAAACAACATCCGCACGTGGTCCAGCGCATTAGGGAAGAACGCATCGGCTTGCGCGACCCGCCCCTCACGCCCATGAACTTGAGCACCCAGTAGGGATGCGACCTTGTGGGCCAAGGCTTCGCCTGACGCATTCAGGCAGACAACAACAGGCATCACAGCCATGGATCATTTCCTTTCGCAAGAAGGATCATCGAGAAATAGGGGGCTTTTTCGGGTGCCTCGGACAGAGGTAAGACAACTTCTTCGGGCAGTGAGGCGCGCTCGATATAGGTCGCTTTATCAACAAGACCCAGCGCTTCGATCACACCCCGAATTTTGGGCAGGTGGCGACCAACTTTCATGATGGCAACACTTTCAGCGCCTTCGATACGGGTGCGCAGTTCATCTTCGGGAAGGGGACCGGGCAGCACAGTCAGGCGTTCATTGCGCGCGACCAATGGCTTGCGCGCGCGTGCTGCACAGGCCGTGACAGAGGTAACGCCGGGCACAATTTGCGTCTCGAACCGTTCGGACAAACGCGCGAATAGATACATGAACGAGCCGTAGAAAAAGGGGTCGCCCTCGCACAGGACAACAACATCGTCGCCAGCCTCAAGCCGTGCTGCAATTTGCTCTGCGCCTATATCATAGGCCGCCTGCGCTGGCGCACGTTCGACCGTCATGGGCACATCCATCGCAATCTCATCCGCATCTTTCTGGATCAAATCTGCTGCAATGGATCGCGCAAAGCTGTCGCCCCCCTCCAGCGTTGGATAAGCGACCACTTTCGCGGCGCTGATCAATCGCGCAGCCCTAAGCGTCATCAGCTCGGGATCCCCCGGGCCAAGGCCCACTCCGTACAGCGTTCCGTTCATCGTTTGATCAGACTCCACTGAGTGACGGGACGCAGAGGTTTCCAGCCTTGATGCGGGCCCAAGGGCTCGGCGCGCTCAACAGACAGTTTCACAAGCTGCCCGCCGTGTTTTTGATGCAGGGCCACGAGCAAAGACTGGCTGTCCAGCGTCACGGCGTTTGCAACAAGCCGCCCGAGCGGTTTCAGCTCGGCCCAAGCCGCATCGAACACCTCTTCCGACAGCCCCCCACCGATGAAAATCGCGTCTGGCGCTTCTAACCCACCAAGCGCTGCTGGTACTTCGCCATCCACCAGATCGAGCTTCGGCACACCCAGCGCCAACGCATTCGCCGCAGCCATCGCCCGGCGATCAGCACGAGGTTCAATCCCAATCGCCCGCGCATAGCGCGCACCGCGCATCCATTCGATGGCGATCGAACCGCAGCCAGTGCCGATATCCCACAGCAATGCACCGCGCATTGGCATCAGCTTGGCCAATGTGACTGCCCGCACCTCTTGCTTGGTCATTGTGCCATCGCTTTGAAACAGCTTGTCTGCCAGTCCCGGAACGCGTGGCAACAGCGCCGCGTCAGGGGCGGCCACGCATTCAACCGCAAGCGTGTTGAATTCCGGCACCTCGTGATCCCAACTTTCGGCAATACCGTCAAAGCGCGCTTCGTCATCGCCGCCCATATGGGCCAGCACTGTCATGCGTGATTTGCCGAAACCACGTTCCGAAAGGAAGCGTGCAATCTGACCCGGTGTCTCGGCCCCGGTCGTCAGGATCAAAAGACGGATATCCGGTTGGATAAACGCAATCATCTGCTCGACCGGGCGGCCATGCACGGTCAGAGTTTCCAGATCGGCCATAGACCAACCCATCCGAGCGGCAGCCAATTGGAACGCGCCGACCTGCGGGTGATAAACGATATGCGCGGGGTCGATGTGGCGCCCGATCTTTGCGCCGACCGAGTACCAAAGCGGATCACCAGTCGCCAAAACCACAACCCGTTTGCCTTCGCGCTTGGTGAGCTCGCCGATCAAGCTGTCGAAGGGTGACGGCCATGCAAGACGCTCCGCATTGCCGTCGATCAAGTCGTGGTGGCGCGATCCGCCGACGATGACTTCGGCGGCATCAACGACCGCGCGTGTGGCTGGTGTCAAACCGGCAATGCCGTCTTCGCCAATACCAACGATGTGAAGCCAAGGGGTTGTCATATCTTTTCCTCCGGCAGTCCGGCGGCAAGCGCGTTCACTGCGGCAGAGGCGATCGCGGACCCACCACGACGGCCCCGCAGCGCGACAAAGTCACAGCCGCGTGGATTGCCTGCCAGTTCAGCTTTGCTTTCAGCTGCCCCCACGAACCCAACCGGGAAGCCCAAGATCACAGCTGGTTTTGGTGCACCGGCGTCGATCAGTTCGAGCAAGTGAAACAGCGCAGTCGGTGCGTTGCCAACGGCAACAACAGCGCCTTCAAGACGCTCCACCCACAGCTCGACCGCGGCGGCGGATCGAGTGTTGCCGATCTCTTTTGCCAGCGCGGGCACGCTAGGGTCATTCAGCGTCACGATCACTTCGTTATGATTGGGTAAATAGCGGCGAATGATCCCGGCACCGACCATTTCGCAATCGCAAAACACCGGTGCACCCGCTTTCAACGCCTCATGACCCGCTTCATAGGCGTTTTGCGAGAACGCCAGACGGTCCGCGACCTCGACCATCCCACACGCGTGGATCACACGTGTCGCAAGTGCCGCCATACCACCAGGAAACCGATCCAACCGCGCCTCTTTGCGCAAGGTTGCAAAGGACTGCGCATAGATCGCGGACGGGTCGCGCTCATACCTGAGCGCGGGGCGCGACGGAGCGGCCCCATTGGGGCCCGAGGAGCGGCCACCATCGCTCATTTCGAACGCGCCGATTCTGGCCCGTGCGGGTGTTTCGCATGAGGGTACTCTGCATGAACGTGGTCATGGTCGTGATGATGGTGGTGATCATGATCGTGGTGGTGATGGTCGTCGTCACCGTGGTGATGGTGGTGATGTCCCATGTGCAAACGACATTCGCCGGTGCAGAACGTATCGCACAGCGAACAATCCGCCACGTTCGAGCCTGGCGCGGACGCCCCCTGCCCTTCAACATGGTGGTGGTGGCTTTCCTGAATGGCGCCAACCTCGGCTTCGAACCCAAGCACTTCAACGCGGTATTTGCACATCACACAGGTGGGTGGCGGCACGTCAGCAAAGGCCGGATGCTTCGCGCGATCTTCGACAGGAATAGTGCGTTCTTCGTCGCCATCCAGCGCCAAGACTTGTGTACGGTAACCACAAGTGCCGCAATTGGGTGGCGGGACGGTGCCAAGCTGCTCGGTCACACGCTCGGCAAAGGTTTCCAGCACTTTCGGGTGGTCATTCAGGTAACCCGCTTTGACGAAGTCGATGTCAGGGTTTTCAGCAGCCACTTTGTCGGTGAAGCCATAAATCCGGTCGATCAGAATGCCTGAGAACAGGAAATAGGGGAACACGACAACGCGCTTGTAGCCCAGTTTAGTCACATGGTTCAGGCAGGGCTCAACCAGTGGGAAAGTTACGCCGGAGTAGCCTACTTCAAGCCAGCCAAACCCCAACCCTTCTTGCAAAAGCCGTGCCACCTTGGCGACGTTTCCGTTCGCGTCAGGGTCCGAGGCTCCGCGTCCAATGACGACAAGGCATGTCTCTTCCAAAGGCACTTCGCCATGCTCGGCATTGGCCTTAGCGACGGCCTCGCTGACCCTATCGCCAGCGGCGGCGATCATCTTGGGATCAACCCCCAGCTCGCGTCCATAAGTTACGTCGATGCCGTGCTTGGTGGCATAGGTGTTCAGAACAGTTGGAATGTCGTTCTTGGTGTGCATCGCCGCAAACAACATGCCCGGAACGGCCAGAATTCGGTCACATCCAGCTTCGCGCAGACGATCCAAACCGTCGCGGATTACCGGGTTGGCAAACTCTAGATAGCCATAGTCGGTCATCCAATCTTTGGGCAGAAGCGCTGGCAGTTTTTCAGCTAGGATCGCGAATTGATCGACAGCATCCTGGCTACGCGAGCCGTGCCCGCAGATCATTACACCAATCTTCGACATGGCTTATGCCTCCTGCGGCCCATCTTCACTTGCATCGTCAGCGCTGTCGCCCTGCGCCTCATCCTTTTTTGAGCCCTTTAGGGCGGCCCAGAGCCCAATTGCGGCGGCCAGTCCAATCAGGATGATCCCGCCAATATGTCCATGCCCGGCAATCTCTCCGATATGACCGGGATGGGCGATGGCAGGGCCAGCCAGCAGGCCAAGAGCGAGTAGTAGTAGACGGGTCATTTAGACATCCTTTTACGCAGGTTTTTTGGGCGCAAAGAGGCTGTCCGTAGTCTTCGACGACGCTGCGTCCGATCCCCGTTTGGGTCGATCATCGGCAGCCAACCTCTCTGGCCCTATGGGCTTCGTCAGGCATGGGTATATGCAGTGGTGATCAGAGTCGCAACGGGAAAGGCGGCAGGAAATGGCGCTTTGGCGACGTAAATGTGGGCTTTGGGTGTGGGCAGGTTAACTGCCGGTACAACCGCGTATGTCGACACCACGCCCCGCAGCCAGCACTGTCAGCCGTAAATCGGAACGGTTCAACAAGAACGGTTTGCCCGAGCTTGGCACCAGTTCTGTCACTGACGTCAGGGCGCGCCCTTCGCGAGCAGTCGATACCTGAGACACCCAAACCGAGGGGTCTGCGGTTTCAACCACAACAACCTCGTTTGGTCCGAGTTTGGGCATGTCGATCTTTACCGTGACTCGCAGCCCATCTGAAATCGGTTCGACATCACAGACCGCCCCGCGCAAACCCGCTTCTTTAGCTGTGTCTGGACGCTGTCTCAGTGCGCGTTTGATGGGCGCCTTTGAGCCAGCACCTTGTGCAGGCAGCGCCACAGAGATCGAGACATCCGCCGGGATGCACACATCCTTACACACACCGAGGTTGACCTTCCCGCTCAACGCGATCGGTTTGCCCGAAGACTTCGGCACAAGCGTCATCGGAAGCACCAGCTCTTGCTCGTATCCAATGGTTTGCATGCCGCCAACATCAAACACATCCGGCACCGGCCAATGAAACTTGACCCCTTTGAGGTTGTCTGACCCGCTCCAGTTCAAACTTGGTGGAATGCCGGATTGCCCCGGCGCACGCCAATAAGTTTTCCACCCATCAGCTAGCCTGATCCGCAAAGCGGCCATATGTTGACCGTCTGACCCACGCCAACCGGGCAGCACCTCGATATCGACGATATCTTCAATCGCCGGCGGCAGACCGCTTTGGGCAGACGCAGGGGCGCAAAATACGGTCACGGCCAAAAAAGCCGCAGCAAGGGTCGAGGTCCAATTCATAATCAGATACATAAACCCCGCCCCAACAATGTGAAATCACATTTCGGGGAGAGAACGTTACCGTTTCCCCCGATTTCCGCCTTGCCTTTCCCGCGTTCGAACGCTTTGCTGATGATATGAGTGCAACCGATGACATCACCATGGACCTGAGCGGAAAGCTTCTGATTGCCATGCCCGGCATGGGAGATCCTCGGTTTGAACACTCGGTCGTCTTCATGTGCGCCCATTCGCCAGAAGGTGCCATGGGGCTAATCATCAACAAACCAGCACCCGAGGTTTCGCTTGGCGATATCCTGTCGCAACTGGATATCGACGCAAGCTCGATCACAAAGGCCACCGAGGTGTTTTTTGGTGGCCCTGTGGAAGGTGGCCGTGGGTTTATTTTGCATTCGGGCGAGTATAACAATGACGGCTCGACCATGAAGGTCGACGACGAGTTTTCGATGACCGCCACCCGCGATATTCTTGAAGCGATGGCCCATGGGGAAGGTCCAGCCGATTGCCTTGCTGCTTTGGGTTACGCTGGGTGGTCGCCGGGGCAGCTAGAAGACGAGCTACAGCAAAACGCTTGGCTGACTTGTGACGCCGAAAAAGCCATCGTGTTTAGCGATGATAATGGCGGCAAATGGAAGGCTGCACTTGCCAAGCTTGGTGTTGATCCGCTGTTGTTATCGGCCGAGGGCGGAAGCGCCTGAAACGTCTATCCGCGCGGGGCGGCTGCCCGGCGCAGACGGTCATTTATCGCCCGCCCCATCCCATGATCCGGAATTGGTGAGACTGCGATTGGCGTATCCGCTTCTTCATCTAGTTGGTGTAACATCTGAAACAGATTGGCCGCCGCTTCGACCAGATCACCTGACGGGGATAGGTTCAGGTCAGCCTCGACATGACCAAACCCCAACAAACGCTCGCCTGCTATGGTGGTTTCCGCGTTCGGTCGCATCATCGCATTGGGCGCGTAATGCGACGACAACTGACCGGGCGCAGTGATCGTTGCGCTTTCCTGTCGCGTAGCAATTGGACCGCCCAGCGCAGCCTCTAGTGCCTCAATCGGCAGGCCACCGGGGCGCAACAGCACGGGCGTGGGGTCGATCCCCACGATCGTGCTTTCCACCCCTACGTCGCATGGACCGCCGTCCAAAACGGCCTCGATCTTGCCAGACAGGCCATTGATAACATGCCCCGCTGTCGATGGGCTGATCCGGCCCGATGGGTTGGCAGAAGGTGCCGCGACAGGCACGCCGGCTTCCTTAAGCAATTCTTGCGCCAAGGGATGCGCTGGCACACGAATGGCAACGCTCTCCAACCCGGCGGACACCAGCTTAGACAGCCCGGAATTCGGCTTAAGCGGCAAGACCAAGGTCAACGGGCCGGGCCAGAACGCTTGGGCAAGGTCAAGCGCCGCACCTTCCAACACTGCATAGTCCTCGACCGCTTCCAACGAGGGTAAATGAACAATCAGCGGGTTGAACTGAGGCCGGTTCTTCGCCTCAAAAATACGTGCGACAGCGTGGTTATCGGTGGCATTGGCCCCAAGGCCATAAACCGTCTCGGTTGGGAAAGACACAAGCGCTCCACCGCGCAACAGAGATGCCGCGCGCGCGATGCCGTCCACATCTGCGTTCAGAATTTCAGTTTTCAGCCTGTCATCACTCATGACGCTGCGTTTCCCTTTGATGCCCCACGGACCTTCGGTAATGGGGAATAGAGGCTCAGTTAAAGGGCGATTGCCCAGATGCCAAGTGATTTGCCTGTTCGACCAAAGAACAGATCAACCAAGGACCGACCATGACCTACCGCGCGACAACCGATGACTTTCAGTTCCTGTTCGACCATATCATTGGTTACGACCAGCTTCCTGAAACTGAAATGTTTGCCGAGGCAACGTCGGATGTTGCATCCGCAGTTTTGTCTGAAGCGGGCAAGATGTGCGAAGATATTCTGGCTCCTCTAAACAGGAACGGCGACCTGAATCCAGCTGTGTTGGAAAACGGTGTCGTGCGCACCTCGCCCGGATTTTCGGATGGATACAAGGCCGTCGCAGAGGGCGGTTGGATCGGCATGGCAGCGGACCCAGAATACGGGGGCATGGGACTGCCACTGACACTGCAAACTGCTGTCAACGACATGATGTCCGCCAGTTGCCTTTCGCTGCAATTGTGCCCGCTGATGACACAAGGCCAGATCGAGGCGTTGGAGCATCACGCGTCGGACCCGTTGAAAGAGCTATACCTTCCCAAGCTCATCTCGGGCGAATGGGCTGGCACGATGAACCTGACCGAACCGCAGGCCGGGTCGGATGTTGGGGCGCTGTCTTCTAAGGCCGAGGATAATGGCGATGGCACATATGCCGTTACCGGCCAGAAGATCTTCATCTCGTGGGGCGACAACGACATCACCGAAAACGTATGCCACCTTGTCCTGGCCCGCCTGCCCGACGGCGTGCCCGGCACCAAAGGCATCAGCCTGTTCATGGTTCCAAAGCTAATCCCCGATGCGGATGGCAATCTGGGTGAAAAGAACGGCCTGCGCGTGGTCAGCCTTGAACACAAAATGGGTCTGCACGGCAGCCCGACGGCTGTGATGTCTTTCGAAGGCGCCACGGGTTGGCTTGTCGGCGAACCGCACAAAGGCATGGCCGCGATGTTCACCATGATGAACAACGCCCGTATGGGTGTGGGTGTTCAGGGCTACGGTGTGGGCGAACGCGCATATCAGGAAGCACTGGCCTATGCGATGGAGCGCAAGCAAGGTCTCACTCCGCTAGGGGATGACGGAACAGGCGCGATCATTGATTTCGCCGATGTGCGCCGCATGCTGACCCAAATGCGGACCGAGCTTTTCGCCGCACGCTCGATGGCGATGTCGCTGGCCCTGACGCTCGACATGGCGCGCGCCACGGGTGATGCCGACTGGAAATCCCGCGCCGCTCTTCTGACCCCCATCGTCAAAGCCTATGGCACCGAAGTCGGGATGCTTGTCAGCCATCTTGGCGTACAGGTCCATGGCGGCATGGGTTTCATCGAAGAAACGGGCGCAGCCCAGCATTCCCGCGATGTACGCGTTACTGCGATCTACGAAGGTACAAACGGCATCCAAGCGATGGACCTTGTGGGTCGCAAGTTGATGGATGGAGGCGAGGCTGCATTCCGTCTGTTGGACGAAATCGAAGCCCAAGCCGAAGCCGCCCGCGCTGATTTTCCCAATATGTCCGAAGCGGTCTGGTCCGCTGCCGAAGACCTTCGTGAAACCACCGAATGGATGGTTGAACAATCCGACATGCAGGATCGTTTTGCAGGTGCCGTACCGTTCTTGATGGGCTTTGCGCGCGTCCTTGGCGCCCATTTCCACCTGCGCGCGGCGATTGCCGAAGGCGGCAAGGGCACCCGGACCGAACTTGCTCGTTTCTATATCAACCGCCTGTTGCCCGAACATACCGCCCAGTTTGCGCAAGCACGCACCGGTGCAGCTGGCCTTTATGCGCTCAGCCCGGAAGACCTTGCTTCGTGAGCCAATCAAAAAACCCTGCACTGCGCTTCCCCTTTCCAGATGCACCGGATGAAGGAGAAGCGATTGACGTCGCAAAAGGCGTCCTTTGGATGCGTCTACCGCTGCCTATGGCGCTGGACCACGTGAATGTCTTTGCGTTTGAAGACCCGGACGGCTGGACGATTGTCGACACGGGCTTTGACAGCAAACGTACCCGTCGCATCTGGGAAACGCTGATGGCGGGTCCTATGGGTGGCAAGCCCATCACGCGCGTTATCGTGACCCATCACCACCCCGACCATGTTGGGTTGGCGGGTTGGTTTCAACGCGACCACGGCGCAGAGCTGATCGCCACCCGCACGGCTTGGCTGTTTGCGCGGATGCTGCTTTTGGACGAACAAATGGTGCCGGTTGACGAAACGCTCGCCTATTGGCGTGCTGCTGGCATGGCCAAGGATGTTTACGAAAAACGCCTGTCCGAGCGTCCGTTCAACTACGCCGACATCGTCGCCGACATGCCCCTGGGATTTCGCCGCATCAAAGAGGGCAGCCAGATCAGTTTCGGCGGTCACGATTGGATCGTTCGCATCGGTAATGGCCACGCCCCGGAACATGCGACGCTTTGGTCTACAGACGGAGAGCTGGTGATCGGCGGCGACCAGTTGTTGGCGACCATCAGCCCGAACTTGGGCGTTTACGCGACAGAGCCCGAAGCTGACCCGGTTGGCGAATGGCTCGAGGCCTGCGAAAGGCTTCAAGCGTATGCAACGGCAGATCAATTGGTGCTGCCCGGTCACAAGCTGCCCTTCAAAGGCCTGCCGACGCGGATGAAGCAGCTGATTTCCAACCACCATAACGCGCTCGACCGACTGGAAGCGTTCTTGGCTGAACCCCATGTGGCGGGCGACTGCTTTCCACCCCTGTTCAAACGCCAAATCTCTGGCGGCGAATATGGGCTGGCGCTGGTCGAGGCGGTTGGCCACCTCAACCATTTGCTGCACGAGGGCCGTGTTACACGAACGCGGCGTGAAGACGGCGCATGGCTTTGGCAGAGGGCTTAGCCCTTACCCAGCGGCACCACTTCATAGCCCGGCTCTTCCGGCTCATCATCGACCATTTCAGCTGGGAAGCCGGGGGCGGTGATGTCCAAACCGGTGGCGTCCTCAAGTCGCCGAATGATGTCGTCAGACATGGCCCGTTCGCCATAGCGGGCGATGCCGTCATTGAAAATTTCGACCATCAAGGGTGAGATTTCCAAGGGCACCGCTGCCCGATCCGCGATCTCCTGAAACAACCCTATGTCCTTTTTCACAAGGTCCATCGTAAAGGAAATATCCCGCGAACCGTTCAGGATCACTTGGCTTTCGGTCTCATGAACAAAAGACGTTCCAGACGAGATTTTGATCGCTTCATAGGTGGTCGCAAGGTCCATCCCTGCCGCTTTCATGGTCACCATCGCTTCGCAACACGTCAGCAAATTGGCCGTGGCCAGATAGTTTGTCATCACCTTCAGGACCGAGGCTGAGCCCAAATCGCCAGTATGCAAGACGCGCCGCCCCATCGTGGTCAGCAAAGGCAAGACACGTTCAAATGTCTCACGCGTACATCCCGCGAAAATCGAGATGTTGCCGGTATCCGCCCGATGACAGCCGCCCGAAACAGGACAATCCACCGCGTCACCGCCGCGCGCAATAACCTCGGCCCCCAGTCGCTTCACTTCGGCTTCGTCGGTGGTGGACATCTCAAGCCAGACCTTGCCCGGCCGCACTTCGTCCAGCATCTCGCTGACCACAGCATTGCAAGCAGCTGGCGAAGGCAGGCAGGTTATCACCACATCGCAGTCACGCATCAATTGGGCTGGGCTATCGGCAGCAGTTGCTCCGCGTTCGACAAAATCAGCAACAAGGTCAGGATCAAGGTCATGCACCGTCAGATCCAAACCGTTTCGCAGCAAACTGCCAGACAGTTTCCCGCCAACATTGCCAAGCCCGACAAACCCTATTTTCATGTGTTCCTCCGCGATTTTCGCACCAGCTTTGACGTACATATCCCCCTTGGCTGTCCTGTCCGCGACATCCTTGGCGTTTTCAGCGTTTTAGATCACGCGATCGCGACGTGACGCCAACCAACATGTATGTAACTAATAGCGAAACGCACCACGAAGTATGAGTGAGGCCCTATGGCGAAAAAGAAAGAGAACGCGAAGATCAACCAACCCCGCTCGCATACTGCGAACTGCCGCGAGGATGGGAAAGTCGTGGTCGAGGATCATCCACTGCCCAAAAAGGTGGCTGAAACACCGTTGGAACAGAAAAGCCCGGCGCAATGGGCCTACGAGCGGCTGATTCTCTATATCAAGAACTTCGAAGAACAGTTGGACAACGAGCACGAGGTCGCGATGGGCTTCACCGGCGGTGACGCAGGTGTGCTTCGGATCGAGGGGATCGGCTTTTTCGACCCTGACGTGTTGACCTTCTATGGTGCCGATGGTGAAGGGGCGAAAACCCAGTTGATCCAACATGTCAGCCAATTGTCCGTTATGCTACGCGCCCTACCCAAAGCCGTGGAAAGCGAAGCGCCAAATCGCATCGGGTTTCGTCTGGCCGCCGAGCTTGAAGACGACGACACGCCGGATGACGACGCCAAAACCGGGTCGTGACAGGCCCGTACAAATCAGTTATTCGGATGAGCGACACAGTATTTGAACAGGACCACGTATCATGGCTGACTATAAATTCGGTTCGATGGACACCACTGCCCAAGAAAACGCCTTCAACGGTTTCGTAAAGTTTTCAACACGTTCGGTTATCGCAATTCTTGTGGTGCTGGCACTGTTGGCGATCTTCGCCACCTAATCGGTAAACGCGAAACTTTAATTAGGAACTGGTGATGTTGCGATTGTTCATGGCCCTCTCGCTGATACTAAGCCTTGCGGCTTGCGGCGGTGCTGACAATATCTGGGCCAGCGATGAGGCTGTCGCGAAGGCAAAGTACCGTCACGCCGGGCCGCCGATGATCTCGCTCATCACCGTGATTTCCAACAAATCTGGGGCCGGCGCGCATTCGGCGCTGCTCATTAACGGCTCGGAACGACTGATCTTTGATCCGGCCGGGACGTGGCACCACCCCAACTTGCCTGAGCGTCATGATGTTCACCACGGCATGACCGACAAAGCGGTCGACTTTTACATCGATTATCATGCCCGTGTGACTTATCACGTCGTTCGTCAGGATTTGGTCGTCAGCCCGCAGGTGGCCGAGATGGCGATCCGGGCCGTACAGCGTTATGGCGCGGTGCCCAAGGCGCAGTGTGCATCTTCGGTAAGTGCGATCTTACGCAGCCTTCCCGGGTTCCAATCCATTTCGTCTTCGATGTTCCCGAAGAAGGTCATGAAAAGTTTCGGCGCGCTTCCGGGCGTCACCGAGCGCAAGTTCTATGACAACGATCCAGAAGAGAATGGCGAGATCCTGACGCGCGGCATCTGATCCCGATCAGCCCAAGATATACAGCAACCCGTAAAGCGTCGCGGCCCCGGACAGGATGGCGTAAAGCACATTTCGGCTGAAAAACCCCACCGACAATGTGACAAGCGCAGCGGCCAGTCGTGCTGGATCCACCATTCCTCCGGTCGCGGCCGGCCACAAAACAAGCGGTGCGACCAGTCCGGGCAAGACCGCCACCGGCGTATACCGTAAATGTCGGAGCACCCAATCCGGCATCTCGCGATCCCCGATCAGGCCCAAAAAGCTGAAGCGGATCAGGAAACTTCCCACGGCGAGCGCGGCAATGATGATCCAAACGGTTGTGTGGCTTGTCTCCATCAGAGTTGTCTCCGTTCCATAACCAGTTCGACCTGAGCGCCCACAATCATCGCCGCTATTGCCGCAAACAATAGGCCAGACCCAAACGGCATCCACGCCAGCAACAATGCCAACACAACCGATGTCACCGCCGCGGCGACATGTGCGAGCGTGCGCAACGCAGGCGCGATCATGGCCAAAAACGTGATGGGAAGTGCGAAATCCAAAGCGAAACTGGCGGGGATTTGCGCGCCTGCGACAGCGCCGGCATAGGCCGCGCCATACCAAAGCGGAACCAAAGGTACGACAGTCCCAAGATAATATCCGACCCGCTCTGTAACCGTCAGTTCAGGTTCCTGCTCAAACTTTATCTGCGACAGCGCATAGGCTTGATCCACCATCACGTAAGCCACCAGCGCACGCTGCCACAACGGTGCTTTGCCCAGATATGGCGTCAGAGACGCGCTATACATCGCCATCCGCAAATTCACCGCCAATGCGGTCAGGATCACGATCAATGTTGGAGCGTTTTCGGTCATCAGTTGGACCGCAGCAAATTGCGCGGCACCGGCGATCACCAATACTGTGAAGCCCATGACCTCAACCACATTTAGTCCTGCCTCGGTCGCGACGACACCAAACAGTAAAGCGAACGGCGCAATCACCAAAATAAAGGGCAGCGCGTCGCGGCAGCCTCGTAAGAAGTGTCTTTTGGGGTTAGACGAAGTCATGTTGGGGTCCTAAGTTACGGCTCACGCTTACGGCGAAGCGGTAGGAGATTCAATTGGCGAAAGCAGAGAAAATCAGCGATTACATCATCGCCCCTGATCCCGATGCTCAGCGGCTGACCCGCGCCGTTGCTGGCCATGACGAAACAGGTACCGAAGTCTCGATCTCGGTGGTTGAAGAGCGTCCTTTGACGATCTTTCTCAATAGCCGTGAAATCGTGACCGCCATGACCATCGGCGACTACCCCGAGTATCTGGCACTTGGTTTCCTGAAAAACCAAAGCATGCTGGCGGAAGCAGATGAGATCACGGGCGTGGACTATGACGACGACATCGACACGGTGATCGTTCGCACGGCCCACGAGACCGATTTCGAAGATAAGTTGGCGCGAAAAACGCGCACCTCTGGCTGCGCGGTCGGAACCGTGTTTGGTGATATGATGGAAGGGCTTGAAGGGCTGACACTGCCCCCGGCACCCTTGAAGACGTCATGGCTTTACACCCTGTCCAACGAGATCAACCGCACCCCGTCCTTATACCTAACCGCTGGTGCCATCCACGGCACCGTGTTGTGCCAAGAAGACCGCCCGATGGTCTACATGGAGGATGTGGGCCGCCATAACGCGGTCGACAAAGTGGCAGGTTGGATGCTGTCCGAAGGCGTGACTGGTGGCGACAAGATCCTCTACACTACCGGTCGACTGACCTCGGAAATGGTGATCAAAACGGCGCAGATGGGGATACCCACGCTTGTTTCCCGCTCGGGTTTCACCGCTTGGGGGGTCGAGATTGCGCGCGAGGTCGGCCTCACCCTAATCGGACGGATGCGCGGGCAACGGTTTACCTGCCTGTCAGGCGAAGATCGACTGATCCGCGACATCGATCCGGCCCACGTGGCGCATGAAAGCAGCAAGCACCGCCGCAAAGGGGCCGACGGATGACCAAACCACTCGGCGTTATTCTAGCGGGTGGGAAAGCGACGCGCATGGGCGGTGGTGACAAAGGGTTGCTGCCACTTGGCGGGGGAACTTTGCTGGACCAAGTGATCGACAGAATGTCCCCGCAGGTCGAAGCCATCGCCCTGAATGCCAACGGTGATGCGTCTCGGTTCGCCAGTTGGGGCCTGCCTGTTCTACCCGACAGCATCGAAGGGTTTGCTGGGCCACTTGCCGGTGTGCTTGCAGGTCTTGATTGGGCGGCAGAACTTGGCGCCTCTCAGGTGGTGACTGCCGCAGCGGACACCCCTTTCTTTCCCCACGATCTTGTTGCCCGATTGGAAAAGGCCGCGAGCGCGCAAAATGTCACTCTAGCGCTGGCTGCAACGCGCGATCCCGATCGCGGTGCAATGTGGCAGCCTACGTTTGGGCTATGGCCCGTCGACCTGCGTGATGACCTACGCGCGGCACTGTCGGATGGGCTTCGCAAGGTGGTTCTATGGACGGAAAAGCACAACGCAGCGCGCGCTGTGTTTGACCCCGACCCATTTGATCCGTTCTTCAACGTGAACACCCCGGAAGACCTTGCCCATGCCAGGTCGTTGCAGGAGATCACCCCGTGAAAATCTATGGTGTCACCGGCTGGAAGAATTCCGGCAAGACCGGATTGATGGAGCGTCTGATCACGCATTTCACGGCTCAGGGTCTAAAGGTCTCGACTGTGAAACACACCCATCATGGGGTCGACTTGGAACGTCCGGGAACCGACACGCATCGGCATCGCCAAGCTGGCGCGCAAGAGGTGATACTGGCGTCTTCGGCGCGCGTTTCGATCCTGCATGAACTGCGAGACGATGATGAACCACGGCTTGCCGACCTGATAGATCGCCTGACCCCCTGCCATCTGGTCCTTGTCGAAGGGTTCAAAGGCGCTTCCCACCCAAAAGTTGAGGCCCACCGGAAAGCCACGGGCGAAGATCTTCTAGCCCGCAGCAACAATACAATCCACGCGGTGGCCAGTGACACGCCTTTGCCAGATATCGACGCACCCGTCTTCGATCTGAACGACACCGACGCCATCGCCACCTTCATCGCACGGGCCACCGGTCTGGCACCACGCCAGCAAACGAAGTTGGCAAATGACTGCTTTGCCCTACCACCCGGCGTGACCTGGACCCCCGTGGACGATGCGCTCGCAACCCTCAAAGATCGCCTGGCCCCTGTCGTCGCAACCGAAAACGTTGCGGTCGCAAGTGCTACCGGCCGCATCCTTTCGGCTGACCATCACGCAGCGCGGTCAAACCCGCCCGGTGCCAACTCGGCAGTTGATGGATACGGGTTTGCATATGGTTCACTACCGCAAACTGATCCAATCACACTCCCGCTCACCGACGGCCGTTCGGCCGCGGGCGCCCCATTCTCTGAAAGTGTTCCCCCGTCCCATGCCCTCCGTATCCTGACAGGGGCCCTGCTGCCCGAGGGTGTTGATACAATCGTGCTGCAAGAAGACGTCCACATCGAACACAACCAGCTGACATTTCCCGCAGGCATCAAGCCCGGCGCAAATGCGCGCGCCGCCGGTGAGGATGTTAGAAAGGGCGCATTAGCACTGCCTGCCGGACACAAACTACGTGCGCCCGATATTGCGCTCCTTTCGGCCCTTGGCGTTCCAGATGCCAAGGTTTTTGCCCGCCTCCGGGTCGGTGTCTTGTCAACAGGTGACGAACTGGCCGAGCCGGGAACAACAGCCAATCCCGCACGGACCTACGACGCCAACCGCCCCATGCTTTTGTCACTCATCGAAAGCTGGGGATACGCGTCCGTTGACCTCGGCCATATCCCAGATGATCGAGACGCTTTGCAAAATGCGCTCGACGACGCAGCAAACAAGACCGACGTTATCCTCACATCCGGCGGCGCATCGGCAGGTGACGAAGATCATGTCTCTGCGCTTTTGCAAGATACCGGCTCCCTGCACCATTGGCGCATTGCGATTAAACCCGGTCGCCCGCTGGCCCTAGCGCAGTGGAAGAGCACGCCGGTATTTGGCCTGCCCGGTAACCCCGTCGCAGCCCTTGTCACAACCCTGATTTTCGCGCGGCCCGCGTTCTCGGTGCTGGCTGGTGGGTCGTGGTTGACGCCTCAAGTCATCACCCTACCCGCCGCCTTCACAAAATCAAAAAAAGCCGGCCGCCGCGAATACCTGCGTGCGCGGCTAACCTATGACGGCCAAGTCGAGGCCTTCAAATCCGAAGGCTCGGGCCGAATCTCTGGCTTAAGCTGGGCCACCGGCCTTGTCGAACTGCCAGACGAGGCCGCCGAAATCGTTCCGGGCACACCGGTTCGCTACCTGCCCTATTCCGGCTTCGGCATCACCTGACTATCATTTTTTTCTTGTGGTGAATATCCTGGGGTGAATGCGCATCGCGCAGAGGGGCAAAGCCCCTTCACTCTCCGTGCCGCAACAACCGCTGCTTCTGACGACCCCAATCACGCTTCGCCTCAGTTGCGCGCTTGTCATGGGCTTTCTTGCCCTTAGCGATGCCGATTTTGATCTTCACCAAGCCCTTGTGGTTGAAATAAATGACCAGCGGCACAAGGGTCATACCCTTGCGCTGAGTCGCATTCCACATCTTGGAAATCTCACGCTTCGACGCCAAAAGCTTGCGCCGACGACGCTCCTGATGCCCCCAAGTAACGGCCTGCTTGTAGGGCGCGATGTACCCATTGGTCAGGAACAGCTCACCATCATCAACCTCGGCATAGCTTTCCGCGATATTCGCGCCACCTTGCCGCAAAGATTTGACCTCGGATCCCATCAGAACGATGCCGCATTCGATATCTTCTTCGATCGCGTAATCATACCGCGCGCGCCGATTGTCGGCGATCACTTTGTAGTTGGTGTCTTCTTTCGTCTTGGCCATGACGCGGATGTAGGGCCTCTGCCCGTCGCTGTCCAGCCCAGCCCTTGGCAGAACGCCAAAATGCCGGGCCGGTCAGGTTCAGTTCATCAAGCCAGCATGACGCAATGCTGCGTCAATCTGCGCTTTCGTGCCGTCAGTTGCCTCGACCATCGGCAGACGCAGTTCAGCGTCGCACAAACCCAGCTGAGACATCGCGTATTTCGCCCCGACCACACCCGGCTCAAGGAAGACCGCGCGGTGAAGCGGCATGATCTTGTCGGACAGCTCCAATGCGGTGGCGTAATCGCCGGCCAGCGTTGCTTCCTGAATTTGGCTGCACAGTTTTGGTGCCACATTGGCCGTAACCGAGATACAACCGACACCACCCATCGCGTTATACCCAACGGCGGCAGGGTCTTCGGCGCAAAGCTGGATGAAATCCGCGCCACAGGTCATGCGTTGCATGGCCACACGCGCCGGATCAGCCGATGAATCCTTTACGCCTACGATCATATCAAGTTTGGCCAGTTCACCCATTGTCTCGGGCGACATGTCTACAACAGAGCGACCCGGAATGTTGTAAACAATGATCGGGATGCCAACCTCGGCCAGTGCCGAATAGTGCGCAATCAAGCCAGCTTGAGTCGGCTTGTTGTAATACGGTGTAACAACCAGCGCCGCATCTGCACCAACTGCCTTGGCGTGCTTAACAAGGCTCAGACTTTCGGCCGTGTTGTTCGATCCGGCACCCGCGATTACAGGTACTCGGCCCGCAACTGCCTTCACCACGACTTCAATGACCTGCTCGTGCTCTTCATGGCTTAGCGTCGGGCTTTCGCCAGTTGTACCCACAGGCACCAGACCATGCGATCCCTGATCAATATGCCAGTCCACCAAACGTTTGAGCGCGTCAAAATCCACTGCGCCGTCTTTAAACGGCGTGACCAGGGCAGGAAGAGATCCTTTGAACATGACACGCTCCAATTTTGTGTTTCCAGGTTACATGCGGCGCACGATTGAATCGCGACCACAAACGCGGCGGAAACTAGCCGGGTTCTGCACAAATGCCAAGTTTGTGTGTTGCGTATCTGGCCTGCATACCTACTTTTTTCTCATGAGCAGGAATATGAAACGCGTAATCGGGGCTTTGTCCCTGTCTATCATGTCATTAACCGCTGCCCCAACCGGGGCTGCGGCACAGGATGCGAGCGCCGTCACCAGTTTGAAAGAGGCCGTATCAAAGGCCCGTAGTGAGAACTGGACCGACGCGTTGCAAACCGCACAGAAGGGTGGCCCTCTGGCCCGCGATATCGTCGAGTGGCATCGCCTGCGACAGGGCAAAGGTCGGTTCGAGGATACGATTGCCTTTTTGGCCAAACACCCTGATTGGCCCGGCCTGAAACTGTTGCGAAGGCAATCCGAGAAAACAATCCCGCATCGCTATCAGCCGCAAAAAGTGCTGGATTTCTTCAGTCCTCAGCCACCGCAGACAGGGCGCGGTGCCTTGCGATTGGCCGAAGCCTTGACCGCAACGGGTGCAAACGAAGAAGCGCGCGCGCAGATCGTCCTAGCCTGGTCCACGCTATCGCTTGATAGCGAAGAGCAAGAAGCGTTCCTGACCCGCTATGGCGAAACGCTCAAACCTTATCACTGGGACCGGATGGACGCGCTTTTATGGCGCGGTGCCACCAAAGAGGCGACACGGATGTTGCCTTTGGTCAGCAAAGACCAGCGCGCGCTTGCCAATGCTCGGCTGGCGCTTCGCAAGAAGAAAGATGGCGTCGATGCTCTGATCAAAACCGTGCCAGCATCTTTGTCGGATGATCCGGGGTTGGCTTATGAACGATTCCTGTGGCGTGCCTCCAAGGGGCGCAATCAGGATGCTGTTGATCTGCTTTTATCACGATCAAAAGATGCGATGTCGTTGGGGCAACCAGACAGGTGGGCAAGCTGGCGCCGTGTCTTGGCCCGCTGGTCGATGCGCGAGGGCAAGTCTGAGCAAGCGTATCGTCTGGCTGCATTCCATCATCTTTCCGGCGGCTCAAGCCAGAATGATCTGGAGTGGTTGGCAGGCTATGTCGCCCTGCGTAAGTTAAGTGACCCGGTCACAGCACTGGAGCATTTTCAGACCTTCCGGCTGGGCGTCGACACCCCGATAAGTCTTGGCCGCGCTGGCTATTGGCTTGGTCGGGCGCATGAAGCAGCGGGCGACGCGGTCGCGGCGCAAGCGTCCTATGAGTTCGGCGGAGAATACCAAACCAGTTTTTACGGGCTTCTTGCAGCTGAGAAGGCTGGTATTGGCATGGACCCCCGCCTGACTGGGAACGAACCGTTCCCTCCACATAGGCAGGCCAAATTCTGGGGCGGTTCAGTAATGGAAGCCGCGCGGCTTCTTCAGGCCGCCGACGAGCTTTACTGGGCCGAGCGGTTTTCGGTCCATCTTGCCGAAAGCCTGAACCGCGAGGAAATCGGACAGTTGGGCGCGTGGGCGGAAAGTGTGAATGAGCCTCACCTTCAGGTCATGATCGCCAAACAAGCAGCCCGCGAAGGGATGGTCATTCCAAACCCCTATTACCCGACGCCAGATATTGGGCGTGGAAACCGAACAGTGCCACGCGCTTTGGAACTTGCCATCGCGCGGCGCGAAAGCGAGTTTGATCCAAGCGTCATGTCTGGTGTCGGCGCGCGCGGTCTGATGCAGCTTATGCCGGGCACCGCGTCGGACATGGCCAAACGCCTTAGTATCCCATACTCAAAGTCTCGTTTGATCACTGACCCGCCGTATAACACGCGCCTGGGGTCCGAATACCTTGCCAAGTTGATCGAGGATTTTGACGGCAACCCGGTCTTGATCGCGGTCGGTTACAACGCCGGTCCCGGACGATCGCGGCAATGGACTGAACGCTTCGGCAACGTGCGTAGTTCATCAACAGATATCGTCGACTGGATCGAACATATTCCGTTTCGCGAAACCCGGAACTACGTCATGCGAGTGGCTGAAAGCCTGCCCGTTTATCGGGCCCGGCTGACCGGTAAGGTCGAACCGTTATCTTTGTCGAAAGAGCTTAAGAAGTAGGGCTCGCGGGACGGCGGCTGCGCAATAGAGTGAAAACGCCTGCCGCAACGACAATCGTTGCGCCGATGACCACGTTGGTCCTCAGCGTCTCGCCGAACAGCGACACCCCAAGGATCGCGACGAAGACCAGCTGCAGATAGGCAAAGGGCTGAACCACGCTGGCTTCGGCAAACTCGTAGCACTTGATCAAGAGCCAATGACCCAGAACGCCTGTGACACATAGAAGCGCCATCCAGCCCCAATCGCGGCCAGACATAGGCTCCCAAAACCAGATGCCAATCAGTGTCATAACCACGGCTCCAACCACGCCAGTCCAGAAGAAACTGGTCTGCGTGCTGTCCGTCTTGGCGGCCAGCCGAGTCAGAAGCCCATAAAGCGCGAACATCAAGGCTCCGATCAGGGGCACGATGGCTTCGGGGGCAAACACGCCATATCCCGGCTGCAAGATCACCAGAATGCCGATAAAGCCAACGCCGATTGCCGCCCAGCGCCGCCAGCCAACATGTTCACCTAGCACCGGGCCCGAAAACGCTGCCACCAACAGCGGATAGCAGGCGAAAACAGCGTGGCTTTCGACAAGTCCAAGCAGGACAAATGACAAGACTGTCACACAAATCTCTAACGCCAGAAGCGCGCCCCGGAAAATCTGCAGATACAGACGTGCGGGGTTCAAGGCTTGGCGCAGCTCTCCGTTCCGGCGCGTGATCCAAATGACAAACACCGCGAAGAACCAATAGCGGATCATCACAACCATCCAGACGCTGTATTCGCCCGCCAAATGGCGCGAGATGCCGTCTTGCATCGCAAACACGAAGGTCGCGCCGATCATCAGCCAGATACCCATGCGGGTGTTGTTGTCCATCTGGCGTCTCCTCAGGCGCGTAAGACACCTCGGCTCATGTGCCGCTTGCGTCCGTATCCAGGCGACCGTTCCACGTCGAAACCCGCTGCGTCTAGCGCCCTTCGAACAAATCCGGCCGCGGTATATGTCGCAAACGTACCATTCACGGCGGTGTGCTGGCCGACCTGAGCCATCAAATCGCCGCCCCACAGCTCGGGGTTTTTGGCCGGAGAGAACCCGTCCAGAAACCAAGCATCTGCTTTGCCGGACCAATCCGTCAGGGTTTCACGCGCATCGCCCTCGATCACTTCAACGGCAAAACCATCAATGTCGAAAGCTCGCTTACCTTCCGCCCAGGCGTTCAGAAAAGCACCCGCCACCTCCAATGCCTCGGGAAAGGCTTGCAGGGCTTTGGCGATGTCAGTCGCGGTCATTGGAAACGCCTCAAACGAGGTAAACCGCACGCCTTCAGGTGCACCGGCATTCCTCCACGACAAATAGGTTGCGAGCATGTTCAGCCCGGTGCCGAACCCCAACTCGGCCACATGAAACCCCGGCACAAAACGCGCGGGCAGGTCATTTCCATCCAGAAACACATGCCGAGTCTCAGCCAACCCGTCTTCGAGCGAAAAGTAAGGGTCGTCAAACTGCGTGGCCACTGGCACACCACTGTCTTTCCACGAAATCTCTGCGTTCTGGCGCTTGGTCATGACATGCCCTAAAAGTCCAATTACCGCGCGCGACCATGAAGAAGGACCGGTGCTTTGGCAATCGTCGATGTGACAATCTATGGCGCAGGTATCTTTGGCCTGTCGGTGGCGTGGAGCTGCATCAAACGAGGCGCAAAAGTGCGTGTGATCGACCCATACGGCGTTGGCGCTGGGTCATCCGGCGGGCTGGTCGGCGCGCTTGCGCCGCATGTGCCGGAACGCTGGAACGCCAAGAAAGCCTTTCAGTTCGATAGCCTGATCATGGCCGAAGAGTATTGGGCGGAAGTCGAAGTCACATCTGGCCTATCTTCAGGTTACGGACGCACAGGGCGGCTCCAGCCCATCGCAGATGAACGCCTGTTGGACTTGGCACAGTCCCGAAAAGACGAGGCCGCCACCCTGTGGCAAGGCAAGGCGGTGTGGGAGGTTCTACCCGCCTCGGACTTTCCCAATTGGGCACCTGATAGCGCCACTGGGTTTGTTATCCATGACACACTGACCGCGCGGATGAACCCACGTCTTGCAGCGCACGCTCTTGCTGGTGCCATTCAAGCATGGGGTGGAGAAATTGTCGGCGAAAGCCCCGAGGAGGGGCAAGTCGTTTGGGCGACAGGCTGGCGCGGGCTTGAGGTCTTGTCGCATGAGCTTGGCAAGCCGGTCGGCAATGGCGTGAAAGGCCAAAGCGCGCTGTTAAAACACGATGCGGCCGCGCTTCCGCAGCTGTTCACGGACGCCCTGCACATCATCCCGCACGCCAACGGAACCGTCGCCATCGGATCAACCAGCGAACGCGAATTTGATGACCCCACCAGCTGTGACGATGCGCTAGAGGATGTGATCACCCGCGCCCGCGCTGCTTGTCCTGCCATCGCCAAAGCACCTGTGATCGAACGATGGGCCGGTGTCCGCCCCCGCGCCAAATCCCGCGCTCCGATGCTGGGGGAATACCCTGACCGACCCGATCATTTCATCGCGAATGGAGGTTTCAAGATTGGGTTCGGCATGGGGCCGAAGGTGGGCGAGGTGATGGCTGAACTTGTACTGGAAGGGCGCGATGGAATTCCAGATGATTTCCGGGTTGAGGCGAGTCTGTAAACCTATAGGTTGAACCCACATATTCGAACTCAGGTGGCAAGCGTTTTGAAAGCTAAGCTCATAAGGCAACTCATCGTTATTCTGAACCGACTGGCCGTACCTGTACTGTTCCCGGTGGCCGCTCTGCTGTTCATCGCACTCGTCTTCTATGAAGCCGCGCCAGAGCCGGAAATCTGCTCGGTAGATGTGTCCCAAAAACGCTACCTCGAGGTGCGGGAGGAACTTGGTGAGCCGATATATTCACACGGGTTATGTTACGTGGATGGGGCGTTGTACCCGTATCAAGAACGCTGTGAACTCAAAATGGGCCATTTGCCCATACTGTTCTATGATGTTTGGGTGAGTGGATGGACCTTTGGAGATTTCGTAGTATTTCCACGTTTGCAGATAATCGAGTACTCCAAATCTCTGGAATACAGTAGATTCCATGCTTCCACGGATATGGAAGGGTCCAATACTTCTAATCAAATCAGATGGATGTGGTTCGATCGGCAAAAGGCTTACGATTACTTTTATGGGCGATGGGGTTTTAAAATTGGATAGTGCCGACAGTGCAGACGGCGCTTTCCGTAGCATACTTCAAAGTAACGCATGACAGGACAAGCAAATGCAACCCAACCTCACCGCCCTCGATCACCTCGTCTTAACAGTCGCGGATATCGAAGCCACAATCGCGTTTTACGAGGGCATTCTCGGCATGCGGTCAGAGCAGTTCCGACCCTCTGACGGGTCATCCCGCTGGGCGCTTTCGTTTGGGTCACAGAAGATCAATCTTCACCCCAAGTGCGGAGAATTTGACCCCAAGGCGAAGCACCCAACGCCGGGCAGCGCCGATCTGTGTTTCCTCAGCGATACGCCGTTGGAGGATTGGATATCGCATCTGGAAGAGGCTGAAATCGATATCGAGGAGGGCCCCACCTCTCGCACAGGTGCCACCGGCCCCATTCGATCAATCTATGTCCGTGATCCTGACCAGAACCTGATCGAGATTTCCAACCATATCGGATGATCAGTCCCCGACTTCGGCCCGCAGCTTCTCCATCAGGGTTTTCAACGCGGCCTCGTATCTTTCATTGGTCAGTTGTCCGTCTTGGTCAAACTCCTGACTGCTTCCGGCAACCGCAACTTCTGGACCGATGATCAGGTTCGGTTGAAACGCCACCATCGAGGCCACAAGCGAGCTTTGCGCAAGTGCTCCGCCTGCCCGGCCAGCCGCGGCTGACATCACCGCGACAGGTTTCCCGGCCCAAGGCTGCGGCTTCACCCGGCTGACCCAGTCCAGCGCGTTTTTCAGAACGCCCGTGATCATCTTGTTATACTCGGGGGTCGAGATGATCACGGCATCAGCGACTGCAATCTGACCCGCTAGCCGGATAACGCTTTCTGGCGCGCCATGCGCGGCTTCGTCATCGCCGTTGTAAAGCGGCAGGTTCAAATCGGCCTCGGTGTACTCCGCATCGCCATACAGGCGGGCAGCATTTCGGATGAGAAACCGGTTCGTTGCATCTTTACGCAGTGACCCGGACATGCCAAGCAAACGGTGTTTAGACAATTCAGCCTCCTGTTACGCCTGCGCCAAGGTGCGGTGTGCGATACGCAAGGTCAACGGTTGAGTGCAATGCAAAGGACGTAAGCATGCGGCATGGCGGACAAATCCTGGTTGATCATCTGAAAGCCGAAGGGGTGCGTCGCGTATTCTCGGTTCCCGGCGAGAGTTTTCTGGCCGCTCTGGACGGGCTGTATCACAGCGGGATTGAGAACATCGTTTGCCGTCAAGAAGGTGGAGCCGCGATGATGGCCGAGGCACATGGCAAGCTGACCGGAGAGCCGGGGGTTTTGTTTGTCACACGCGGACCGGGGGCCACGAATGCCTCGTCCGGTATCCATGTGGCGATGCAAGACAGCACGCCGATGGTGGTTTTTGTTGGCCAGATCGCGCGCGCGCACCGTGATCGAGAGGCGTTTCAAGAGGTGGACTATCGCGCCGTCTTTGGTCCTTTGGCCAAGTGGGCCTGCGAAGTTGACCAAACCGAGCGCTTGCCTGAATATCTTGCCCGCGCCTTTCATGTCGCACGTTCTGGCCGACCCGGTCCCGTTGTGGTTGCCTTGCCCGAGGATATGCTCAGTGCTTGTGTGGATGTGCCCGACAGGCCAGCGATACAGACATCGACTGGGCACGTTACACCCCAAGATGCCGCCAGAGTTCTTGAAGCCATCCAATCAACCAAGCGACCACTGCTTGTCGCTGGCGGCTCAGTTTGGTCGCCCACAGCCGCGGGTGATCTCACCGATTTCGCTGCCGCGCATGCCCTTCCGATTGCCACCGCGTTTCGTCGGCAGGATTATGTGGACAATCGGCACCCCAACTATGTCGGAGACCTTGGGCTTGGGATTAATCCCGGTCTGAAGGCAATGTTCGATGAGGCTGATGCATTGATTGTTCTGGGCAGTCGCCTTGGCGACATCCTGACCGGAAGCTATGAAATGCTCGATCCGGCCCAGACCGGAAAGCGCATCGTGCATGTTTATCCGCAACCCGATGAGATTGGCCGAGTGTTCCATGCAGATATAGGGCTGGTCGCAACCGGGCCAGAAGCCCTTGGTGAACTCGTGAAACTGCCTGCAACGACATCCCCAAATTGGGCAGAATGGACGAAGGCAGGTCGCGTCTCCTACGAGGCATTCCAAACGCCGATAGAGACTCCCGGCCCGGTCAAGCTAGAACGCATCATGGCGTTGCTGTCGGATCACCTGCCTGACGACACAATCATGACGAATGGCGCGGGTAACTACGCAACTTGGCTGCACCGTTATTTTTGCTTCAAACAGCACGGCACTCAGCTTGCCCCGACTTCGGGTTCGATGGGCTATGGGTTTCCCTCCGCCGTCGCTGCAAGTCTGGAAAACCCGGGGCGTACGGTCGTCGCATGGCTCGGCGATGGCGAGTTTCAGATGACATTGAACGAGATGTCGACCGCCATTCAGCACGGCGCAAAACCCATCGCCATCATCGCCAACAACGGACGTTACGGTACGATCCGAATGCATCAGGAACGTACTTATCCCGGCCGCGTATCGGGCACGGATATGGCCAACCCCGACTTTGCAGTGCTCGCGCGGGCCTATGGCGGACACGGGGAAACCGTCACTGATGGGGCCGAATTCGCGGGGGCGTTCAAACGCGCCCAACAAGCGGACACGCTGGCCGTGATCGAACTGGTGTTGGACCCGCAGGTCGCAACACCCGGCATGACAATGGATGAACTGCGTGCGCAAGGAGAGAAGGCAGCAAAAGGGTCTTAGTACTCGACCCCAAGCTGCGCTTTGACACCTGCCCGGAACGGATGCTTGATCAGCTCCATCTCGGTCACAAGGTCCGCGATTTCGATCAGTTCTTCTTTGGCATTGCGACCCGTTAAGACGACATGTGTCATCTCGGGTTTCTCATCCACAAGGAACGTCACGACCTCGTTCACGTCGACATAGTCGTAACGGATCGCAATGTTGATCTCGTCCAACAGCACCATCTTGTTTGACGGGTCGCGGATCAACTCTTTCGACTTCTCCCAAGCCGCTTGTGCCATTTCAACATCGCGCGTTCGGTCTTGTGTTTCCCATGTGAAGCCTTCGCCCATAGTATGGAACTCGCAGATATCGCTGAACTTCGCATTGATCAGATCACGCTCGCCGCAATCCATTCCGCCCTTGATAAATTGCACGACGGCACTTTTCATATCAGCCGCAATGCACCGGAAAATCATCCCGAACGCAGCCGAGCTTTTGCCCTTGCCCTTGCCTGTGTGAACAATGATCAGACCCTTTTTGTCGGTCTTGGTAGCCATGATTTTGTCGCGAGCGGCCTTCTTCTTGGCCATCTTCGTTGCGTGGCGGTCGGGATCTACGGTCATGTTGTCCTCACTAATATTCGCGTGGTCTACATTGCGTCTCGCAAGCTCCAGATGCAAGAGAGGGCGCACCATTTCTGGCACGCCCTTTCAAATTCATTCCGGATGGATCACTCAGCCGGAACAACCGTTTGTTCGGCACGCCCGAAATGCTGCTTGTTCAGACGGAAAACCAAAGCAACCATTCCGAATTGGAAGGCAATGGCGATGGCCGTGATCGCCCAATAGGTGACCGAAAACTTATCCAGCACGCCAGCCTTCACCAAGCCGGAGTTAACGAAGAACTGCAGCAGGACCGACAACGCCACTCCGGGGCACACCAAGGCATAGGAACCCGGCGAAGCTTCGGACCCGAACACATAGCTTTTCCAGTATCCGACCCGCGACAGAACCGTCATGCCCAACAATCCGAA
Organism: Aliiroseovarius conchicola; assembly: GCF_041403445.1. Classification (NCBI taxonomy): domain Bacteria; kingdom Pseudomonadati; phylum Pseudomonadota; class Alphaproteobacteria; order Rhodobacterales; family Paracoccaceae; genus Aliiroseovarius; species Aliiroseovarius conchicola. The sequence continues at coordinate 84,422 of NZ_JBGEHL010000006.1, forward strand.
CAGCACCTGAACGGCGATCAAACGCGCAAGGAAGATCATCGTTTCCGCAGCGGACCCGTGTACGTCGAACGTGGCATGCAAACCGTGGTTCTGACGCATGAACATGATGCCCAGAATGGTCATCAGCGGGATCACGATCATCAGGGTTGGCGCTGCTTCTTTCGCAGTGCCGTAATGCAGCATCGAGTTGAAGGCTGTGAAAAGGGCAAGTGCGGCATATACAATGGCTGCAATACCAAAGAACGTTGACCCGACCAGCGACACGCCAACAACAATCGTGTTGTGGCTCATGGCTGCGGGGGCGGCAAAACCAACAGCGGTCATCGCGAGGGCAAAGGACGGCAGCATCTGCGCGAAACTGTTATGCGCAGTCACGTCAAAGACGCCGCCTTTGGACAGAACGCGACCCAAGAAGTCCCCGATCAAGCTAAGTGCATAGATCCCTATTGCTAGAAACGCTGCCATTGCAAATGGGAACAGGTATTCGACGATCGGCCAAAGGCCCGGAACGAAGACAAGACCAGCAATGAACAAGCCGTTCACGCTCATCGCCATGGCAAGAGGCATGGCAAGGATGGTTGTTTCGCCGTTCGAGTTCTTTAGTTTTTCATAGGTTTCAGATTTGCGAAAACCCGAGAACGCTTTGAGGTTCCAGAACAGGTATTTCAGGTTCAAAAACACAAAGGTCGCAATGCCGATCCAAGCAATTGCGATTGCGATTTGAAGTCCCATCGAACCCGATGTGAAGGCAGCAATGATGTCTTCAAACACCGGGACGGGCCGTCCGGGGTGCTTCACCCAGAACATAAGATACATGAAAAACGTGACCGAAAGGCCGCCTACCCCGACCGAGGCAAGGAAATAGAGCGGAGAGTATTTGTCCGCAGGGCGATTGGGTTGCATGGGGTTTCTCCATTCTTTTATATTCATATTCTTGAATATATTTAGACTGAGTCGCCCAGCACCTCAACCCCGCCAACCGGTACAAGTTGTCGCGGCCCGATGCTCCCAGATTTACGTGTTGTTAACCAAACCCGCGCAACTTGCTGGTGAAGGGAGACCCATAGTGAAGATAACGACAATCACCGCGAGCATCATTGCGACAACCACATTGCTAACTGCATGTGACAGCCCCAGCCCTCAATTCATGAGCGCGGATACAAGCGTTAAGAAAACCACGGTCGAGGGCTCAACGTTCTCGGTCCACCGTCGTGAAAACTGGGTCGAGGTCTATCGGACAAGCTTTGAACCCCTGCCACGCATACCCGTAATCCTTGGACGTGCCCGCATCGCGATCGAGGAAACCACACGCTGCAAAGTAGTCGAAGGGTCTCTGTCAGGTGATCAGGCTATTCAGCGGGCAAAGATCGACTGCAGTGGGATCACGCCTTAGCCCCAAGGCACCACAGTCAGTTCCGGCCAGATGGCCAGTTGTCGGGCGGCTTTGGCCTCGTGAGTTGCGCGATTGTTCAGGACACGATTGGGCGTCACGCGAAACGAAAACACGTCGTCTAGACCATATGGTGCATAGAGTGAAAGGCTATCGTCCTGCTCAAGTCGGATCCCAACGCAATGCGTCTTACACGCAAAACGATCAATGCCTTCGCATGACGACGCCAGTGGTGCGTAATCCTCGCCAAAATGATCTTTGTACCAAAGATGTACCCGCGCTTGGTTGCGGATTTCGATGGGCGGGTGCGGGGGGAACAAATCCGCTCCGCGTCTGATCACCCGATCCTCGGCGTCCCACGCAGTATCAGGGTCGAAATAAAACAGGTCGATATCCTTGATCCCGGTCAACGGGTCGCGGTCGGTCAGCACATTCCAAACAGTGTTATAGATCGCGCCCGATACCAGCCACCAATCCGGAAGCCGCATGTCTCGCGCAATCTGAAGAACGTTCATCAGATGGGGTTGCGCCCGCACAATCGTTTTCAACGCATTCAACTGATCTTCGGCAGGCAGGCCGGAATAGCGGAGATGGTTCACACCACCAAATCCTTCGCAAACGTGAAATCGGTGATCCGATCATACCCATCATGAGAGCTTTCCGCGATTTTTCGGAAGCCGAGTTTAGAAAACATGGCGTGGTTTTCGACCAGTTCAACGCGGGTTTGGAGAATCAAGCGCCCGAAACTCAGCGCGTGTGCCCGCTCCTCGGCAAGCTTAACCAGCTGGCGTCCAAGACCTTGCCCTTGCGCCACTGGATCAACGGCAAGTTTGCCAAGATATAGCGCAGGCGGTGTGTAATCTGGCTTAGGTGTTAAGAACACACAGGCCTTGTGGTCGATCACCCAAACCTCGCCGGTATGCGATTGTTCGGCAATTCCTTCGGCCGTCAACCGATGTAGCGAAGATGGCGGATCAATTCGCCCCTCCATGCTGGCAAACGCGCGATGCAGCAGCTCCAGAATGGGTGTCATATCTTCGGAAGATGCAACGCGTCGTGGGGTCATGTGATCCCGTCTAGCATGGCACGGGCTGAATTTGAACGTGGCACCCAAAGGCCGCGCTCTATGGCTTCTCGCAGGCGTTCGGCGATCTCTTTCAGCGCGGGTTCGTTGTGTTCCTCGATGAATTCACGAGTGTCTTCATCCTCGATAAACGCACCATAGACCAGATCGAAATGGTGGCTTCTCACAGCGCCCGTTGTGGCCGCAAAAGCGAACATGTAGTCGACAGTCGCAGCGATCTCGAACGCGCCTTTGTAGCCGTGACGCTTCACCCCATCGATCCATTTCGGGTTCACCACCCGGGACCTCACGACTCGGCCGATCTCATCCTCCAACGTGCGGATCACCGGGCGTTCTGGGCGCGAATGATCGTTGTGATAGATCGGACGGTCGCGCCCCTGAAGCGTTGCGACGGCAGCCGCTGCGCCGCCTTCGAACTGATAGTAATCGTCGCTATCAAAGATATCATGTTCGCGGTTGTCTTGGTTTTGCACAATGGCCTCGACCTGACCCAAGCGCGCTTCGAACCCTTCACGGTCGCGCGCGCCTTCGCTGCCAGCGCCATAAGCATACCCGCCCCATTCAAGATACGCATCAGCAAGATCAGCTTTGTCTGCCCACAGCCGTTCGTCGATCATGGCTTGAAGGCCAGCGCCATAGGCACCGGGTTTTGAACCATACACGCGATATGCGGCTTCACCGGCGCGTACGCGCGCGGCTGCCGGGTTAACGTCGTCGGGCTCATCCAATGCCTGAACCGCCCGCGCGGCGCTATCGACAAGCGAAATCAATTGCGGGAAGGCGTCGCGGAAAAACCCCGAAACGCGCAACGTGACATCCACACGAGGACGGCCCAAAGCGGTCGCCGGGATCACCTCGAACCCCGTCACACGCCGGTTCGCACTGTCCCATTTGGGTTTCACACCCATCAGGGCGAGCGCTTGCGCAATGTCGTCGCCGCCGGTGCGCATGTTGGCCGTGCCCCATGCGGTCACCAGCATCGCGCGCGGCCAGTCACCATGAGTCTGTAGGTGCTTGTCGATCAACAAACTTGCTGATTTCCAGCCCAGCGCCCAAGCGGTTGGTGTTGGCACAGCGCGGCTGTCGACGGAATAGAAGTTCCGTCCAGTGGGAAGCGTGTCTAATCGTCCGCGAGTTGGCGCACCGGATGGTGCAGGGGCGACGAACTGCCCAGCTAGGGCGGTGAGGAGTCCCTCCCCCTCGCCCGGACCGCAAGCTGCCACATTGGGGCGCACGCGGGCTTCGATCTCCGCCAAAACTGCAGCGCTGCTATCTCCCGGAGCTTCAGCCTGACCGTCCAAAAGACGCGATGCCAATCCCTCTAGCCGCTCAACCGTGTCGCCTTGGCTGCGCCACGCGCCATCACCGGACAACACATCTGGGCGCATCCCAGCCCAAGGTTCCGCCATGTCACAATCGAGCGGGTCAAAATCAAGACCTAAGTCATCTGCAAGCGCGCGTATAAGGGATGCGTCGCCGCCTTTGCCCGCTCCACGAGGCACCCGGACGAGCGCCTGTACCAGATCACGTTCCAGACGCCCTTCGGGCGATTGCCCAAAGATGTGCAACCCGTCGCGGATTTGAGCCTCTTTCAGTTCGCAAAGGTAGGAATCAAGCTTAGCGAGGTCTTGATCGTCGTCATCCCCCGACATCCCGACATCGGCATCCAGTCCGGTAGCTTGCGTCAGCGTCAAAATCTCTCGGCGGAGGTACTCAATCCGGCGCGGATCAACGCCGGCGGCTTCGTAATACTCATCAACCAGCGCTTCGAGGTCACGCAGAGGCCCATAGGTCTCGGCTCGGGTCAACGGCGGTGTCAGGTGGTCAATGATCACAGCCTGCGCGCGGCGCTTGGCTTGAGTACCCTCGCCGGGGTCGTTCACAATGAATGGATAGACATGAGGCATTGGGCCCATGACGGCCTCGGGCCAACATTCTTCGGACAAAGCGACCGCCTTGCCCGGCAGCCATTCAAGATTTCCGTGTTTGCCCATATGCACCAGTGCATGTGCCCCAAACTCGTGACGCAGCCAGAAGTAAAACGCAAGGTAGTTGTGTGGCGGAATAAGATCAGGGCTGTGATAGGTCTCGGTTGGATCAATGTTGTAACCGCGGGCAGGCTGCACACCGACCACCACATTGCCATAAGTCAGCACAGACAGGGCGAAACCGCCTTCTGCGAAGAACGGATCGTCCTCGGGCATGCCCCAGCGACTTTCCAGCGCCGCACGCATGTCCCACGGAAGTCCGGTGTAATATGTCTGATAATCCGCGAGCGAGAGCCGTACACCACCCGCGCGATCCGCCCTATCCGTCAGCCAGTTTGTCGGCCCCGCCATTACGGCCTGCATCAATGCCTCGCTATCCACGGGGGCGCCGTCGATGGCATAGCCCTCGCCGTCAAGAAGCCCCAGCGCATGAACCACAGCCGCCGGCGTATCCAGCCCAACCCCATTGGCCAGTCGCCCATCTTTATTGGGATAGTTCGCCATGATCAGGGCCACTTTGCGATCCCCAGCTGCAACACGCCGCAGCCCGACCCAGTTGGCAGCAAGCTCGGCCACGAATTGTACCCGATCCCCTTGCGCGCGGTAAGTGGCGATGGGACATTCCGTGGCCTCGTCGAAGAACGCTTCGCCCTTGAAACTAATCGCGCGCGACAGAATGCGCCCGTCAACCTCTGGCAAAGCAACATTCATTGCGATGTCGCGCGCAGACAGGCCGGACAGCCCTTCGGCCCATGCCTCTTCGCTCGATCCGGCCAGCACAACTTGGAAGACGGGTGCGGCATTGCACCAAGGCATCTGGAGGGGGTTCGAAGCCCCCGACGAATGCTCCCCCTCGTGCGGAGAGCCAACTGCGAAAGATGTGCAGTTCAGGATCACATCTGGTGCGGCTTCGGTGAAAAGGCTTTCCAATGTCGCCACCGACACCGGATCCTTGAGTGACGCAACAAAAACCGGCAACGGGTTCAATCCCTGCCGCAACAGCGCCTTCACCAGCCGGTTGATCGGATTCAGCCCAGCGCCTTGAACCAGCGCGCGATAAAACACAACAGGGACGACCGGTGCGCCTTTGGTCCATGCGTTTTGGGCCGCCGAAATATCGGCCACACCGGACCCCGGCCAGTAAACGCCAGCCCGCAACAATGGACGGGCCGCTTCGGGCTTGTCGTCGCCGTCCAGCATTGCCTTGGCATAGGACAGAAACCCAACCGCGTTCTCTGGCCCACCTTCCACAAGATAGGCCCAGAGCGCGTCATAATCCTGATCCGACACGGTCGAAAGCGCGCGCAGTTCGGCGTCGGGTTTGTCGTCGCCCGGCAGAAGCGCCAAAGGCACGCCCGCATCGCGCAGATGTGCCGCGTATTGCTCAGCCCCGTATTTCCAATACCCCACACCGCCCAGCACACGCGCCACGACCAGCCGCGACTTGGTGGCGCAGTTGTCGACATGCAAATCAACGGACATCGGATGCACAAGATGCATCATATTGGCCAAGCGCAGACCGGGTGCATCCTGCATTTCCGCGCGCGCTTGCGACAGTCCTGCAAGCTCGGTGTCTGCCGCCGAAATGAAAACCAAGTCCGAAGGCGTCTGCCCCAGATCAACCGGTTCTTTCCCGTCATCAATGCTGCCCGGTGTGGCTGCCAGAAGATGCATGTCGCGCCCTTCGAATTAAGATGTTAAGGACCGGGGAAATTAGACCCGATCAAGGTAGACACATGGATTACAAAGCAGCCGGCGCACCCAAACCCGCCAAAGGCGTTCCGCGCCATTCCGAACACAACGCCCGTGGGACCGAGAAGAACCCCCTGAACCGCAAAGAAGACAAGACGGCGCTTTTGGCCCGGATGAAGGCAGCAGCGGCGGCCAAAAAGGGTTGAGCACGGCTCACAATGCTTTCTCCATAAAAATCGAGCTTGCGGCGTTCAGGTATTTGCCGAACGCACCGCAGTCTACGAATCCAGCCCGTCTGTAAAGCCGGTGCGCGGCGTGCAGCGCGTCACCGGTTTCAAGCTTCATAACCGGCAGGCTCTTGGCGCGTGCAGTCGCCTCCAGCTGCGCCAAAAGCGCTTCTCCTACACCCTTGCCGCGCGCGTCGGTCGCCACGAACATCGACTTCACTTCGCCGTAGCTTCCGGCGTCATAGAGAGCCGCCGTACCCAGTACCTGCTCGGCTTCAAGCGCCACAAAGAACGAGATTTCAGGAACGCAAAGCTCATCAATCTCCAGATAGAAATTGTCCTCGGCTGGAAACAGCTCTGTCATCAGCGCATGGCTTTGCGCCAGCAACGCTGCCGACTGAGGGTCGCGCGGATCGCCGGGGACAACCTCAATCGTCATGCGACCAGTGCTTTCTCAATCGCCGCGCGGTCCAGACCTGATTGCCCGATGACAACCAACCGGGTTTCCCGCGGCTGCGTGCCAAAAGGTTGATCGTAATAGGTATCGACGCGCGGACCAACTGCTTGGAGGGTCAGACGCATCGGCTTGCCTTCGACGGCCGCAAAGCCTTTCAGTCGTAAAATATTGTGCTCGCGGATAGTTTGCGCGACTTGCTCGGCAAACGAGGTTGGATCGACCACCTCTGCGCGCGTGACCACGAAGCTCTCGAACGCATCATGGTCGTGATCATGATGGTGATGGTCATTGTCGTGATGATGATCATCGTCATGGTGGTGATCGTGATCATGCTCGTCTTCGTGGTGATGGTGACCCTTTTCATGAAGCGACAGACGGGCATCGACATCATCCTCGGCACCCGCGCCTTGGCCCAGAAGCACCTCGACCGGCAATGCACCCATGGTCGAGCGGACGACCTGAACGCCGTCGCGGCTTTCAGCGATCAGCTTTGATACCAGCGTGTCCGCTTCGCTGTCACCCAGCAGGTCGGACTTGTTCACGACAATCATATCAGCACAGGTCACCTGATCTTTGAACAGCTCAGACAAAGGCGTCTCGTGATCAAGGTTCTCGTCCAATTTTCGCTGAGCTTCCACGGCCTCCAGATTGGATGCAAACTGCCCATCCGATACGGCCTTACCGTCCACCACGGTCACCACGCCGTCCACAGTCACGCGGGTCGAAATTTCGGGCCACTGAAACGCGCGCACCAAGGGTTGCGGGAGCGCCAGACCGGAGGTCTCAATGACAATGTGATCTGGCGGCGTGTCACGATCCAACAGCTTTTCCAGCGTCGGAATGAAGTCCTCAGCTACGGTGCAACAGATGCAGCCGTTCGACAGCTCCATGATGTCATCTTCTGTGCAGGTCTCGTCCCCGCAGCCTTTCAGAATATCGCCATCCACACCCAGATCGCCAAATTCATTGATGATCAGCGCGATGCGTTTGCCATTCGCATTGTCCAGCATATGCCGGATCAGGGTCGTTTTACCCGCACCTAGAAAGCCGGTGACAACGGTCGCAGGGATCTTTGCTTGCATAGTATCCTCCATCGCCCGTCTCCCCGACGGGTGGGTTGCATTCGCGCATGGCAGGTCTCCTGGCTTCGCGGGTCGAGGCGCCTGCCGCCTTCCCAACCCATCGGGTCAGTGGCTTTGGCAGATGCTCTCCGCTTACAGTCGCGGGGGCGGCTACAGCATCAGACCCCGGCTTGGGTCGTCTCCGCTGTATTCCCTTTTGTCCCATCGGGAACCATGCTGGACTTCTTTGCCGTGCACAGGGCCAAAGGGTCAAGATCGAAACCGACCTTGGCGCGGGATTTGGCGTCACCGCCGCGACTAGCGACATACCTTGAATGCAATATCTTGTGGATAACTTGCATTTCCCACCTAGATATCGATCCTGACCGTTGACTCACTCGTTTTCCATCCGAACAATCATCTGACGGTAAGAATCAATAATGAGGCAGACCGCTTGCGGTTTTCAAAACTCCGACTGAATGGCTTTAAAAGCTTTGTAGACCCGACCGATCTGGTGATCGCGGATGGGCTGACCGGCGTTGTCGGTCCCAATGGCTGCGGCAAGTCAAATCTGTTGGAGGCGTTGCGGTGGGTCATGGGTGAAAACCGCCCGACTGCAATGCGCGGCGGCGGCATGGAAGACGTGATCTTCGCCGGTGCCTCGACCCGGCCCGCACGGAACTTTGCAGAAGTCTCGCTGCTGCTTGACAACAGCGAGCGCCTCGCGCCCTCGGGCTTTAATGACAACGACAATGTCGAGATCGTGCGCCGGATCACACGCGACGCCGGGTCGGCCTACAAAGTGAACACCAAAGACGTGCGGGCACGCGATGTGCAGATGCTGTTTGCAGATGCCTCGACCGGGGCGCATTCGCCCGCGCTGGTGGGGCAAAACCGGATCGCAGAACTGATCAATGCCAAACCGAAGGCGCGACGCCGCATTCTGGAAGAGGCTGCCGGGATTTCCGGGCTGTATCAACGCCGCCACGAAGCAGAGTTGAAGCTGCGTGGAACCGAGACCAATCTGGCACGCGTTGATGATGTGATCGAGCAACTGGCCTCGCAATTGGGGCAACTGGCCCGACAAGCTCGCCAAGCGGCTCGCTATCGCACGATCGGAGACGATTTGCGCCGCGCCGAGGGCCTTTTGCTGTACCGCCGATGGAAAGAAGCTGATGCCGCCCGCGCCGAGGCCGAAGCATTGCTGACCGAACGTGTGAAAGCCGCCGCCGCCGCCGAAGGTGCATCTCGTGCAGCCACCAAGGCCCGGCAAGAAGCCGAGGATCGCCTGCCACCCTTACGTGAGGAAGAAGCGGTCGCTGCCGCAATCCTGCAACGCCTTCAGGTTCAGCGCGACCAGCTATCTGATCAAGAAAATCAGGCCCGACAACGGATCGAAACGCTGACGGCTCGCATCACGCAGCTATCGCGCGATATCGAACGGGAAAGCGGATTGAACAAGGATGCCGGCGAAACAATCGAGCGATTGGACTGGGAGCAACAGCAACTTACCAAAGCGTCTGACGGCCACGATGCAGCCCTTGAAGCCGCCAATACAGAGGCCCGTGAAAGTGCCGCGATCTTGCAGGAACGCGAGGGCGATCTGACCCAGCTGACAGAGGACGTGGCACGGCTGGCCGCGCGCCATCAGTCTGCTCATCGTTTGCTGGAAGACAGCCGTAAGACGCTTGAGAAAAGCGAAAGCGAAGCTGAACGCGCGCGCGCATCCATGGATGATGCGAAGGGGGCTCTGGACAAGGCCGGAACGGATTTTGAGGCCGCAAAAACCGCCGAGGCTGCATCGGCCAAAGCCGCCGAAAGCGCGGAAGCTGATCTAATCGCCGCAGACGAGGCGCGCGCCGAAGCGCAAGCCCGTGAAGCCGACGCCCGTGCGGCACGGTCCGCAGCCGAAGGTGAGGTCAATGCGCTTCATGCTGAGGTTCAGGCGCTGACCCGACTGGTTGAACGCGATGCGTCGGAGGGTGGTCAGGTTCTTGACGATCTACGGGTCAAAACCGGTTATGAAAAGGCTCTGGGCGCGGCGCTTGCGGATGACCTGCGTGCGCCGGCCATCGACGGCGAAGCTGCGTCGGGCTGGGCGTCGTTGCCTGCTTATTCACAAGCGCAGGCGCTGCCAGACGGTGTGAACGCGCTAACAAATTTCGTAACCGTTCCTGAGGTTCTGGCCCGCCGAATGAGCCAAATTGGCCTTGTCTCGACCGCCGATGCGGCACGCTTGCAGGTCGAGTTGAAGCCAGGGCAGCGGTTGGTCTCGATCGAAGGTGATCTTTGGCGTTGGGATGGATTTCGCGCGGGGGCCGAAGATCAGCCGTCGACCGCAGCGCTGCGCCTTGAGCAACTTAACCGTTTGCAAGAACTGAAGCAGGATCTCGAAGAGGCGTCGGCCCGTGCTGGTGGTGCGCGCGCCGCCCATGAAAGCCTGAAGACCCGACTGGTTGAGACGACCGAGGCCGACAAACGTGCGCGCGATGCGCGCCGCGATGCGGACCGCGCCATGGCAGACGCGAACCGCGCCCTGTCGCGCGCCGAAGCAGATCGCAATATCGCAGGCGGCAAGCTAGAGAACCTAGGGCTGGCCGTACAACGTCACGAAGAAGAAGCCATGGGCGCACGTCAGCGATTGGCCGAGGCCGAGCGAGGCGTGGCCGATCTGGGTGATCTGGACGCGGCGCGTGCTGGGGTCGAAGACGTCAAAATGGCGGTTGAAGCGGCGCGGATGACCATGATGGCCAAACGATCCGCGCATGATGAGTTGCGCCGCGAAGGTGAGGCAAGGACTAAGCGCAGCCAAGAGATCGTCAAGGAAGTTTCGGGCTGGAAGCACCGGTTGGAAACCGCAGGAAAACGCATCGCAGAGCTTGAAGAGCGCAAATCCGAAAGCGAGGAAGAGCTGCACGAAGCCGAAACTGCGCCAGAAACACTTGCCGCCAAGCGGGACGAACTGGCAAGCGCGATTGATGAGGCCGAGACACGTCGTAAGGCCGCCGCAGACGCTTTGGCAGAAGGCGAGACAGCCGAGCGTCAGGCTGCGAACGCCGAGCGAGATGCGGAACGCGCCGCTGGCGAAGCCCGCGAAGCCCGCGCCCGCGCCGAGGCCCGTACTGAGGCCGCGCGCGAAACCGTGACCTATGCGGTCGAGCGGATTTCGGAGGATATGGAGACCACACCGGATGCCCTACTTGAGAGTTTGGATGCCGATCCTGAGAAGATGCCTTCGTCTGAGCAAATTGAACATGACGTCAACCGTTTGAAACGCCAGCGCGACGCCCTGGGTGCGGTGAACCTTCGCGCCGAAGAAGACGCAAAAGAGGTTCAGGAAGAGCATGACAATCTGGTTCAAGAGAAGACCGATCTGGAAGAGGCAATCAAGAAGCTGCGCTCGGGCATTGCCAGCCTGAACAAAGAAGGACGTGAGCGTTTGCTGACGGCGTTTGAACAAGTGAATGCCAGCTTTAGCAACTTGTTCACCCATCTGTTCGGCGGCGGTGAGGCCAAGCTTGTGCTGGTGGAAAGCGATGACCCACTGGACGCTGGGCTAGAGATTATGTGCCAGCCGCCCGGTAAGAAGCTGTCGACACTCAGCCTGCTGTCTGGGGGCGAACAAACCCTGACAGCCATTGCCCTGATCTTTGCAGTCTTCCTAGCCAATCCCGCCCCGATCTGTGTGCTGGACGAGGTGGACGCGCCTTTGGACGACGCCAACGTGACCCGGTTCTGCGATTTGCTGGACGAAATGACGCGCCGCACAGACACCCGGTTCCTGACAATCACTCACCACGCCGTCACCATGTCACGCATGGATCGGTTGTTTGGTGTGACAATGGCCGAGCAGGGCGTCAGCCAGTTGGTGAGCGTGGACCTTAAAAACGCTGAGGCACTGGTCGCCTAAGCATTGCGCGTTTCGCTAGCCGCGACTAACCTCTCCCTGTAGGCCTTTTAGAGAGTGAGTTCATGAAAAACACCTTTTTCGTCGCAATATTTGCCACCACATCGGCGTTCGCAACCAGCACGTTGGCAGAATCCGTGATCGCTTCGGATCCGCAAACAGTACTGAAATACTTCGAAGACATTGGCGCTCCTGCCACAATCGGCGAAGACAATGTGGGCGATCCGCTTGTGACCTTCCAATACTATGGCACGGATATGGCCGTATATTTCTATGGGTGCCATGAGGCGAAGAATTGCAATTCGATTCAGTTTTTTGCCGGCTACACACCCGAAAGCGAAATCTCGATGGAGGCCATCAACCTTTGGAATGCCGAAAACAGATATGCCCGCGCCTATGAGGCAGAGAATGGCGGCAAAAGGTTGGAGTATGACATCTACACCGGCAATGCAGGCGTCAGCGCCGATGATTTCGACGAGATGTTTGACCTGTGGACAGAGCTTGTGAAGGATTTCGAAGACAAGATGTCCTAGAACCTGATGCAACGACAATAGCAAAGACAGGTGGACGTTCTGGTCGATACCTAACTTACAGTGCGTTCAACAACCGCGCAGTCGGCCAAGCGTCCGCCGGGAGCCCAAGTCGCATCTGCTCTTTTTGTACCGCCGCACGGGTTTTAGCTCCTAGAATGCCATCGACTTTCCCAACGTCATGCCCGCGAGATTGCAGTTTTTTCTGCAATGACTTCATCTGCTTATCCGAAAATGCTGGGTCGGGGTTTCCTGCTTTGTACACCGGAGCACCTTCAAGCCGCGTGGCGAAATAGGCGGCTGTTGTGACGTAGACGAAACTCTTGTTCCATTCGAAATACACGTCGAAATTCGGATAGGCGATAAAGGCTGGCCCCTTGCGCCCTTGTGGCAACAAGATCGAAGCCTCTAGCCCGGACGGACCCATACGACCTGCCCGAGGTTTCACACCGAGCTTGGCCCATTCACCGACGCTCATCTTATGATTTAGTCCCGTCTTCGACCAATCAAGATTGTCCGGCACAACCACCTCTTGAAGCCACTGTTCGCCAGCGCGCCAGCCAAGTTGGCGCAACATGTTGGCACCGGACAACAAGGCATCAGCCGGCGAGGTCCGCAGGTCGACCCGACCATTGCCATCCGCATCTACCCCAGCCTCGATGATATCGCCCGGCAACATCTGGACCATCCCGATCTCGCCTGCCCAAGCACCTTGCGACGTCGAGGGGTTGAACTCTCCGCGCTCGAAAAGCTCTAGCGCTGCGAAGACTTGCGGCTGGAACAATTCAGGTCGGCGACAATCATGGGACAATGTCACAAGCGAGTTCAGCGTGTTGAAATCGCCTTGAAATGCCCCGTAATCCGTCTCAAAGGCCCAAAAGGCAGTCAGGACACCCGGACTGACGCCATAGGTGTCTTGCATGGTCTGAAAAACGCTCTTGTGCTTCTTCAGCATGGATTTACCGCGCGCCATCCGGTCGTTGCTGATCAAGCGGCGGGAAAAATCAATGAAGGGGCGTTGGAATATGCCCTGAGACCGGTCCGCCTTGAGCGTCGCCTGATCCTGCCGAACCGAGGCAAAGAACGCATCCACGGATGCTTTGGTATGCCCCTGCGCGATAGCTTCCTTTTTCATGGCGCTCACGAAGGTTTTGAAGCCACCACCGCATTTCACAAGGTCCGCATAGGACGGCATCGCCATCAACGATAGCGCCAGCGTCGCGGCAGTCAGGATTCTTTGCATGATCGACCCTCATTAACAGACATGCGGGCAGGTTAGCGGATTACGCTCAGGTGACAACCGCCAGAAGGATCGTGATCCCCAGCAGAATCAACCACGCCGACCAAAGCATGTCGACGGATTGGTCGACCTCTTTCGCACCGATGTCGCGCGCGCCTTCCCCATTCACCCACGGAAAATCCCGTATTTCACCTTCATAAGAGCGGGGGCCTGCCAACGCGACATTCAAAGCGCAGGCCATCGCGGCCTCGGGCCAACCTGCGTTCGGGGATCGGTGCAACGGCGCATCCCGCCGGATAGAAGAGACCGCACCCCATGCACGGCGTGTGACCACAAACAACACTGCGGTCAGACGCGCGGGCACCCAGTTCAGAACGTCATCCAAACGCGCAGCGAATTTGCCGAACTCCTCGTGCCGAGGGGTGCGATAGCCGATCATGCTATCTGCCGTATTGACCAGCTTGTAGATCAAAATGCCCGGCAAACCGGCAACCAAAAACCAAAACACCGGTGCGATGACACCGTCCGAGAAGTTCTCGGCCGCACTTTCAATCGCGCTGCGGGCGACGGCAGCATCACTCATGTCCGCTGTGTCTCGTCCGACGATCAGCGAAACCGCCTCGCGTCCACTCTCAGTTGATTGTCGCAACGCATCTGCTACGGCCTGAACATGCTGCGTCAGGGATTTCTGGGCAAGCAAGACAGCAACCACAAGTATCTCCAACACGCCGCCGAAGGATATATCGGCAATCGCCCAGCCAACCATCCCGGCGATCACGCCAAGTGCAAGAACGCCAAGCGTGCCCTTTCGGACCCGATCATCACCTTCGTTGAACGACCGATCCAACCAACCAATCGCCGCACCCATCAGCACGGCTGGGTGAGGAATTTTTTTCCAGATCCGGTCTGGCTCGCCCATTAGCGCATCAAGGATGAGCGCGAGGGCCAATATCCATAAACAGCTCACAATGCGGCCTCCAATTGTGCCCAACGATCCGCCGGTGGCAGCCCTAGTCGCAACCAACGACTGGAGTAAGGGAAGATACGTGACCAGACCTTACCGTGTGCAAGCTTCGTCTGCCAGAGCGCCGCGTCCTGCACGTCATAAAGCCGGAAAAGCGTCGTTCCTCCGACCAGCTCTGCGCCTTGGTCACAGACTAAGGCGTCCAACCGGGACGCATCTTGCGCCAATCGCGCACGCGTGTCCTCGGCCCAGCGCTGATCTGCAAGGGCGCGCGCGCCAACCTCCAGACCCGGCCCCGAGACTTGCCATGGGCCAATCGTGTCGCGCAGATGCGCAATCAACTCGGGATCACCAATGGCAAACCCAAGACGCAACCCGGCCAATCCCCAGAACTTTCCAAAACTTTTCAGGACCAGAACACCTGGTCGATTGGCCAGTGCTATATGAGACGCATCTGGGGCCACATCGCAGAAACTTTCGTCGATCACTGTTAGCGGATAAGCGTCATCAGGTGCAGGCCAAAGCCGCCCGTCCGGGTTGTTTGGATGCACAATGACACGCGCCGCGGCGGCGCCTTGATCGATCACATGCCATCCGTGCGCTTGAAATGCGGCGGCATGTTCGTTGTAGGTTGGGCCAGAGATGACAGCTTTGCCGACACCGCGCAAAACCGGGATGCGCGCAATCAGTGCAGAAGCACCGGGCGCGGGCAAAATGGCAGCGTCCTCGGGTACAGACCAAAATCTTCGCGCGGCACGTTCAAGCGTTTCGAACGCAGCACGATCTGGCAGCGCGGTCCATGCATCGGCATTGATATCGCCGATGGGGTAGGGCGTCGGGTTGATCCCGGTGGACAGGTCCAGCCATTTGGTCCGGTGCCCCCCAAAGCGCTTAACCGCGTCGTCCAGCCCCCCACCATGGTCACGTGTCTGGGCACCTGCAGTCATTCGTCGTCCGGCAGCGGCATGTGGCGCGTGACAAAATGCCCTTTCACCGCTTGCGGCCACTCACGATATGGCACTTGGCCTGACGCACTGTCGCCATGTGCTCTAGCATAGTCGACCACGCCCAGCGCTGCTTCCTCAGAAGGTTCAAACCGACCCAATGTGTAGGACAGTTTGCCATCGGCCTGAATGGCTACGTTGCAACTGTTGTCACAGCCCATCAGGCAAGACACGCGCCGAGTACGGACTGGCGTTCCCTCTGCCTGCGCCTCGATCAAGGCGGCAAACACTTCACCATCCGTCTGCGGGGTCTGGGTCGCGTCCCAGCCTTCGCGTTTGCAAGTGTCACATATGGTAATCCAGGTGGTCATGGTTCGCTCCCGTTCGCTTCATCGGTATCAATCGGAAAACGGCGAGAAACTCAATGGTGTTTGCGGCATAGACAGATCACAAAACGTCAACGGCTGCAGAGCCCCCCGACCTGCGAGGCCCCGCATATGCCTTGCAAACCGTCTTCACTCCGCTAGGGTCCGACCATGACCAAAATTCCTACTGCCCACCGACCGGTCTCTGCGGTTGTTTTTGACATCGGAAACGTTCTGATCCGTTGGCAACCCGAAGAGCTTTATGACCAATGGATCGGACCTGATCGCCGCCGTGAAATGTTTGATGCCGTCGACCTGCACGCCATGAATGATCGCGTTGATCAGGGCGAAGGTTTTCGCGATATAATTTATGACACCGCCGACGCCTACCCAGCCTTTCGTGACGAGATTCGTATGTGGCATGACCGGTGGCTCGACATGGCACAGCCGGCGATCGGCCTGTCCGTCAGAACGCTTCATGCTCTAAAATCGCGGGGTATTCCGGTGTTCGCGCTGTCAAATTTCGGACGCGAAACCTTTGACCTGGCCAAAGACAAGTTCAGCTTTCTAAACGACTTTGATCGCCCCTATATCTCAGGCCACATGCGTGTCACCAAACCTGCGGCCCGCATCTACGACATGGTAGAACAGGATTGCGGGATTTCCCCTGAAAAGCTCTTGTTTGTCGATGACAGAGACGAGAATATCGAGGCAGCTGGCCAGCGAGGATGGCAAACGCATCACTTCACCAGCGCGCGCATCTGGGCAGATCATCTGATCGCTCGAAACCTGATTGACGAGGTCGACCTATGACCCCCGAAATGATCCCCTTCGAAGCGGACAGTTTACTTGATTGGCGTGGTTTGACCGATGCCATACTTGACGGTCATATGCGGCCAAAAGCACATATTGGTGATACGTTCCTATATCGTGGCGACGATACGATGCTGACACGCTCGGCGTGGATCGACGGGTTGGGAAGCGCTGTGAAGACTGCCAACATCATGCCCGGCAATCCGGGACGTGGTGAACCGTTGATCCACGGGGCAGTGAACCTCTACGACGATACCACTGGCCTGTTAGAGGCCATCGTTGATTTTCATCTGGTCACCAAATGGAAGACCGCTGGCGACAGCGTGCTTGGCGCGCGCCTTTTGGCCCGCCCTGACAGCAAAGTCATTCTTATCGTCGGTGCCGGAACGGTCGGGCGCACATTGCGGGAAGCCTACGGCGCATTATTCCCTAAGGCCCGCTTTCTGATCTGGAACCGAAGCGCAGCCGGGGCTGAGCGGTTCGCCGATGAAGATGACAAAACCGATGCAATCATGTCGCTTGAAGACGGCATCGCGCAAGCAGACATCATCACATCAGCCACGATGACGTCCGAGCCGATCATTAAGGGCGCTTGGTTGAGACCCGGTCAGCACCTCGACCTAATCGGAGCCTATCGCCCCGATATGCGTGAGACTGACGACGACGCCCTAACCCGCGCCCGTTTGTTCATGGACAGCAGAGATACTGTTCTGGATCATATCGGCGAATTCAAAGACCCTCTGGCGCGCGGCGTGATCCACAAAGACGACATAGTCGGCGACCTGTACGATCATCAAGCTGGTGTGTTTCAACGCGCGCCAGAGGACATCACGCTCTACAAGAACGGAGGTGGGGCGCATTTGGATTTGATGACCAGCCGGTACATTCTGGACGCATGGCGGAACCGATAAAGATCAGATTTTCTCAATCGTTGACGTCAGAGTTTCCGCAACACGTTTCTTGTGGCGACGCGTGTAAACGAACCGGGCGAATTGCGCGGTGAACCATGCACCACGTGAGGCGTCAATTTCGACCGTATCTGTCCAGACAGCTCCCGATCCACGCGGCTGTACGGACAATTCATGGTCCCACCGACTGACGGACGGATTGCTTTCGCGGCTTTGGATGATGCGTGCCTGCCGGTCCAGCCGCTCTGCAAACATTGTATGGCCGGGGTTCTTGATGATCCCAAACAGAGTCACATCCACCACATAGGTTTTGCCCTCTTCCACAGCTTCATTGGGCAGCCCCTTGTAGGTGGCTATGCCTTTCATTGCCTCAACCAATTCCGAAAACTCGCAGGCCTCGGCAAACACAGTGTCAGCATCGCGTGGGTAGGTTGCTGTGACGATAATACGATAGGCCATGAGCTCACCATATCCGCTCGGCCACGAACCTCAATCCAAGAAAAACAAACCCCCGAAGCGGCTGCTGCGGGGGTCGTTTTTGGCGAGTAGTTGACAACCCACTCACCGGGTCGCTTGGGGATGACTTACATCATTCCTTCGCGTTGTGCTTTCTTCCGAGCCAGCTTGCGTTGACGGCGAATTGCTTCAGCCTTCTCGCGCGCTTTTTTCTCGGAGGGCTTCTCGAAATGTTGCCGAAGCTTCATTTCGCGGAAGACACCTTCACGCTGAAGTTTCTTCTTCAGCGCACGAAGCGCTTGGTCTACGTTGTTATCGCGTACCGAAACCTGCATGTGGTTGTCACCACCTTTCTAAGTTAAAGTTTGCGTAATTGCAGGAAACGCCCCTTTAGCAGGCGATGCCCCCCTTGTCCAGTTCACCGTCAAATGCGAGGAATGCCCAATGACCGATAAAGACAGATTGCTGGAAGCCGCGATTGCCCATGTTCCCTTTGATGGGTGGAGCGACGCAACCCTGAACGCAGCCGCACAAGATTGCGACGTCTCAGAAGCTGACGCCCGCGCGATTTTCCCACGTGGGGCATTGGACTTAGCACTGGCCTATCATCGCGCGGGTGACGCCCTGATGGCGGATCGACTGACGGGTGCGGACCTGAACGAAATGCGCTTTCGCGACAAGATTGCCGCCGGGGTGCGCTTCCGGCTTGAAGTCGCCGACAAAGAACTGGTGCGCAAGGGCATGGCCTTTTTCGCCCTGCCCCAGAATGCGGGCGATGGGGCCGCAGCCCTTTGGCACACCTGCGGACTGATTTGGGAAACACTTGGCGACAGCTCGACCGATCTGAATTGGTATACAAAACGGGCAACGCTTTCGGCCGTCTATTCCTCGGTCGTTCTGTTCTGGCTGGGTGATGACAGCGACGTGAACGAAGCGACATGGGCCTTCCTTGATCGCCGTATCGACGACGTGATGCAGATTGAAAAAATCAAGGGACAGGCGCGGGGCACCCCGCTTTACAAAGCGTTTATGTCCGGCCCCGGCAAAATCCTTGATGCGATCAAAGCACCCGGCGCGCCAAATCCAAACTATCCGGGCCGGTGGCAGCCTGACGAAGAAGGAAGCAACACGTGACCGATACGATGCGCGCGATTGAGATCACCGAACCGGGTGGCCCCGAGGTTCTTCAACTGTCTGAACAATCCATTCCAACGCCCGGCCCACAGGACATCCTGATCCGCGTGGCCTTTGCCGGTGTAAACCGCCCCGATGCACTGCAACGCGCAGGCAGCTATGCGCCGCCCCCGACCGCCAGCCCCCTGCCCGGTCTTGAAGCTTCAGGCGAGGTCGTTGCTGTGGGCAGCGGTGTCAGCCAGTGGGCCATCGGCGACAAGGTCTGCGCCCTTCTGCCCGGCGGAGGGTATGCCGAATACGTTACCACGCCAGCCGCTCATGCGCTGCGCGTTCCGGACGGCATGGGCATGAAAGAAGCGGCCTGCTTGCCCGAAACGTTCTTCACTGTCTGGTCCAACGTCTTCATGCGCGGCGGGTTGCAAGCGGGCGAACGGTTTTTGGTACATGGTGGCAGTTCCGGTATTGGCACCACTGCAATCCAGCTTGCCAGCGCCTTCGGTGCACGCGTCTTCACGACCGCCGGGTCGGATGAGAAATGCGCGGTCTGCCGCGACCTTGGTGCAGAACGGGCCATCAATTACAAAGACGAAGACTTTGTCGAGGTTCTGAAGCCCGAAGGCGGTCCCAACCTGATCCTCGACATGGTGGGTGGCGACTATATCGCCCGCAATATCAAATCGCTGGCGGTTGAAGGCCGCATGGTGCACATCGCCTTCCTGTCCGGCCCCAAAGCCGAGATCAACTTCGCGATGATCATGGCCAAGCGCCTGACTGTGACTGGATCGACGCTGCGCCCTCAGTCAGACCTTGCGAAGGCCCGCATCGCCGAGGAACTCGCCGACGAGGTCTGGCCATTGCTTAACGCTGGCCGCGTCGCGCCCGTGATGGATCAGACATTTGCGTTGGAAGATGCAACAAAGGCACACGCGCGGATGGAGTCCAGCACGCATATTGGGAAGATTGTGTTGGAGGTTTGAGTGGTCGAGGTTGCAACTCTTCGGAGTTATGATGTCGAATCCCAGTCAGCACGTATTTCGCGCTCCCTCGCACCCAATACATCATCGCTATCATCGGCAGATAGATAGGCAATATTGAGCGCAGCATACATCCCGCGGAATGATGCGACACGATCCATCAGCTCAAGTGCACTATCAAACGGCAAACTGGAGCCTTGTGCCAGCAAATGAGCCGCTGGTGCGAAATACTGGGACAATGGATGCTCAACGCGGCTATCCCAAATTTCGATCAGCTCCGAAAGAGTTTTTTCAGTAACTTTACTACCTACCCCCGGACGACACAGTTCATCGAGAACTACAAACACAGCGTTTGCCGAAATGGCACTAGCTTCGTCAATTATTGCAATTGCAGCACGTCGATCGTCGTAGGGGAAGCCGCAATCGATCATTCGGGAGAACTCGATTTCATCCAATTTTGTCATCCTGAGTACTCGGAGTTGATGAGAATCGCACCAGTTCGAGGCCTACTATCACGCGCTCCAATCACTCACCTCACCGGATCCATCAACGCCTTCTGCGCTCGGCAATCTGTCCGCACATCTCGTGCACATTCCCTTGGCTCCAAGTCCTTTGTCAGGCACAAGCGCGCCTCTTGGATGCGGTCGCTTCGGCAGGTGATGGTCAGCATATCCGGGTGCCAATCTGGGTTGGCTTGCAAGAAGGCCTCTTCGACCACGGATGCAGGCAACCGGACGGGGGTTTCAAGTTTTCGCAGAACCTCGGGCCGGTTCACCTGTTCATAGGCTTGCCGCGCGAGGGCATAGTAGTCTTCGGCTGGCAATCCGGCGCAGACGCCATGTTTGCGCCATTGATACCAGGCGGCACCGCCAGCTCCGAAAATATCGGCTTGGGCTTTGGTCATACTGCGCGATGGGGCGCGGGCGGATGTGGGGCAATAGCTTGGCCAACCCTCTTCGTATTGTGGCCACAGACCATGGACGACCCAACCAAGGTCGCGCTCGGGGTCGCACTGCTCTGATCCTCGTTTATCTCCTTCGACGGCACACCAATTTGGTGACCAGCTCAGCGCCAGTACATAGTAGTCAAATTCACCCGCCCGTTCGCCATCGGCGAACAGTCCCATTGCAGAAACCAGCCAGAGAATGCCACCAAATATGACCTGTCGCATTTTGCCTTCCCTCTTTCCCCTATCCCCCTTATATAGACCTCAAGTTCCCCGACAACGGAAACCGGCCTGATAAAGTCCACGCGACACAGGCAGCCCAGCCAGGGCGCGGGAAAGTTGTATCCGGGGTTGGATTTGAAGGAGTGTTCAGATGAGCAAACTGATCATGGCAAAAGCCACTGCCGTTTGGCTGGTGGACAATACAACAATCAGCTTCAAGCAGATTGCCGATTTCTGCGGCCTGCATGAGCTTGAGGTTCAGGGCATCGCCGACGGTGATGTCGCCACCGGTGTTAAAGGCTTTGATCCGGTTGCAAATAACCAACTGGACGCGGGCGAGATTGAGAAGGCCGAAAACAATCCGCTGCACAAGCTGAAGCAGAAGTTTTATGCCGCCGCGACCGGTGAAGAGAAACGCCGCGGTCCGCGCTATACGCCCCTGTCCAAGCGTCAGGATCGTCCAAACTCGATCCTGTGGCTGGTAAAGTTCCACCCCGAACTTGCTGACGCCCAGATTGCCAAGCTTGTGGGCACCACAAAGCCGACCATCCAATCGATTCGCGAACGTACGCACTGGAACATCGGGAACATGGAGCCGATTGACCCGGTGGCCCTTGGGCTTTGCAAGCAAAGCGAGTTGGACCTTGCCGTTCAGAAAGCTGCGGCGAAGAAGGCCAAAGAAGGTGGCGTGATGTCGGATGACGAACGCCGCAAACTGGTGTCGACCGAGCAAAGCCTGGCCATGGACACCGAACCGAAAATGCCCAGCGCAATCGAAGGATTGGAGACATTCACTTTGTCTGCCGCACCGGACGACGAGAAAGAAGAGGAACTGCCAGACGCAGACAGCTTCTTCAACCTGCCTGACAGTGACGAAAAAGACGAAGATTGATTTCATTCAACCCAATGACAAGCCCCGGCACTCTCGCCGGGGCTTTTTTCGTTTAGGCTTTCCAAATCTTCACTTTCGTTAAGTCCCTGTTCACCCTGTTCGGCAATGCTGTGTCGGACAGGAAGCGGAACTCGGAGAACCGGGGATGAAGATCGAGAATATTCTAGCTCAGGAAAGGCGTGCCAGAATGGCCGCTGAGCGACTTTTGGCGCAAAAAGAGGCTGAGCTGACAAACGCGAATCGTATGTTGTCTCAACACGCGCTCAGCCTTTCTGATGAGATAAACGTAACCCGTGAAACGGTCGAGGAGATCAAGGGTGAGAACACTCAGGTCCGCGCCGATCTAGAACGGGCAAATCAGGAAGTTGTGATTGCAAAACGCCGCCTATGGGATTCGCTTGAAACGATTGAAGATGGATTCGCGGTATTCGACGCCTCTGAGAAGTTGATTGCCGCCAACACCGCATATCTTGAGCCATTCGACGGCATGACATGTGTGACCCCCGGGATCCCCTATACGGACATCCTACACATCGCGACGGACGAAGGGATCGTAGATATTGGCGACATGCGCCCATTGGCGTGGCGCGACATGATGCTGGATCGCTGGCGCGCAGAAAGACGAGAACCCGTCGTGCTGCGACTTTGGGATGGCACCCATATCAAATGTGTCGACAGGCGATCTCGCGATGGCGATATGGTTAGTCTTGGCCTGAACATCACCGAGACCATCAAGTATCAAGCCGAGTTGAAAGATGCGCGCCATCGGGCGGAAGCCGCCAACCGCGCCAAATCTGCATTCCTCGCCAATATGAGCCACGAGATCAGGACGCCGATGAACGGCGTCGTTTCGATGGCCGAGATTATGGCGGAAGGAGAGCTGGACGACGAACAAAGGCTATATGTGAATACCATTCGCCAATCGGGTGACGCATTGCTGACGATTATCAACGATGTGCTGGACTACTCCAAGATCGAGGCCGCCAAGCTTACACTTCACCCTGAAGTCTTCGATCTTGAGCAAGTGATACTTGATGTCGTCACTTTGCTCCAACCCTCGGTACACGAAAAAGGTATACAGCTAACCCTGGATTTTGACCTGTTCTTGCCGTCAAAGTTCTACGGCGATGTCGTCCGCCTTCGTCAGATTTTGACCAATCTGGTTGGTAATGCCGTCAAATTCACCGCTAAAGGTCACGTCCTAGTGCGCGCTATTGGACTACCCATGGGGGACGATCAGGAACAAAAGGTCCATATCACCGTCGAAGATAGCGGGATCGGCATACCCGATGATATGCAGGCGCATATTTTTGGCGAATTCAATCAAGTCGAAAGCGAGCGTAATCGCAAGTTTGAAGGCACCGGACTTGGTCTGGCGATTACACGACAGTTGGTTGAGCTCATGGATGGCGAAATCTGGGTCGATAGCCAGCAAGGTATCGGGTCATGTTTTGGCTTCCATATCACGCTGCCGGTAAGAGAAACGATGGAGCCGCCAAAACTACCACAAGACGCAGGGCCCGTACTACTTGCGATGGGCGACGTTCTAAATCGCGAGATTCTGGCGAAGCGTTTCGAGGCCACCGGTTTACGTGTCGAGATGTTCAATCCGCTGAACACATCTACAGAAAGTGTCGCAAATGCGCAGCTGATTATGGTCGACGAGCAGTGTTGCGCCATAGCGCGATCGAATGGTGTGGTCCCATTGATGCAGGATTTGCGAGCGCAAAACTGCAGGGCTCCACTATACTTCGTGGCTCCGCCGCCATCAATTTCATCCAAGAATAGTGAAGACGCTGGCTATGCGACGCGTGTCCTCCAGATGCCCCTTACTCGGAGAACTGTGTTCGAGATCATTACCCGTATCGGTTCGGAAACTCAGGAAATCATTGCCGAAGCAGAACTGCGAACGGAGGACGCTCCGATGCTCCTCGCTCAAACGGATCGCACCGACCTACGCAAGATGCGCATATTAGCCGCTGAGGACAACAAGACCAACCAGTTGGTGTTTTCAAAACTACTAAAGAAGCTCGATATCGAGCTGCAATTCGCAAATAACGGCTTGGAGGCAGTCGAGGGTTTTTTGACTTTCAAACCAGACATTATTTTCATGGATATCTCAATGCCCGAAGTGGATGGAAAAGAAGCGACGCGGCGCATTCGGAAGTTGGAGAAAGAACGATCTCTGGGTCACACTCGTGTCGTTGCCCTCACGGCACACGCTCTCGTGGGCGATGACAAGGAAATCCTTTCCCATGGTTTGGACCAGCACCTGACCAAGCCGCTTAAGAAGACAGAGATCATGAAGGAGATTTTGGCAAGTTGCCCGCAGGATGCGAGCACTCCGATCCACGAGGTTGAAGCTTAGGTTTCCGGGCGAAGAAACACAATCGTGTCGCCGTCGCTCATGTCGGGTTGATAGCAATATCCACCTAAGTCGAAGTCTTTCAGGTCCTGCGGGTCACGAACACGATTTTGTACGATGTAGCGTGCCATCGACCCACGGGCTTTCTTGGCAAAAAAGCTGACGACCTTTGGTGTGCCGGATTTTACATCCAAAAAATGGGGCGTGATGACCCGCATATTCAGCGCCTCCTGTTTCACAGCCGAGAAATACTCGACCGAAGCACAGTTGATCAGGGTCTGACTTTCGGTCGCGCCCGCTCGAGCATTCAGTTCGGTGGCAATGCGGTCGTCCCAAAATTCATAAAGATTCTTACCCCGCACATTTTTCATGCGCGTCCCCATTTCAAGGCGATAGGGTGCGATCTGATCCAGAGGCCGCAACAGCCCATACAAGCCCGACAGAATGCCGAGATGATCCTGCGCATAGCGCAGCTCGTCTTCTTCCATCGTGTGCGCCTCAAGCCCGGCATAGGTGTCGCCAGCAAACAACTCGATCGCTGGGCGTTCGCCTTCCCCGGAGCCAAAAACGGTAAACCGGTTCTTATTCAGCTCACCCAATGCCGGAGAGATACCCATAAGCTTCTGTAGGTCCTTCGCGGTTAGTTTTCTTGCCGCACGGGCAAGTTCGTTTGCGTCGTCGCGAAACACTGGCGTGCTTGCACCCTTATTCAGCGCCTCGCCTTCTGTCAGCCGTTTGGCCGGGGAAACAACAACCAGCATATCAGCGCTCCTGTAGTACTATTTCGAAAAAGGCTGGGCCAAACCGCTCTGCCTTTTGGTCTGTCATGCCTGATATACGGATCAGATCATCCATGTTCGTCGGCTTTTTTTCGGCGATCTGGCGCATCGTTGATGCGGTCACTGATAGATACTTCCCGATACCGTCCTCGCCCCGTGCCAGATCCGACACGCTTTGTTGTATTTGGTCGTAGATGCTTCCCGCCGCGCGACCGGCAAGCTTGCGACGCTGGGGATGAACGTCGGGTGTATCACCCGCAATCACCTCTAGAAACGCACGGCCATAACTTTCCAGCTTCTTCGCACCGATACCGTTGATCTGTGCCATTGCATCCAGGCAATCGGGGCGTTTCTCGGCCATTTCAATGAGCGTTTTATCATTGAAAACGACATAAGCCGGAACGCGAGCGGTTTCGGCCAGCGCGCGGCGCTTGGCCTTCAGTGCGGACAAAAGTGGCGCATCTTCTTCCGAGACCATCATCTTCACGGCCGGACGTCTGGATGATGTGCGCAAGGTATCGCGTCGCAACTCGACCCCTGTTTCGCCCCGCAACACTGGATGCGCTTTCTCGGTGATCCGCAGCGCGCCATGACGTTCAGGGTCTGGACGTACAAGGTCCAAACCAAGCATCTGTCGGAAGATCGCTTGCCACATGCGTTTATCGTGATCCCGGCCAACGCCGAATGTTGGCAAACTGTCGTGGCCCCGCTCCCTGACACGATCGGTCAGGTTGCCACGCAAAACGTCGATCAGGTGCCCTGATCCGAAGTATTCGCCCGTACGCAATATGGCCGACAGCGCCTTCATCACGTCGACCGTTCCGTCGAAAAGCTCTGGCGGCGCGCTACACAAATCGCAATTACCGCAGGGGTCGGACGTCTCTCCGAAATACTCAAGAAGTTGTTGGCGCCGGCAGCCATGCGCCTCGGCCAACCCCAACAAAGTGTTCAAACGCCCATGATCTGCGGCACGACGTTCCGGCGGGGCCAATCCTTCGTCAATCTGGGACCGTCTGAGTCGAATATCATCCGCCCCAAATAACGTCAGCGTATCGGCGGGGGCACCGTCGCGCCCAGCCCGCCCAATTTCCTGGTAGTAGGACTCGATCGATTTGGGCAGGTCGGAATGTGCGACCCAGCGAATATCAGGCTTGTCGACCCCCATGCCGAACGCCACGGTCGCGACCACGATCAAACCGTCTTCTTGTTGAAAGCGCCGCTCTACCCCGCGTCGATCCTCAGCGCCCATCCCGCCATGATAATGCGCAGTTGGGTGGCCAGCCTCGGCAAGTGCGCGCGCAAGCGTCTCGGTCCGTGCGCGCGTGGCTGAATACACGATACCGGATTGCCCCTTACGCGCGGCCGCAAAGTTAAGGATCTGGCTGCGCGGGTTGTCTTTGGCTGCGAACGCCAAATGAATATTCGGTCGGTCGAACCCGTGAAGAAAGCTGCTGGGCGGTTCGCCATCGAACAGTTTTTGTATGATTTCGGCGCGGGTTTCCTCGTCTGCGGTGGCCGTAAAGGCCGCCAGAGGGACATCGAGTGCGCGCCGCAGCTCTCCGATCCTGAGATAGTCGGGGCGAAAATCGTGCCCCCATTGGCTAACGCAATGTGCTTCATCCACGGCGATCAAAGTCGTGCCAGCGCGCTTCAAAAGATTCAGCGTGCCGCCCGACGCCAACCGCTCGGGCGCCATATAAAGCAGCTTCAGCTCGCCCCGCGACAAAGCATCAAAAACTGCATCGGTTTCGTCTTGGGTATTCCCAGATGTCAAAGCCCCCGCGGCCACGCCTGCAGCCTGAAGCCCGCGCACTTGATCACGCATCAATGCAATAAGCGGAGAGATCACGACCGTAACCCCATCCCGGATTAGTGCGGGCAACTGAAAACAAAGGGACTTACCGCCACCTGTTGGCATAATCGCCAAGGTGTTCTGACCGCGTGACACGGCCTCGACAATCTCGGCCTGTCCGGGGCGAAATTCATCGAAACCGAAAACGGTTTTCAAAAGGTCCAAATCGCGGGGCATATTGTGCTGCTCAGTATTTTGTCAGCACATTCCCATGGCCGCGATTCAGGGGCAAGGGTTTAGTAGTAACCGAAGTTGTTGCGCAGAATAATCCTGATGGCCATCAAAGCGATCAGTGCCACCAATGGTGCGAAATCAAGGCCACCAGTCTGAGGCAGGAATGACCGGATGCGCGAGTAAACCGGTTCTAGTATGCGGTTTAGTCCATACCAGATTTGCGCCACCATGTGTTGGCGCAGGTTCAAAACCTGAAAATTAATCAACCAGGACATCACGATATGCGCGATCACGATGAACCAGGCGATGTCAGCGATCAGCGACAAAATTTGAAACAACGACTGCATATCTGCTCCTTGAAGACTGCTTAGCTCCATCTAGGTCGAATGGGCGCCAAGAACAAGGGTGACGCGCGGTTTCGGTTGACGTAAGGGGCAACCATGGGCAGATCAGACCTAACGCAGAGGAGCCGCCATGTACCCCTTTATCCGCATGACCAAGGAACTGATTAAAAACGCGCGGGCCGAACCGCTGCCCGTTACCGGCACCCATATAAGCCACCACCGCTGTTGGCCGTGGGACATTGATCTTTGGCGCGAGTTGAACAATGGCCGCACGCTGACACTGTATGACCTGGGCCGCATCCCCTTGGCAGGGCGCACAGGGCTAAGCCGCATGCTGTTAAAGAACCGCTGGGGCCTGACCATGGCAGGGGCATCGGTGCGGTATCGCAAACGCATCCGCACTTTCACACGGCTTGAAATGCGCAGCCGCGTTGTGGGTTGGGACGATCGGTTCATCTATTTGGAACAAAGTATGTGGCTGGGTGAAGACTGCGCCAACCAGATACTCTATCGCTCGGCTGTGACGGATCACAACGGGATCGTGCCAACAGCGCGCGTGGTCGAGGCGATTGGTCATGACGGCCCGTCGCCCACCCTGCCAAGCTGGGTTCAGGCCTGGATCGACGCCGAGACGCAGCGTCCATGGCCGCCTGAAGCATGAGAACACTTGCCCGAGCCCCGGTTTAGCTGTTTGATCGCTTAAAACAGGGAGCAGGCATGGCAGAAATTTCGACGCGCAAGCGCATTTGGGGGTGGTATTGGTTCGACTGGGCCAGCCAACCCTATCACACGCTCCTTCTGACCTTCATCTTCGGTCCCTATTTTGCGTCTGTCGGTGCTGAATACTTCATGACGCAAGGTTTGGCCGAAGAGGCCGCCGACGCCAAAGCGCAGAGCATCTGGTCTTGGGGATTGGCAGCTGCCGGCCTTATCGTCGGGTTCGGCGCACCTATTATGGGCGCGCTGGCTGACACCGCAGGCCGAGTTCGTCCATGGGTCGCTTTTTTTGCCCTGTTTTATGTTGTCGGTGCCACGTCACTTTGGTGGACGCAACCTGACGGATCAAATCTATGGACGATGATCCTATTGTTCGCGCTTGGCTTTATCGGCGCCGAGTTTGCGCTGGTGTTCACCAATTCGCAGCTTCCCAGTCTGGCCGATCAAGATGAAGTGGGAGAGGTGTCTGGCTCGGGCTTCGCATTCGGCTATATCGGTGGCCTTGTGGCACTGGCGATTATGCTGACGCTTTTCATGGAACAGCCCAACGGCAAAACTCTTGTCGGCCTCACGCCCGGTTTCGGACTTTTGGACGCTGATGCACGCGAAGGGACGCGGATCGTCGGCCCCTTCGTTGCCATCTGGTTTATCATTTTTATGGTGCCATACGCCCTTTGGGTAAAAGACGTTCCAAAACCTGGTGGCAAACACAGCCTGTCAGGTGCATTCGCAATCCTCGGCCGCTCGATTAAAGGGCTTCGCTACAAGCGCAGCCTTGCGTCTTACTTGGGCAGCTCGATGTTTTATCGCGACGCGCTAAACGGGCTTTATGGTTTTGGCGGCGTATATGCCAGCTTGGTTCTGAATTGGTCTATCGTCTCAATTGGTATCTTTGGAATCATAGCAGGGCTTGCGGCAGCAATCTTTAGCTGGCTGGGCGGTCGCGTGGACGGCAAACTTGGGCCCAAGCCGGTCATCATCGGCTCCATTCTGGTCCTGATCGCCGTATGTATTCTGATTGTGAACATGACACGGGAAGCAATCTTTGGCATCGCTCTGCCGCCCGACTCCACCTTGCCCGACGCGATCTTCTTCGGATGCGGCATGCTGATCGGGGGTATGGGAGGCACACTGCAATCGGCCAGCCGGTCAATGATGGTGCGTCACACCGATCCGGATGCTCCGGCAGAAAGCTTCGGGCTTTATGGCCTGTCGGGGCGCGCGACGGCCTTCATGGCCCCGGCTTTGATCGCTTGGTTCACCACAATGACCGGCAGCGCGCGGCTCGGCGTGTCTCCGCTGATCGGATTGTTTGCACTGGGGCTTTTGCTACTGATCTGGGTTAAACCGGAAGGTGAGGCATCATAGGGGGCCGTATCATGATCCCAAACTTTCTTCGCAAAGCCGCTGCGGCGCTGATCATTCTATGTACGGCTGCAACAAGCGGTACAGCCCAAACGCCTGCAAAAAACCTGTTCGGCGTGGAGCGTAAGGGATCTGCGCAAAAGGCCGCCCCATTTGGGTCCTATGCCAAGGGGTGTCTGGCTGGCGGCGTTCAACTTCCCCAAACTGGTCCCACATGGCAGGCGATGCGTTTGTCGCGCAACCGCAACTGGGGCCACCCCGAGCTGATTGACTTCGTGAAGAAGCTGTCCCGTAAGGCCGCAAACCAACCCGGTTGGAAAGGGCTCTATGTCGGTGACATGAGCCAACCGCGCGGGGGCCCGATGCTGTCCGGGCATCGCTCGCACCAGATCGGGCTAGATGCCGATATTTGGATGCGACCGCCCAAGACACTGGCACTTAGCGTCAATGATCGCGAGCATATTTCGTCGATTTCGTTGCGCCGTGCGAAGGGCGCCTATGTGAACAATTCATGGACCCGTGCCCATCACGAAATCATCAAAGCGGCGGCCAAGGACCCACGCGTTGCACGGATCTTTGTTTTTCCCGGTGCCAAGGTTCAGATGTGTAAAACCGCGAAGGGCAACCGCAAATGGCTGCGGAAAATTCGCCCTTGGTGGGGCCATCATTACCACTTCCATGTCCGCCTTAAGTGCCCGAAAGGGGCACGAGGCTGCAAAGATCAAGCCCCACCGCCTCCGGGCGATGGTTGCAAAGATGCCGAAAACTGGGTCCATGATATCTTGCATCCGAAGCCACCCCCGCCCAAACCACCCAAACCGTCGAAACCACGCGGTCCGTTGACACTGAAAGATCTGCCACAACAATGCCGCACCGTTTTGTCCTCGCGCTAGGCGCACTTGCCAGCGTTTCCGCAGCGATTTGGGTCACCGTTTTGTCGCGCGATGTTGAAGCCCAAACCGTTGGTCAGGCTCAGCTGGTCTCGGCTTATCGCTGGTACGGCAACGACGACGCGTTCGGCGGGTTTTCCGGCATCGACGTCAGCGACGACGGCTCGACATTCGTCGCCATCACAGACCGAAGCCATGTCACGCGTGGGAAGATAACGCGCGAGGACGGCGTTATCACCAAAGTCGCACACAGCAAACTTGAGAAACTTACATCCCCTCGTGGTGCGCCGCTTGTGGGAATTTGGGCCGACAGCGAAGGGCTGGCCGTCGCACAGGACGGCACCGTGACCGTCAGCTTCGAGATTGCACATCGCACCGTCCAATACACGCCGGGTAACAAGCGTGGAAAGGACCTGCCCGCCAACCCTGCCACCGACAAAATGGTCGCCAATTCCGCGCAAGAGGCGCTGGCAGTCGCAGCGGATGGCACACTTTACATGATCCCCGAGGGCGACGGGGCTGAAAAGACACCCCACAAAGTCTATCGCCTGCGCCCCGGTGCCAGTAACTGGGACCAGCCCTATACGATTCCGCGCTATCGACCCTACGTCCCCGTCGGTGCAGACATCGGGCCGGACGGGCGGCTCTATGTCCTCGAACGTCATTTGAGCAGTATCTTTGGTTTCACCAGTCGTGTCCGTCGTTTCGACATGGAGCCAAATGCACTGATCAACGAAACCATCCTGTTGGAAAGCGAGGTGGGACTGCACGACAACCTCGAGGGACTGGCCGTCTGGCGTGACGAAGTCGGGCTAATCCGTTTGACCATGGTTTCGGACGACAACTTCAAGTTTTTTCAGGTCACCGAGATTGTGGAATACGTCGTCCCTGACGTCGAGACAAAGAACTGAGTGCTTGATTCACCTTTGTTAACTCGGTAAACGCGGTCCGTTCCTGTCTGGCAGGGGCCAAGTCTCCGCAACCTTGTGAAAACGGACCAACAATATGACCCGTATCCTACCTGGCGTAATTGCCATGGCCACCATTGTGGTGGCATCCAATATTCTGGTGCAGTTCCTGTTTAGCGATTGGCTGACATGGGGTGCATTCACCTATCCACTCGCCTTTCTTGTGACCGACATTATGAACCGCGTCTATGGCGTGGCGGCAGCACGCAAAGTTGTCTTTGTGGGTTTTGTAACCGGTGTTATCTGCTCGTTGATCGGAAGTCAGATCATGCTGCAAGGCGACGGTTTCGAATATGCGGCAGTGCCGTTGCGTGTCGCCGTCGCATCTGGCGTCGCATTTTTGACAGCCCAGCTTTTGGACGTCGCGATCTTCAATCGACTGCGCCAAAGCAGTTGGTGGAAAGCGCCTTTGACCTCGACGCTCGTCGGGTCGATTGTGGACACAGTGCTGTTCTTCACCATCGCGTTTTCGGCGTCGATCACGGTGTTTGGTGCTGCTGCTGACGGCGCGATCAACTGGGCGTGGGGCACCGTGCCTATGCTTGGTGTCGGCCCTGAGGCCCCCCTGTGGGTGTCATTGGCAATCGCCGATTGGTCAGTAAAACTGGTACTTGCACTTATCGCACTGGTTCCATTTCGCCTCATCGTCGCGAAACTTTCACCAAATCCTGCGTGAAAAGTTTTGACAAACGCAAAATATGTGGCAACCTCCTAGATATAGAAACAGCGAGAAAGGAGGTGTCCATGTCAAGAGATACAACGGAGCGAGGTGCCGGGACAATCTAGGTCGCGACTTTCCGGGGCAGCCCCCGGTGAGGAATGCGGGCCATTTTGACCCTGATGCAATCGCGGTCTAACCGGTCCCACCTCCTTAATTCTCGAAGGGTCGTCCCAAAGCGGGCGACCCTTTTCCTTTCAGCGCGAAATCCGGGATTTTAGTTTTACGTCCAAGGCGCTAGTCTGACCCCATGATCCGTGTCACTGACGATATCACGCTGCAAGATTGGGAACTAAGCGAGACGTTCACGCGCAGCTCTGGTCCAGGCGGTCAAAATGTCAATAAAGTCTCGACAGCGGTGGAACTGAGGTTCGAGGCCGCGCGTTCTCCCAACCTAACGCGACCGGTCAAGGCGCGACTGAAACGGATCGCGGGTCGGAAGTGGACTCAAGATGGCGCGATAGTGATCCGAGCCGAGGAAACGCGTAGTCAGGCCCGCAATCGTGAAATAGCACAAAACCGACTTGCCGAGATGATCCGGCGCGCCCTTGTTGCCCCCAAACGACGCATTGCCACCAAACCCACGCTCGGTTCAAAGAAGCGTCGAATGGACGCAAAGACCCGGCGCGGACAAGTTAAGGCGCTGCGTGGACGTGTTGATGATGATTAACGCAAACCAGGTTTACTTGTCATCGCAATTAATTTGAACCGCTGGCACAAAGATGCTATGGACACAAAATCTAAGTCCACCTAACCCCTACCCCAACGTCGGAATGCAAGATGGCTGATACCTCCACGATTCTGGACCGCCGAGCGCGGCTTCTTGGTCCAAACATGACCACCTTTTATACCAAACCAGTCCACGTCGTGCGCGGTGAAGGCGCATGGCTGTGGGACGCAGAAGGCAACCGATTTCTGGATTGCTACAACAACGTTCCCCACGTGGGTCACGCCCATCCAAAAGTGGTAGAAGCGATCACTCGCCAAGCCGCGACGTTAAACACCCACACGCGTTACTTGCACGAGGGCATTCTGGATTATGCCGAGCGTCTGACGGGTACCATGGGCCACGATCTTGAGACTGTGATCATGGTGTGTACCGGGTCTGAAGCCAACGACATCGCCCTTCGCATGGGCCGGGCGGTGACCGGAAAATATGGGATCATCTGCACCGACAATACCTATCACGGCAACACTGATCTGGTCTCTCACCTGTCAGCCAAACGCACACCGATTGGTGGGCCACTGGACTGGGTGAAGAAAGTACCGTCGCCCGACCAGTTGGCACCGCTGGGCGGAAGCGCCGAGGCACAGGCGCAGGCATTCGCCGACGAAGTGCAAAAAGCCATCGATGCATTAGACGCCGAGGGCCACGGATTTGGCACCCTGATCCTCGACCCGTTCTTTGCAAATGAAGGCTTCCCCGACCTTGCAAAGGGGTTCCTTGATCCAACCGTCGAAGTCGTGCGCCGCGCGGGTGGGATCATTATCGCGGACGAAGTGCAGCCGGGCTTTGGGCGAACAGGGCGCAATTTCTGGGGCCACGATCGGATCGGACTTGCCCCCGACATCGTGACCATGGGCAAGCCAATGGGGAACGGGCATCCAGTGGCTGCAGTCGTGACACGGCCCGAAATTATGGCCGAGTTCCGCAATCGCTTTGGCTACTTCAATACGTTTGGCGGCAACGCGGTTTCTGCCGCTGCGGCTATGGCCGTGCTGGACGTCTTGGACGACGAACGGCTCGTCGATAACGCGCGCGATACCGGCGACTACGCCCTTGGTCTACTGCGCGAGTTAGATCACCCGATGATCGCTGACGTGCGGGGCGCGGGGATGTTCCTGGGCCTTGAATTTGCTATTGATGGCGACACAAAGGCGGCCGCCGGATTCTGCAAACAACTGGTCAACGAAATGCGTGACCGACGCGTCTTGCTCAACGCCGTCGGGCGGCATTATCACGGCATCAAAATTCGCCCGCCCATGTGCTTTGATCGCGCGCAAGCGGATTTGCTGGTTGAAACTCTAGATGCTGTACTGAAGGCCTTGCCTGCATGAATGCCAATTTAAAACAATCCCTTAAGACTTGGGACGCCCAGCATGTGCGCTTGATCAAGGACCGCGAAAATCAAGTGCACGAGGTACGCGTGGGCGGGCGACCTGCTGCCCTGCGTTTACATCGACCGGGCTATCAGAGCGAGGACGCGATCCGGTCGGAACTGGACTGGATGGGCGCGCTGGCCAGCAAGGGTATGCGGGTCCCGGCGCCGATCCCAACGACCGATGGTAAGTTGGTCTTTACGATAGATAATAACCACTTTGCGACGGTGGTGAGCTGGGTTGACGGGTCACCGATCGGCGCAAGTGGGGTGCCGCTGGAGGGCAGTGCGGAGGCTCAAGCGAACCTTTACCGCGACGTCGGGCGCGAGCTGGCAAAACTGCATAACCTAACCGACGACATCACCCTGCCCGAGGGCTTCTCTCGCCATAGCTGGGACATCCCCGGATTGCTGGGGGACGCGCCGTTTTGGGGCCGGTTTTGGGAGTGTCCAGCGCTGAGCGAGGATGACCGGAACATGGTGCTGCGGGCGCGGGCCGTGGCGCATGATTTGGCGACGGTTTACCTTGAAAACGGGGCGGATTTCGGGCTGATCCACGCGGACGCTCTGCGTGAAAACGTGTTTGTTCACGAAGACCAGCTGACATTCATCGACTTCGACGACGCAGGGTTCGGGTTCCGGCTTTACGACCTTGCGGTGATGATGACCCAGAACGAGGGCGAACCCGCATACGAGGCGATCAAAGCGGCGGCGCTGGCGGGGTATCGGGAACGCCGTACGCTTAGCCAAGAGGCGGAAGAATTGCTGCCTATGTTCTTGATGTTACGACGTTTTGCGTCGATGGGCTGGGCGGTTCCGCGCTATGATCCGGCCGGGCCGGAGGTCGCCAGCTATACCCAAAAAGCCGTCACCGCTGCTCGGAATTTCCTTGGGGGATAAGGGGCCGTGTGACGGGCGGAAATGTTAAAAGGAACTAACGCGAGATTAGTCGGGGTTTTGAAGGCTTTTGGGGCGTTTTGGAGTGGGTTTTAAAGGTTTAGTTGGGGAAAGAGCATCGTTGGGCGATTGTTTCTGTTCAGAATGTCAAAAACCTCTTCGCACTATCGAGATCGGGTACATCATCAACATCTTTTGCAGCTAATTTTTCTGCAAATCTCTTCCAATGGGACGCCTTTTTTCCACTGAGTCCTAGATGAGTTTCAATCGTTCCTTTGCACCAAACAAAATAGCCTTGCGCTTCAGCAGCTGCGACTAAGTCTCCAATTGGACCGACCGCATCGTCATGCGATGCAACTAACGCAATCGCTTGAGCTGCACTCATTCCTTTGCCCTTGTTAGGCCAACCGTCATCGCCACAGCTAATTTGTTCGTTGTCGTTTAGCAAACCACAAACATCAAGAATGGCGAGCCGTCTTTCATCTGCCACCCCATGTAGTCCTGTTTCTGCGCCTCGTTTGAGCAAAAAGTCCAAATCGGCAATGCATCTGGATTCAATCCCCATCGCTTCGAGAATGAGCCTACAGTTTGGGAAGTTATTTGCACCGCCTATTGGAATGAGACCGATACGATCTTCGGCTAGGCTACGATTATGGAAGTACTCGTAGAGATGAGGGACGAGTGCTTTCTCTGTGTTTCCTTCAACCAGAAACACCTTATCATTGAATAGAAATTCCCGCGAATTGGACAGTTCGAACAGAATTTCGCCCTGGGTATCCACCTCTTCTATACATTCTTGAATTTTTGCCTTCAAACATGCCTCAGAAGTCGTCCCGTTTTCTCTAGTCCGTCGCAAAATCAAAGTGTTTGAGACATCTCCGAAGCCAATCATTTCACTGGAATGCGTGCTAAAGGCAACCTGATAACCATCTCCAGAAAGCTTTTTGAAAGCCGAACGAGAGACCGCTATCGCCTGTGGATGCAGATACAACTCAGGTTCATCAACTAAGAGCAATATCGAGCGGTCATCAGCCTTGCCATGCTCTCGTTTTATTTGGGCGAGAGCGTTCACGAGAGATATTTGGACGGACCTTTGAGCGCCATGCCCCATCGATGATGCATCGCTTTCGCGATTATCGCCGTATCGGTTTTCGAATACTTTCAGAGTTGCGTTTTTGGTAATCTCGCCAAAATCAGGCATCGAAATGTGTGTTTTGGCGACAACATCGGGGAAGAACTCGTTAAGATGTTGGCGAATTACCTCATCAACTTTGATTAACCTTTCGTCTTTATCTTCACTATTTGAAGCCAGCTGTGCCTGAATAGGGGCTAGAGCATCTTTTATCTGATCTTCGAAATCGTCGCGGATGGGGGCGATGATCGCTTTGATCAGTTTTCCAATTGTGGACCCTGAAGAGTTCTTAGCTACATCGGCCGCAGAATCTTCCATTGCACCAACAAAGATGACCTCAGGGAAGAGTGGCGTTAGCGCTTGAGGAATGCCAGTGGGTGGAACAGCCCAATCCGCGCCTTCGTCAGGGGCAAGGACTTCTGTTATAATGCCAGATTTGGAAAGTGTGGGATCTGGCTGCACTCGTCTGACACGAAACACCCCATCTTCACTAACAAGCGGTATAACTTTGTCGCGATGCTTGTCTACCAAAGCAGCCAAGACGCCTTCGCTTACTCCATGAATCTCTGCCTCAACAACAACGGGAAGATTGGTATCGTTGAAATCTCCAACTTGTAGCGCTGGGTACTCGACGAGCCATTGAATCGCTTTGAGTACGTTGCTCTTTCCTGCATTGTTGTATCCAACTAATGGCGTGTAGTTAGTGAAATGAAACTCAGCATCTTTTATTGAACGATAGTTTTTGACGGAAAGTCGGGAAATTGTTAGCAAGGCTTCACCCTATAATTGAGCTCTACCCTTAGACTACTACCTCCATCCCGACCTGCTCGCCAACCCCAAACACACGCTTATAGCGAGCAATTTCAACCTCCGGCCCCATCGCCTTGTTGGGGTTGTCCGACAGTTTCACCGTCGCCCTCCCGTTCGCCTCGACCGCCTTACAGACCAGCGAGAACGGGGCGAGGGCGTTGTCGGGGACGAGGTTTCGGAAATCATTCGTAAGCAGCGTGCCCCAGCCGAAGCTGGTGCGGACGCGGCCTGCGAATTGGTTGTGCAGTTCGATGATTTTGTCGGTGTCCAGACCGTCCGAGAAGATGACCATTTTCTGGGTCGGATCCTCGCCGCGATCTTTCCACCATTTGATGGCGATCTCGGCACCTGTGGCGGGGTCTCCGCTGTCGATGCGGATGCCGGTCCAGCCGGCCAGCCAATCGGGCGCGTTGTCCAGAAAGCCCTGCGTGCCATAGGTGTCGGGCAGGATGATGCGCAGGTTGCCTTCATGCTCTTCGTGCCAATCGGCCAGTACGTCATAGGGGGCCTGCGCCAGCTCGGCGTCGTCCTGCGCAAGGGCTGCGTAAACCATGGGCAGTTCGTGGGCGTTGGTGCCAATCGCCTCGATATCGCGTTTCATGGCGATAGAGCAGTTCGAGGTGCCGACGAAGCGGTCGCCCAGCCCTTCGATCATCGCCTGCACGCACCAATCCTGCCACAGGTAGGAGTGACGGCGGCGGGTGCCGAAATCGGCAAGGCGCAGGTCATCGAGTTCGCGCAGGCGTTCGATTTTCTCCCAAATGCGGGTCATGGCGCGGGCGTAAAGGACTTGCAGTTCGAATTTCCTCATGCCCCGCAGAACCGCGCGGCCGCGCAGTTCCATCAGGACAGAGAGGGCGGGAATTTCCCACAGCATGACCTCGGGCCAGGAGCCTTCGAAGGTCAGTTCGTATTGATCGCCGACGCGCTCAAGGTGGTAGGGCGGAAGGCGCATGCCCTCGAACCACTCCATGAAATCGGGGCGGAACATCTGGCGCTTGCCGTAAAACGTGTTACCGCGCAGCCAAGTGCTTTCGCCGCGTGATAGGGAAAGCGAGCGGATATGGTCCAGTTGCTCGCGAAGTTCGCCTTCGTCGATGAGGTCGGCAAGCGGGACGTGTTTTGAGCGGTTGATCAGGCTGAAGGTGACATTGGTGTCGGGCTTATTCCGAAACACCGATTGGCACATCAGCAGCTTGTAGAAATCGGTATCGATCAGGGATCGGACGATCGGGTCGATCTTCCAGTTATGGTCATAGACCCGGCTTGCAATATCAACCATTTAGGCCTCCAGTTTTACGCCAGCGGCGCGCATATCGGCGCGGGCGGTATCAAGCGACCCGTCAAGGTCGATGGCGCGGCAGGCGCGTTCCAAAACGGTGACGTCGAAACCCAGATTGGCCCCGTCGATGGCCGAATACGCGACGCAGAAATCCGTGGCGAGACCCACGAGCGTGAGTGTAGTGACCCCGCGTGTGCGCAGATAACCTTCAAGCCCTGTGGGGGTGGTACGGTCATTCTCAAAGAAAGCCGAGTAGCTATCGATAGCGGGACGGAAGCCTTTGCGGATGATCATGTCGGCGGGGTCGGTGTTAAGCTCCGTGTGAAATGCAGCGCCATCGAACCCTTGAATGCAGTGATCGGGCCAAAGCACCTGAGTACCATATGGCATTTCCGTAGTCTCAAACGGCGACTTCCCATTGTGGGACGAGGCAAAAGAGCTGTGGCCCGCCGGGTGCCAGTCTTGTGTGAAGACGGTGACTTGAAATTCGGGCAGCATCTCGTTGATCAGGGGAACGATCTCGTCCCCTCCGCTCACCGCCAATGCGCCGCCCGGGCAAAAGTCGTTTTGCACGTCAATCACGATCAGGGCTTCGTTTGCATCACGCATGCGCGGTCCTCCTTGAAACTTAATGGGTAAGGGCCGTGATATGGCGGGTCAAGCAATTGGCGGTCTTGATCCTTTGAAAATAGGGGCGTATGCCGCGTTTATGTATACAATTGCTGCACTCTATCACTTCACACGTTTCGACGATCCTGCCGCGCTTCAGGGGCCATTGATCGAGATCGCCCAGAGAGAGGGCGTCTCCGGTTCGCTTCTGTTGGCGCAAGAGGGCATTAACGGGACAATCGCGGGATCTCGAAAGGGTATCGACCGCATGCTGGCGCATATTCGCGCGCTGCCCGGTTGCAATGATCTGGCGTGGAAAGAATCGTCGGCGCAAGAACAGCCGTTCGGCAAATTCAAAGCGAAGTTGAAGAAAGAGATCGTGACGATGGGCGTCGAGGGTGTCGACCCTCGCGCTTCGGTTGGACACTATGTTGAGCCACAGGACTGGAATGATCTGATCGGTCAAGATGACGTGGTCGTGATCGACACGCGCAATGACTACGAGGTCGATATTGGGACGTTCGAGGGGGCTGTTGATCCCAGAACGAAAACTTTTCGCGAATTTCCTGGCTGGTGGGAAGACAACAAAGAGCGCTTCCACAACAAGCGCGTTGCGATGTTCTGCACCGGCGGTATTCGTTGCGAAAAGTCGACCAACTTTCTGATCAGCCAGGGCATTGACGATGTGTATCACCTGAAGGGCGGTATTCTTCAGTATTTGGAAGACGTGCCCGCAGAAGATAGCAAATGGGACGGTGCGTGTTTTGTCTTCGACAACCGTGTATCGGTCGAACACGGCCTTGCCGAGGGGCCACACGAGCTTTGCCATGCCTGCCGTCGTCCGATCCTGCCCACGGACAAAGATCGCCCTGAATTCGAAGATGGCGTCAGTTGCCATCAATGTATCAACGAATTTGACGACGTCCGGCGCGAACGCTTCCGCGAACGGCAAAAACAAATCGCCCTGTCCCGCGCTCGCGGAGAACGACATTTAGGACGCGAGGCTTAGCGCTCTAAGCTGTTCGGTCTAGAACTGGTTTATTTAGTTGATCTGGCTCACATTCAACGCGGAATCTGTCAACTGTTTGATCAGGCCGAAGAGCAGAGGCGCAGAGGCGATCGAGCTTTCGGTCACAAGTACCGTGTCTTGATTGCGAATTTGGAACTTACCTGCGCTGAAAAGTCCGTCTGCGGTTGTCAGGTCGATTACGAAGACACTGCGCGCGTTCTCAGGACCAGCCTTCCCATCAGTGCGGACAGCTTTCTGGGGATACTCCCGCAAAACCAGTATGCCTTTTGGGTTGGCCCGGGTATCAGACAACCCGCCGACCAGAGACATGGCATCCAAGGCCGACAGCTTGGATTTTCCAAACGGGACGATTGCTTCGCGAGTCGCTGCGCCCAGCGAACGGAAATAACGCGTATCGTTGGCAATTGCGATCTTATCGCCTGGACGGACCAGAACGTCATCACGCGGATTGCCCATGACTTCGTCTAGGGGCCGGCGATAGGTCTTGCTACCCCGTATCAACCTTAGCTGA
The DNA here is from genome assembly GCF_041403445.1 of Aliiroseovarius conchicola. Classification (NCBI taxonomy): domain Bacteria; kingdom Pseudomonadati; phylum Pseudomonadota; class Alphaproteobacteria; order Rhodobacterales; family Paracoccaceae; genus Aliiroseovarius; species Aliiroseovarius conchicola. The sequence continues at coordinate 125,158 of NZ_JBGEHL010000006.1, forward strand.
GGGTTCTCAATCTGCGGCGATGGCCCACCTGCTGCAGAAATGGCATTCAAAACGGTGAAGTTAGGGTCATCAACGGGAATGGGTCCCGGCCGGTTTACACCAGAGACCATCGAAATTGTTCCGCGGGTACCCTGCGCAATGTTCAGCTGAACTTGCGCCGTCGGGATAACTTCTTCGTATTTCCGTTGAATACGCGCCCGCGCAGCAGAGTGAGGCAGTCCCGCGATATGTACGGTACCGACAAACGGCAAGAATATCGCGCCGGCGGGTGAGACTTGCATATTCTGCATCCGCACAGTGTTTTGTCCGGGGGATGACAGCAACGAATTCTCTTCACTATCCCAAACTACGACATCAACGCGATCAAATGCCCTGATCGGCTTGTCCGTGGCCGGAGACCCCTTTTGCGGCCAGGATCCAGCGGTGTTGTTGTTCGGTGCAGGCCAGCGCGAAATTGTCGGCAACGTTGCCCGTGAAACACGGTATACGGCAATGTCACCGTTTTCCTGCGCTTCTTTACTGATAATCTCACTTTCAAGCGCCGCGCCGCGCGGCAAGCCACAAGCCGCCAACGCCACAAGAGCAAGCGTGGAAAAGAGCAATCGCCAACTTTTCATATTAATGTGTCCAACCCGAACTTCAGTCACCTTGGTCGGCACCATAGGTGGTCGCCCAAACTATAACAAGATAGAGCGCGATGATAAGCGGCAAGTTTCTGACTTGTCATGGTTATATTAGTAATAGATGCTGCCGGCGGTGAGCCACGTGAACGATTGAAATGCTCTGTAACACTGGCGCTGCGGTCATCGGCGACTGGGCGCCAATCGTCATCGAAAACCAATCATGGGCAATGTGTTGCCGCAATGACAGTCAGCCTCGATTAGTACCCCGATAGTCCCCACATGGTACGCGGTAATCCGCCACAAAGCTTCACGCCTACGCGTCACTATCGGCGAGCTGGGACAGGTATCGCCCATAGGCGTTCTTGGCGAAGACTTTCGCACGCTCTTTTAGCGCGTCGATGCCAATCCAGCCGTTGCTGAAAGCGATCTCCTCCAAGCAACCGACCTGTTGGCCTTGCCGCTGCTCCAACGTGCGTACGAAATTTCCAGCATCCAACAAGCTACCGTGCGTTCCCGTGTCCAACCAGGCATACCCGCGCCCCATCAGTTTCACCGACAGGCTGCCTTCGTGCAGATAGGTCTCAAGCAGCGTTGTGATTTCAAGCTCTCCCCGATCAGACGGCTTGACCTGCTTGGCTCGTTCGGGTGCAGAACCGTCAAGGAAGTAGAGCCCCGTGACCGCATAGTTAGAGGGCGGAGTGGTGGGTTTCTCGATGATCGAGCTTGCCTTTCCGTCTTGATCAAAACCGACGACACCATAGCGTTCTGGATCTGCAACGCGATACCCGAAGACAGTGCCGCCGCTTGACTGTTCACCTGCCTCGACCAGAAGCTCCTGAAGCCCATGACCAAAGAAGATATTGTCGCCCAGCACGAGTGCCGACGGTGCGCCGTCCAGAAAATCTTCTGCCAGAATATAGGCTTGCGCCAGGCCATCGGGCGAAGGTTGTTCGATATAGGTGAAGGACATACCCAACTGGCTACCATCCCCCAACAGGCGTTTAAACTGATCCTGATCCTGCGGCGTGGTGATAATCGCGACTTCGCGGATACCTGCCAGCATCAACGCACTGATCGGGTAGTAAACCATCGGTTTGTCGTAGACGGGCAAAAGCTGCTTCGAGACACCCATAGTGATCGGATACAGACGCGTTCCCGATCCACCGGCCAGAATGATACCTTTTCTTTCAGTCATTACGGGGTCTCTTCTTTGTTGATTTATGAACTCTGCACGTGGCCCAGCTCGACCAATACACGGCCAAGAGCGGTTTTCCAATCCGGTTGAACCACGCCGAAATCGGCAAGTGTCGATGTGCCATCCATTCGGGAATTGGTTGGGCGCGCGGCGGGGGTTGGAAACTCGGACGTTGGAATAGGATGGACCTTGGTGGACCGGCCCGCTTGGCGGAAGATCTCCTCGGCAAATTCTGCCCAACTGACGGCCGGTTGCCCAGAGAAATGATACGTCCCACCGGTGTGCCAATCTCGCATTTGCGGTGCAATCGCCATCAGCGCTTCTGCGATGTCCTCCGCCGAGGTGGGACCACCGATTTGGTCTGCCACGATGCTTAGCTCATCGCGTTGCTCTGACAGTCGCATCATCGTCTTCACGAAATTTGCGCCATGCGCCGAAAACACCCAGCTGGTGCGCAAAATTGCATAAGCGCCACCAATGTCGCGGATCGCATTCTCGCCCGCAAGTTTAGAGCGGCCATAGGCATTTACAGGTGAAGTCGGGTCCGCCGGCGTCCAAAGTGCTGTTCCCGTGCCATCGAACACGTAATCCGTCGAGATATGAAGAAACGGAATACCACGCTCTTTGGCTGCTTGAGCCATCGCCGCCGGCGCGCGGCCGTTGACAATGGTGGCAAGGTTTTCTTCGCCTTCAGCGGCGTCCACTGCAGTGTAGGCAGCGGCATTGATCACAACGTCATCTGAACAGTCATGAATGATCTGTGCGCAGGCATCAGGGTCCGTCAGGTCTGCATCGCCACGACCAAGCGCGCGCACGTTGTCAAACTTGCGCAGCTCTGTCGCCACCTGCCCCGTCTTGCCAAACACTAACACCTTCATCGAGATCGCCCCTAAGCTGCCTTATTAACCAGAGCCAAGACGCGCACCGACGCCTTCGCGGCTTTTCAGCGGCTGCCACCAGCTTTCGTTGTCCAAATACCATTCGACGGTTTTGCGCAGGCCTTGTTCGACCGACACGGATGGCCGCCAGCCAAGCTCGTTTCTAATCCGGGCCGGATCGATGGCATAACGCGCGTCATGGCCGGGTCGGTCGGCGACGAACTCGATCTGGTCCTGATACGACCCCTCGGCGCGCGGGCGCAGCTCATCCAAGATTTCGCAAAGCGTGCGAACCAATTCGAGGTTCGTGCGTTCGTTTTCGCCACCGATATTGTACGACCGCCCAACCTCGCCTTTCTGAATGACGGTGAGCAGTGCATCTGCGTGGTCTTCGACATAAAGCCAGTCACGGATGTTGGCCCCGTCGCCATAGATTGGCAGTGCCTTACCGTCGAGTGCATTCAGAATGACAACCGGGATCAGCTTTTCAGGGAAGTGATAGGGCCCGTAATTGTTCGAGCAATTGGTCAGAACGACCGGCAGGCCATAGGTCTCGTGCCAAGCGCGGACAAGGTGATCCGACGCCGCTTTTGATGCGGAATAGGGGCTGCGGGGGTCGTAGGAGGTGTCTTCGGTAAACATCTGATCGGGATCGGCGGGCAGCGATCCGAACACTTCATCGGTCGAGATATGGTGGAACCGGAACCCGTCAGGTTTGTCATTGGCTTCCCAATAGGTCCGGGCGGCTTCCAGCATGTTCAACGTACCAGTGACATTGGTCTCGACGAATTGCGCTGGCCCATCAATTGAGCGATCTACATGACTTTCCGCCGCAAGGTGCATGACCACATCCGGTTTGTGTTCGGAAAAAATCCGGTCCAGCGCTGGGCGGTCGCGAATATCAGCATGTTCAAATGTGTATTTGGGATCAGAGGCAACACCAGCCACATTCTCCAAACAAGCCGCATAGGTCAGGGCATCCAAATTGACGACCTCATCCCCGCGTGCGATTGCCTGTCGAACGACGGCGGACCCAATGAAACCCGCACCACCAGTCACCAATATCTTCATAAATGCTTCCTTCAAAATTTCGCACCGCCCGCGCGACGCCGGTCAATCATCCGAACGGCAGCCACGTCCCGTTGGCGGATTCTTATGCAGCTTGTGCCAAATTCGACAAGCGTCTTCCAGTTAATTCCCGCTGATGACCGCTTCAATGCGGGTTTTTGACAATTCATCGCGCAATGGCTACCAACATCGCGCAACTAAGCGACAAGGTGTCCATGCTCAAAGATCGGCAGAAATTCCATTCACTTGCGGCGGCTCCGACATCGCGCGCGCTGACCATTTCGTTGCTCAGGACGCGTGAACATGTCATGCGACCGATCCGCCCGTTGTTGGCTGAACTTGGTATGACCGAGCAGAAATGGCGTATCCTGCGTATTCTGGCAGAGACTGGTCCTATGGACCAAACCGCGATTGCACGCGATGCCTGTCTGCTTTTGTCCAGTGTAACGCGCATTCTGAAAACGATGGAAACCGATGGTCACATCCAACGCGTTCAGAGCGATGATGATCGCAGGGCGAAGATCGTCCAGATCACAGACGAAGCCCGCGACCTGATTATGCGCCATCGCCCTGCAAGCGAGGCTGTTTATCGCAAGCTCAGCGCCGAATTGGGCGACGAGCGGCTGGAGCTGCTGCTGGACTTGCTGGAAGACGTTCAGGCCGTCGACTTCTAGGTGCCCCTACAGCGCCGAGAACCCTTGATCTATTGCTGAAAGGATTTGCGCCACGTCATCGGCCGTGACCACAAGAGGTGGTGATAGGATGATGTTGTTGCCTGATACGCGAAGCATCACGCCAGCTTCGTATGCAGTGTCAAAGACCTTTGCCATGGCTGCACCTGAAGCGGGGGCTTTGGTCGCACGATCTGACACACCTTCGACGGCTGCCATCAAGCCATGACCACCGCGGACATCGCCAATTGCCTCGTGTTTTTCGCCTAGAGCTTTGAGCCCTGCAAACAGTTCAGCCCCTCGCGCCGCAGCGTTTGAGGCCACATCAATACGAACGGTTTCCTTCAGACACTCGATAGCGGCGGCCGCCCCAACCGGGTGGCCGGAATAGGTATAGCCGTGGCTAATTGCGCCCATTCCAGACGTGTCGCCTTCGAACACCTCGGCCATCTTCTCATTGATCAAAACAGCCCCGAATGGGAAATATCCGTTGGTGATGGCTTTTGCCGTGCTCATCATATCCGGCTGAACGCCCCAAAGCCGTGACCCCGACCAAGCGCCCGTCCGACCAAAGGCTGTGATCACCTCGTCCGAAATCAGCAAAATGCCATATCGATCACAGATCTCACGCACCGCTGGCATGAAGCTTTCATGGGGTGGAATGACCCCCCCGGCCCCAAGGATCGGCTCCATGATAAAGGCAGCTATGGTCGAGGGGTCTTGAAATTTGATCTCGTCCTCCAAGGCTGCGATGCAAAGCTTTGAAAGTTTGGCCGGATCGGTTTCGTTGAAAGGATTTCGGTACGTGTAAGGTGCGGGGGTGTGAAAGCATCCGGGCAACAAGGGTTCGTAGGCTGTGCGGAACTTGTTGTTCCCATTGACCGAAGCCCCGCCCGTATGCGTGCCGTGATAGCCTTTTTTCAGGGACAGGTATTTGGTGCGCCCCGGCTCGCCGCGCAGTTTGTGATACTGGCGGGCCAGACGAAGGGATGTCTCGACCGAATCGGAGCCGCCAGAGGTATAAAACACCCGCACGATGCCTTCGGGCTTAAAAAACTCACACAGCTCATAGGCAAGCTCAATCGCCGCATCGTTGGTCGTGCCACGGAACGTCGAGTAATACGGCAAGCTGTCCAACTGGCGTGTGATTGCAGATTTCACCGCGTCATTCGAATAGCCCAAGTTAACGTTCCAAAGGCCGCCAACCGCATCAATCGCTTCAGCGCCGTCGATATCTTTGATCCGAACGCCGGACCCTCCGACGATGATCTTTGGTGGCGATTTTTGCGCCTCGGCGGGGTGTGTCATGGGTTGCCAAAACTGACGTGCGTTGTTTTCCTTGATAAAGTTGTCGGTTTTCATCCCGGTGCCTCCTTGGTCAGCTTTGGTTGCATCATGACGCTGTAACGCGCAAATCCCGCCCTGTATATGGCGCTAGGCTTGACACAAACTAGTTGTCATGACAAGTAGATTTAGCCCCACCAGCCGTAGCGAACTTGGCCGTAATAGCACAAGTCGCATTGCAAATACCCGCGCGCGAACGCACCCTGCCAGCAAAAAGGAATACACCCGATGTCTTTGAAGCAAGCCGATCTGGATATCCTTCGCGCACAGACCATCAATCCTAAGGGACATTTCATTAGTGGGCAGGTTGTTGATGCCGCCAGTGAAGCGCGGATTGAGGTGACCTCGCCCATCGATGGCAAAGTCATTACCACGTTGGCAAAAGGCTCAGCCGAGGATGTTGACCGTGCGGTGGCATCGGCAAGGCACGCGTTTGAGACGCGCAGCTGGGCCGGCCAGTCCCCAGCGGCCCGAAAGAAGGTACTGCTCCGCCTGGCAGAATTGATCGAGCGTGACGCGTTAGACATCGCTGTGCAGGGCGTGCGCGATAACGGGACCGAGATTGGCATGGCCTTTAAGGCTGAAAGCGGGTCGGCAGCGGGCACGTTCCGATATTATGCCGAGGCAATCGACAAAATCAGCGGCGAGGTGGCACCCACCGATCCCAACGTGTTGGGTCTGGTCCATCACGAGCCGGTCGGAGTGGTTGGCGCCATCCTGCCTTGGAATTTCCCTTTGATGATTGGCGCCTGGAAAGTTGCGCCCGCCCTCGCGATGGGCAATTCAATCGTCGTGAAACCCGCGGAAAGCGCGTCTTTGTCTATTCTACGTCTGGCCGAGCTTGCGTCGGAAGCAGGCGTGCCAGATGGCGTCTTCAATGTTGTCACGGGCAAAGGCTCTGAAGTCGGAGAGGCGATGGGGCTGTCGATGGATATCGACGTTTTGGTGTTTACCGGGTCGGGTGGCGTCGGGCGACGGCTTTTGGAATACTCGGCGCGGTCGAATTTGAAGCGTTGCTATCTAGAGCTTGGCGGCAAGTCGCCCAATGTCGTGTTCGCTGACACGGAAAATCTGGACCACGCGGCCATGATCTCGGCTGGGGGGATATTCCGTAATTCCGGACAAGTGTGCGTTGCTGGATCCCGTCTGATCGTTGAGAAATCCATTCACGATGAGTTCGTCGATGCCCTAATCCGCCATGCAAATGCGTTGAAAGTGGGTGATCCGCTGGATCTGACCTCGAACGTGGGCGCGGTGCACTCGATCACACAGCTTGAACAGGATTTGGGCTTCGTCGAGAAGGCTCTGGCAGAAGGGGCTGATTGCGCGCTGGGCGGCACGCGCATTCTTCAAGAAACCGGCGGGTACTACATGGAGCCCACGGTCCTGACCAATGTTGGGCGCAACGACACCGTGAACCAGCAAGAGGTTTTCGGGCCGGTTCTGGCCGTCAGCACGTTCGAGACCGAAGAACAGGCCGTCGATCTAGCAAACTCAACCGTTTACGGGCTGGCCTCGGGCGTATGGACCGCGAACCTCAGCCGCGCACACCGCATGATCCGATCGATCCGGGCGGGTGTTGTGCATGTGAACACCTATGGCGGCGCGGACAACACGGTGCCGCTGGGTGGTGTTGGGCAATCCGGGAACGGTCACGACAAGAGCCTGCACGCGCTGGACAAATATGTTGATCTGAAAACCGCATGGATTCAGCTTTGAGCGTTAATGGAGGGGCAACATGACCGACAAAACCATCCTGATCGTTGGAACGTATGACACCAAAGATGACGAACTGAATTACCTAGCAGGTCGTATCAACGCCTTGGGTGGCGGCGTCGTTACCATGGATGTCAGTGTTCTGGGCGATCCCTCTCGGCCCACGGATTACTCAAAGCATCAGGTGGCCGAAGAAGGTGGATCGTCCATCGAGGCCGCCATTGCATCCGGAAATGAAAACACTGCAATGCAGATCATGGCAAAGGGCTGCACCGCTCTTGTTTCGCGGCTTTATCGTGAGGGAAAGTTCGATGGGATCATCATTCTGGGTGGCTCAATGGGCACCGATCTTGCACTGGATGCAACAGCCGCGCTGCCTTTGGGCGTTCCGAAATACATTGTGTCTACGGTTTCTTTCTCGCCGCTTATGCCGCCGTCCCGTCTGGCGGCCGATGTGCAGATGATCCTGTGGGCTGGCGGGCTATATGGCCTGAATTCGGTCTGCAAATCGTCGCTATCCCAAGCAGCTGGCGCAGTTTTAGGCGCCGCACGCGCGGTTGAGGCGCCGGTGAAGGATCGGCCGCTCGTTGGTATGACATCGCTTGGGAAATCGGCACTGAAATACATGGTGCCGCTGAAACCAGCGCTAGAAGAGCGCGGTTATGAGGTCGCCATTTTCCACGCGACCGGCATGGGGGGACGTGCGTTTGAAAGCCTGGCCTCGGAAGGCGCGTTCGCCTGCGTTATGGATTTCTGCACGCAGGAACTGGGCAACCATGTCTGTGGATCGCGCATTTCAGCAGGCGCGGATCGGTTGACCAACGCCGGGCGGACAGGCACACCGCAAATCGTGGCACCCGGTTGCTATGACCTGGTCGATATCGTCGGTTGGGACGACATTCCCGAGAAATGGGAGCACCATCCGAGCCATGCCCACAACCGCCTGATCACTTCGATTGTGTTGAACAATGACGAACGCCGAGAGGTAGCCCGTGCGCACAGCGCGCAGTTGGCAAAGGCGGCCTCTGCGACCGCTCTTTTGATGCCACTTCACGGCTGCGGAGAATGGGATCGCGCGGGCGAGGACCTGAACGACCCAGAAGGGCTGGCGGCTTTCATGGACGAACTGGGCCAAACCTGCCCGGACAATGTCGAAAAGACCGAGCTTGATTGCCACATCAACGATGACGAATTTGCACAAGCAGCGCTCTCGATTTTCGATGATTGGGTGGAGAAGGGGATCGTGCCTCAGTCGAACTAGTCGATCAGTTCATCTGAACATGCATAGGGTACTGTCCGTCCTCGAAATCGCCAAAGAATTCTGGCAAATCCGGGTGGCCAACAGGTTCACCTGAATAATCCGCGATCAGGTTCTGTTCAGATACGTAGGCAACATAGTAGCTTTGGTCGTTCTCAGCCAAAAGATGATAGAACGGCTGATCTTTCTGCGGCCGGCTGTCTTCCGGGATCGCATCATACCATTCTTCGGTGTTGGAGAACATCGCATCAACATCAAAGACGACCCCCCGGAAGGGATGCTTCCGGTGGCGGACAACTTGTCCAAGCGAGTATTTGGCGCGCGTCTTTAACATTTTGTAAAGCTCCTAGCCTGAAATTAACGCTTTTGGGGGGTATTTGTCCATGCGCCCGACCCCGAAAACTGCGAAACAGACTGTGTAAGACATCGCCATAACAGAAACGTCAAGAGCTTTGCGCAGGCTGCTGCCTATCGCAAAAATTTACCAATCACGCAATTCCCAGACCACGTCATTTCCGCTATAGTCGAAAAAAACAAAACATAGCGAGAGGCAGATGAGCAGACTTCTTCGCGCCGCAGTGGTACTGATGTTCGTGGCATCTTGTGGAGGAAACTCCAAAGCGCCGCGCAATCTGGACAATGCGTGCAGCATTATCAAACAGCGCCCCAATTACCACCGGGCTATGAAAAAAGCCGAACGTAAATGGAAGGTGCCGGTGCCCGTCCAGATGGCGATGATCTATCAGGAATCGAAATTCGTGAAGGACGCACGCACGCCGGTCAAATATGTGCTGGGCGTATTGCCAATGGGTCGACAAAGCTCGGCCTATGGATATGCACAGGCGCTTGATGCGACCTGGAAAGAATACCAGCGCGCCGAAGGTGGGCGTGGGGCAAAGCGCACAGACATTAAGGACGCGACGGATTTCATGGGGTGGTACATGACCGAAACGCGCGAAAAGACGGGGGTTCCGTTGACCGATGCGCGCAACCAGTATCTTGCCTATCACGAAGGCCGGACCGGCTATCTGCGCGGCAGTCACAACTCCAAAGCCTGGCTTTTGAGAGTGTCGGCAGAGGTGAACGCCCGTGCGATCCTATATCAGCGGCAATTGGCAACCTGCCGGCGCTGATCAAAGCCAGCACCGGCATACCGTCTTAGCGTGACCACGCCTTGACCGCTGCGGTGATTGAGAACAGCGAGCTTCTGAGCGGTTTACCGGTCGTAAGCTCGCCCAGCACCACGGTCGTTTTCGAACCGGTGTTGTCCGTGATGATCCACTGACGCAGTTCCGTTGGATTTGCGGTGAACTTTAGTTCGATCGTGCCAACATCGGGATTATCGGGGTCCTGCGCGGTCACTGTGGTTGCAGTGCCGTCATAACTGTGACCCACCACCATCTTGGCACGGTTCAGATTGACGTTCTTGGCAAGGATCAGGTTCAGCGGTGTCCGTTTCAACGGATATTGCTGCGGGCCAGCATTTGATTTTCCATCAAAGATCGCGACCTGAGATCCGCCTGCCACGACAAGGGCTTTGGTTGGCGGATTATATTCAAACCGCGCACGCCCGGGGCGCTTCAGATAGATCGTCCCGGTCGAGATCGTGTTGTCATTGTTGATCTGAGTGAACTGCGCCTCGGCGGTATTCAGTTTGTTCAGATAATTCGAGATCGCACTCAACGACAGTTTCTCGGCCTGTGCCGGAACCGTGCCAATGACCACAATCGTGGCGGCGATCAACATACGTAACGGGGTCATTTACTCTACCTCTACTGCTCGGGCGCACTCTAGCCCTTTTGATATGGGAAGATTAAGCCCGAACAGAAGATGATAGGCGATATCACGCCACAAGTTCGCGTGTGTTATTCGGCGACAGCCGCCGTTACGATGATTTCGACCTTCAGTTCCGGCGTGGCCAGTTCGGCCGATCCGGTTGCACGTGCAGGGGCGTGCCCGCTTGGTACCCATGCGTCCCAAACTTCGTTCATCTCAGCGAAATCCTTCATGTCCGCCATCCAAATGACCGCCTGAAGCATGTGCTTGGTCGAGGATCCAGCCTCGTTCAACAGGTTCTCGACCCTGACCAGACATTCGAGGGTCTGATCGGCGACGCTGTCGCCCGGTTTGCCAACTTGCCCTGAAAGGTAAACCACGTCCTTGTGGGTCACGCTTTGGCTCATCCGATCGGTCGTGTGCCGTCGTTGTATCATTGCTCTGCCTCTGTATTGCTCATTTTGGTCGCCACGCGCAGGCGGCATCTGGCGCCCGTCTGTGCGGGCGTCCAACTAGTTTATTGTTCCGGTATCAGGATTTCCCGCTTACCCACATGGTTCGACGCCGAGACCAACCCTTCGTCCTCCATCTGCTCAACCAGTCGCGCGGCTTTGTTGTAGCCAATGCCAAGCTTGCGCTGGATATATGATGTCGAGCATTTGCGATCCTTGATCACAATTGCGACGGCTTGATCGTACTGGGCGTCTTCGCCTGTGGTATTGCCGCCAGTGTTCAGGCCCAGAACAGCATCGATATTGTCGGCCTTGTCGTCCGAAGGACCTTCGACCACTCCACCCACATATTCAGGCGCACCAAAGCCCTTCAGATAGGTGACGATTTCTTCGACTTCCTCATCTGAAACAAACGGGCCGTGAACACGCGTGATGCGCGAGCCGCCAGCCATGTAAAGCATGTCACCCATGCCTAGAAGCTGCTCGGCACCTTGTTCACCCAGAATAGTACGGCTGTCGATTTTCGAGGTCACTTGGAACGAAATCCGGGTTGGGAAGTTGGCCTTGATCGTACCGGTAATCACGTCAACCGATGGGCGCTGGGTGGCCATGATCAGGTGAATACCCGACGCACGCGCCATCTGCGCCAGGCGCTGGATGCAGGCCTCGATTTCCTTACCTGCGACCATCATCAGGTCGGCCATCTCGTCGACGACAACCACGATATACGGCAGTTTTTCAGGCTTGAACTCGTCTGTTTCGAAGATCGGTTCGCCTGTATCATCGTCAAAACCGGTTTGTACCGTGCGCTCAAACATCTCGCCTTTTGCCAGCGTATCTTTTACGCGGCCGTTATAACCTTCGATGTTACGCACACCCATCTTGGACATCTTGCGATAGCGTTCTTCCATCTCGCCGACGACCCATTTCAGGGCGACAACGGCCTTCTTGGGGTCGGTTACAACGGGCGAGAGCAAGTGCGGAATGCCGTCATATACGGACAATTCCAGCATCTTTGGATCAATCATGATCATCCTGCAATCTTCTGGTGTCAGACGATACAAGAGCGACATGATCATCGTGTTGATCGCTACGGATTTACCGGACCCAGTGGTCCCCGCAATCAGCAAGTGCGGCATCTTGGCAAGGTTCGCGACGATGGGATCGCCGCCGATATCCTTGCCCAGTGCAAGCGGAAGGCCGTGGCTGCCGTCGCCAAAATCGCGGGTCGAGAGGATTTCGCGGAACGACACCATCTCGCGTTTTTCATTGGGCAGTTCGATACCGATGACCGACCGGCCGGGCACCGTCGAAACACGGGCCGACAAAGCCGACATCGACCGCGCGATGTCATCGGCCAGACCGATCACACGGCTGGCTTTCAAACCTGGAGCGGGTTCAAGTTCGTACATGGTGACGACCGGACCGGGGCGCACCGAGACGATTTCGCCCTTCACGCCATAGTCATCCAACACGGTTTCCAACATGCGGGCGTTTTCTTCCAAAGCCTCGTCGGAAAGGTGGTGACGCTCGATCGTGACCGGATTTGCCAAAAGGTTTAGCGGCGGCAACTCATAACCGGGATGCGTATCCTCAAAGCTAAGCGATGGCTGGGCCTCGGCCTTTGCGCGCGCAGATGGCTGCGGGGCCTTTTTCGGGGTGTGTTGAACAACCTTTTTTGGTGTTTGCGCAAGTCCCGCATGCTGAGGTGTATAAACACGTGGTTCTTCAGGTGTCGTTGCAGGATCCATAAGATCCTCAACAATCAGATCATCATCAACCAAGGCATCCGGGGCCGGCATCATGGAAATCTGTTCGGACTGCATCACGTCCTGATATTCGTCTTCCTCGTTAGGGGCTGCGTCAAGGATCATGGGGTCGGGGCTGCGGCGATGACGTGCCACAGCGCGTGCAAGCGGGGGTTCAGCCCGTGTGGGATCGGTCAATGTCGTCTGGCGCGCACGGTTCTTAAGTGCGGCGTCAATCTTGGCGCGGATGCGGTCCTCGCCACCCAGACCATCGGGAATGTCGCCATCATATGATGGTTGTTCGACCAGCTCCGGTTCGGGTGTGCGACGGAACAGGGCGTTTAGCAGGCCGGGCTTTGGCGTTGCTGGAACAGGCTCTTCGATGACCACATCACCTTCGGCGGCAGCAACTGGGGCATGCTGTTCAGGGCGCATGACGCGGGCTGCCCGCAGCGGAGGCGGAGCCGTAAACTCTTCGTCGTAGTCGTCTTCGGCATCAAGCTGGGCAAGCCGTTCTTCTTTGCGCGCTGCTTGGCGGGCTTGCATGTGACGCGCGGTCGCCATGGCTCCGCTTGCAGCACCTTTGGCACCTTTGCCCATCAAAGACACGATGCTTGCGTAGGTATAGACGATCCCGATCAGCAGGAAATGGCCAAAGCGCTTGATTTCGTACCGGTCAATTCCAAGAACGAAAAGCAGAACGGCAAGTGCTGCAAGCGCAGACGCCACTGACATGACTTTCAGTCCAATACCCGCCCCGATTGGCAACCCAGACAGAACAGCACCAAGGACGGTGTCGCCGAACAACCCGCCCAACCCAAATGAATGGGTCCAAGCCGCGCCCGGTACAAGTGTCGACGCGTAGATCGAGCATAGGGCCACGGCGATTGGCGCGAAAATCACCCGTCCCATCACGCGGTCTTCGCCAAAATGGAACGTCAGACGCGCGCCCCATACAACAAAGATCAAAGACAGCGCCCATGATCCCATCCCGGCAATCACTGACAACGGTGACGCAACGAAGGCCCCAACGCGACCAAGTGCGTTTTGTGCCGGCGTGTCGGTGGCCGACATCCAGCCGGGATCTTCAGGGGAATAGCTACCCAAGATCAGTGCAATAATGATCCCAAGCGCGATCAGCCCAAGGCCCAGAAGCTCTTTGCCTCGTCGTTCGATGACCGCCTGCGTGTTGCTGTCAAAGATCGGATCCCGTTGTTTTGCCGGATACGCCATGCCACCTCGTCCTTACTTAAAGAGACAGTCGCGAAGCAGAATAAGCCCGCGCTGCATTTCTTGTTTTGGGGCCACCAAAGCGACCCGAATATACCCCTTGCCGGGGTTTTCATTATCTACATCCCGCGACAGATACGCCCCGGGAAGAACCCGCACGCCCGTCTCGGTCCAAAGTTTCATCGCCGCGGCTTCGCCGTTCTCGACAGGGAGCCACAGGAAAAATCCCGCATCTGGGCCTTGATAGGCACCGATGCCGCTAAAAATCTCGTCCGCCAGCGCATATTTTTCCTGATAAAGCGCGCGGTTTGCCACCACATGCGCATCGTCAGCCCACGCTTTTTCTGCAACACGTTGAAGCGGCAGCGGAAGCGGGGCACCAGCATAGGCCCGCAACTGACGAACGCGCTGAATGCTCTCCGGGCCGCCTGCGATGAACCCCGACCGCAATCCGGGCAAGTTCGACCGCTTCGAGAGCGAATGGAACACAACGACCCGCTCGGGGTCGGCCCCACCTTCGCGGGCGACCTGAAGTGCGCCAACCGGAGGCGTGTCACGGTAAATCTCGGAATAGCATTCATCCGCAAATATCTGGAAATCGTATTTCTCGGCCAGCGCAATCAGGTTGGCCCAATAGTCGCGGCTCGCAACAGCGCCCTGCGGGTTGGTGGGCGAGCAAATATAGGCAATCTCTGTCCGATTAAGGATGTCTGGCGAAAGCTGAGAATAGTCGGGCAAGAACCCTGTATCCGCTGTCGCAGGTAGGAAAACTGGCTCAGCACCTACGGTTTCTGCTGCCACAGCATAGACCTGATAGAACGGGTTCGGGATCAATACGACCGGCTGTTCTCCACGCGACGTCTGCTCCGGGCAAAGCGCGATCAAGGCATTGAATAGCCCTTCGCGGGTGCCGTTCAGCGCCATTACTTGCGTGGCCGGGTCTACATCGACGCCATACCGACGTCCCAGCCAGCCAGAAATCGCCGACAATAGCTCTGGTGATCCATCATTGGGCGGGTATTTCCCAAATTCTTCAGTGTGTTGAGCAATAGTCGACGCAACCCATTCCGGGAATGGGTGCTTTGGCTCGCCGATGGTCATATGCATCACTTCGCCGCCCGGCTTATGGGCGTCAAGTAGGCTCCGCAGGCGCGGAAACGCATATTGTGGCAAGCTGGAATACCGCTCGGGAAACGTCATTTGAACGTCTTTATACTGCCTCAGATATCGGGATCATGTCGCCCCGTTTGCACCGAAGATAGCCCGCCAAGCGCGACGGGTCCAGAAAACGCCACCATTTTAAGCGCTTGCGTGGAACAGCTGTGTCTTTTAGGCCAACACGGCTTCAACCGCCGCGCCAAGACGCAACAAACGTTCTTCGGCCAAAGGGGCGCCTAGCATCATGAAACCCGTTGAGGGAAGTCCCGTGGGCAAACTAAGCCCACACGATCCCATCAAATTGCCGACCCGCGTATTTCTAAGTGCCCAAAGATTTTCCTCGACGTAATAGTCGTGGTCGCTAAGCAAACGCTCCACATTCGGTGGCATGATCGGTGATGTTGGCAGGACCACGGCGTCATAACCGGCAACCAATTGATGATATTCATCCCGGATCGCATCAAGGCGTTGCCAAGCACTGACAAAATCAACGCCGGTAAACTGTCCGCCTGCGCGGAAACGCTCTAGAATCTCGGGGAACATCAGGTCGGGTTGAGCCTCGATTTCGTTGTACCACGTGGCATAAGCTTCGGTGGTGAACAAGACGCCGGACATGGCCAGTGCTTCATCGACAATAGGAAGGTGGGCGCGAGTCACTTCAGCGCCCGCGTTCATCAGACGGTCAAGTGCGCTGTCAAACCCCGCCTTTGGCTGATCGCGCGCGCCGTCTAAACCATTCTCCAGAACCAGCAGCCGCGCACCAGTCACCTGGGCGCCGCGCAGGTCAATGGGAGTCCGGCCCTCAAGCGCTGCAAGCATCAGTGCTGCATCCTCAACCGTTCGGCAAAGCGGGCCGACTGTGTCAAACCGCGCGGCAAGCGGTACAACCCCGTCAGAAGACACCCGTCCCGAGGTCGTTTTCAACCCGACAAGGTCATTCCACGCCGACGGGATACGTACTGATCCCCCGGTGTCAGACCCTATCCCGCAAGCGGCCAACCCGAACGCGACCGATGTCGCCGCACCCGAACTGGAGCCGCCAGAGACGGCATCATGATCATTCACGCAAGGGCTTGTCGCTGTTACGGGGTTAAGTCCAAGGCCGGAGAATGCAAGCTCGCTCATATGCGTTTTCCCAAGGCAAACAAGGCCTTGGGCTGTCGTGCTTCGCAAAACTTCCGCATCGCGGTCTGGCACGCGCCCTTTTAGTAACGCGGACCCGGATTCGGTCGCGACACCAGCGGTATCAAACAGGTCTTTCCAGCTGATAGGAACGCCATCCAGCAAACCGAGCCTTTGTCCCGATGACGCGCGTTCAGACGCCGCCTTGGCTTCGGCCAACGCTCGATCCTCGGTCAGGCGGGCATAAATTCGGTCCTTGAACTCATGCGCGCTGATCGCATCCAGATAGGTCTGGGTCAAAGCCACCGGGTCGATCTCTCCTGCGCCAATCGCTCGACCAAGATCACCCATGCTCATGGTTAGCCACTGTTTGCTCATCGAACTCTCCTATGTGTCGCGATACGACGGTAGCGGCGCATCGGCGCATGGACAATCCCCAGCGACCGGTTCAAAAAGGAGGCATGACGTTTGATGCCGATATTCTGATCGTTGGCGGCGGGCTAAACGGCCCCGCCCTTGCCCTTGCGCTGGCCGATACCGGCTTCACCGTGACCGTTGTTGACGCGCTTCCGAAAGGGACGCGGGGCGACGATGATTTCGATGGACGCGGGTATGCGCTGGCGCTGGCCTCTCAGCGGCTTCTTTCCGCAATTGGTGTCTGGCCAACGGTTGCTAAGCACGCCCAACCGTTGTTGGACATCCGCATTTCCGACGGTCGCCCCGGCGAAGGTCCCGGCCCCTTTGTGCTGGAGTTCGACCACGCCGAAATCGACGAAGGCCCGATGGGCTATATGGTCGAGGACCGCTTTCTATCGCGCGCCTTTCTAGATGCCGTCGAGGCCCATCCGAAGATCACTCTGATTGATCAGGACACAGTCATCGCGCAAAACGTCGGCCCAGCCTCGGTTACGTTGGGTCTTGCTTCGGGCAAGCAACTCACTGGACGCATTGTTGTCGGTTGTGACGGCCGGCGTTCCGGCACCGCCGAACGTGCCGGCATCGGGCGGCATGGTCACGACTACGGCCAAACATCCTTGGTCTGCGCGATTGATCACGAGCTGCCGCATAATGGCGCGGCGCACCAGTTCTTCATGCCTTCAGGCCCTTTGGCAATTCTGCCGTTGCCTGGAAATCAGTGCTCGATCGTCTGGACTGAAACCCATGCCGAGGCCACGCGCATCAACGCGTTGGATGATGACGGATATCTTGAGGAACTGCGCCCCCGGTTTGGGTCGTTCCTTGGTGACATTCGCCTTGCGGGCAAACGGTTCACCTACCCCCTGAACCTCACCATCGCAAACGCATTCTTTGGAGAGCGAATGGCGTTGGTCGGCGATGCAGCGCACGGCATGCATCCAATTGCAGGTCAGGGTTTGAACGCTGGCCTCAAGGACGTTGCCGCGCTGGCCGAAGTTCTGACACACGCTCGCCGTCGTGGTGAAGATATCGGTCGCTTGGACGTGCTTGAGCGCTATCAACAGTGGCGTCGTTTTGACATCGCCCAGATGGTGGCCGCGACCGAAGCAACCAATCGCCTGTTCTCAAATGATAATCCACTTTTACGAACCGTGCGTGACATTGGATTGGGTGTTGTAAATGCAATGCCGGGTCTTCGTCGTGGCTTCATCCGCGAAGCCGCCGGCCTGACCGGAGACCTGCCCCGATTGCTACAAGGTCGCCAAATCTAGAGGGTCAGTCCTCGATCTTACGCGCTTCATCCACCAACATCACGGGAATGCCTCCCCGGATCGGAAACGCAAGCCGCGCCGCTTTTGATACCAGCTCCTGTGCATCCGCATCATAGCTCAACACAGTCTGTGTTACAGGGCAAACCAGCGCTTCGATCATGCGTCGGTCAAATTGAGGGGTTTTTGTTTCCGTCATTGTACTTTCTCCTCGCCCACGCCTTTGCGAAGTGCAAATTCCATCAACGTTACCAAAGTTTCGCGCCGTGTTTGCAAGGACGGCGCCTCTAGCAGGGCCTGCTTGTCCTCTGGATCAAACGGGCAAAGCATGGACAGCGCATTGATCATCATCTCATCCTCGGCCGACTTCAAGCTATCCCAATCAGTTTGAAGCTCCGCCATATCAAAGAACCGCTCCAGAAGAGGTAGAAAACTGTTTCGATCAAGGTCGGGATCATGCTCGGCCTGCCCAAGATCGCGGTCGAAGCTGCACCAATCCACGCGCGCTCGGAGATACGGGGTGAAACCCTGAGTAACCTCAGACAAACGAAACCGCGACACACCTGACAAGGTGATCATATACCGCCCGTCGTCAGTCTCGGTGAAGGACGTGATGCGTCCGGAACAACCAATGGCATGAAGCCTCTGATCATCATCGCCTGTGTTGTCACCAATCGGTTGGATCATTCCAATCAGACGCTCTTGCGACTTAAGGGCATCATCGACCATCGCCAAATAACGAGGCTCGAATACATGCAAGGGCAACCGACCGCGCGGTAACAACAACGCCCCAGGCAGGGGGAATAGTGGAAGCAGTTCAGGCAAGTCAGCGGCAGAGATCATGACCTAGTCTAGCCTGATGTTGGTCTTCACACAAAGATCATTGACGACAATTTGCGCCGACCCGTTAGTGCAACGGGATCCTTGGCCTCCAATGCGTCGAAAATCGTAAACAACTGTGCCTTGGCGGCACCGTCGTTCCACTCCCGATCCCGGCGGAAAAGCTCCAACAGTTCATCGACCGCTGCCTCAACTTCCCCTGCGGCATTCAACGCCACCGCCAGATCAAAACGTGCCTGATGATCTTCGGGATCAGCATCTACTGCAGCGCGCAACTCGGCCACAGGGCCAGCATTCTCCGCCTGACGAGCCAGCTCGATCTGAGCATGAACGGCTTCAATTTCAGGAGCTTGTGCGATTTCTGCAGGTGCACCGTTCAGTGTTGCCTCTGCATCATCTGGATTGCCCGCCGCAAGATGAGTGCGGGCCAGACCGGCAAATGCGGCGGCGCTGTTCGGATCTTCCTCAAGGATTGCCGCAAAGGTCTGGGCCGCATCCTGAATGGCACCTGCCTCTAACATCTCATCGGCAGCGGCAAGCGCATCAGCCAATCCACCGCCTGCATCGCCACCCAACGCGGCAACACGTTCGACGAATTCTTTAATTTCCGAGGGCGGCACGGCACCTTGAAATCCATCCGCTGGTTGACCCTGCCAGAACGCATAAACCGTTGGAATTGACTGCACGCGCAGTTGGCCCGCGATCATCTGGTTCTCGTCGACATTCACTTTGACCATGCGAACTTTGCCGCCTGCCTCGGTGACCGCAGCTTCCAGCGCTGGGCCAAGCGTCTTGCAAGGGCCACACCAAGGGGCCCAAAAATCGACAATCACAGGAATGTCCTGCGAAGCCTCGACAACGTCCTGCATGAACGTCGCTTCTGAAACATCCTTGATCAGATCAGCGGCGGGTGTGGCTTTTCCAAGTTCAAGTTCCATGTCGATACGTCCTTATCACTTTGTTGATCACTAGATGGAGCAACCCTGCCGCCCTTGCAAGTCCGCCTCGCAATTGCACCGCTTTTTCTTGTCAGAAATATCCTGGGGTGAGAGCCGCAGGCTCGAGGGGCAACGCCCCTCCCTACAGATCAAATGTCGCAAACACTGGCGCGTGATCGGATGGCTTCTCCCAGCCGCGTGCATCTCTCATTACACGTGAACCATGTCCCGCGTTCGAGATGTCGGGCGTGGCCCAGACGTGGTCCAACCGGCGGCCTTTATCTGCCGCATCCCAATCTTTTGCACGATAGGACCACCAAGAATAAAGCTGCCCTTCGGGAATATCTTGACGGGTGATATCGACCCAGCCTGCCGCATCCTGAACGTCTGCCAACGCCTCTACTTCAACAGGGGTATGGCTGACCACCTTCAACAGTTGCTTATGGGACCAAACGTCGTCCTCACGCGGTGCAATGTTCAAGTCGCCTACAAGGATAGATTTCGACGGCATCTCTTTGCTGAAATGGTCGCGCATATCGGTCAGATAATCGAGCTTTTGGCCAAATTTTTCATTCACGTCGCGATCCGGCACATCTCCGCCCGCCGGGACATAGAAGTTATGGATTGTGACACCGTTTTCGAGCTGCCCAGCGATATGGCGGGCATGGTCCAGACCTGCAAAGTCAAAGCTTCCTACCTCGACCATGGGAATACGCGACAAGATCGCGACCCCGTTGTAGCCCTTCTGACCCCGTGCCACCATATGCTGGTAACCAAGTGCACGAAACCCGTCCATCGGAATCTTGTCCACAGGGCTTTTACATTCCTGAAGGCAGAGAACATCAGGTGCTTCTTCTTCCAAAAGCTTCAGCACAATCGGTTCGCGCAAGCGGACTGAATTGATATTCCAAGTGGCAAGTGTGAAGCTCATGATGTCCTCCGATGAACGCGCTTTGGAGCGACCATAGAGGACGGATCAAAGAGTGAACAGGGGCGAGTTTCACCCCGCCCCGTTTCATCAGCTATACGAGACAACTTCCCACTCGACACCATCATGATCATCGAAATAAAATCTCCGACCCGGCTCGTAATCACCGTGGGCGTGCGGGGTAAATCCCGCAGCTTTGACCCGTATTTCGGTCGCATCAATATCGTCTACGGTCACGCCCACATGGTTCAGACCAGCCTTGGTTGTGTATGAATGCGGAGGATCATCGATGAGCCGGTTGGGCGTGTACAGAGCCACATAGCTATTCTCATCCCCTACGTGAGCGGTGTGCCCACCGGATATCGCATCGCCTTCCCAGCGAATTTTCCAATCAAACACAGCACCCAACCATGCGGCGGTCGCCTTGGGGTCGCTAACAGTCACATTCACATGTTCCAGATTTGCCATTTCGGCCTCCTTGATTTCATTTGCGACTCAGTTGATAATTCCTAAAGCTAACTTTAGCTCAAGCTTTTTCTTTTGCCTATTTCACGAGGGTTCCATGAAACGTAGAAACGAGATTTCCATCGGCACACTGGCAAAACGCACTGGATTGGCGGTGTCGGCCATTCGCTACTACGAAACACAAGGCCTGATCGCGCCGGAACGCAATGCAGGCGGTCAGCGGCGGTTCCTGCGCTCTGACATTCGGCGCCTAAGCTTTGTCATGATCGCACAAAAATTCGGCTTCACCTTGGACCGAATCCGAGACGTGCTGGACCGCCTGCCAGAAAACAGAACCCCCACAGCGAAAGACTGGACCGCGATTTCCGGAGATTTCCGGGCAGAACTGAACGAGCAAATCAACGCCCTCACACGGCTGCGCGACAAGTTGGACGGGTGTATCGGGTGTGGCTGCCTATCGCTTGATCGATGCGCCCTCTACAACCCCGACGATGTGGCCGGCGACAACGGCGCAGGCCCGCGCTACCTGATGGGAGATGAAGCCGTACGGCCGGAGGGATGAGGCCGGCTGGATGCGGTCGCGGAGTTATATCGCACTCCACTCCAAACCGAATTTCGCAAGGTATTTCTTCAGTCGATCCGCGTCGTTCTGAATCTTTCGTTTGCCCCGAGACACCGCAAACAGCGCCCGTCCGGCGGCGCTTAAGCTAGACGAGGAGCGACAGACCCGGATGACCTCGGCCAGTTGAACCAGATCGAACGGATCTATGTCAGACACTGCATCGCCCAAGACATCTGCGACCAACTTGAAATCGTCTTGGGATTGCGCGGAGCGCCAATCCACCTGAAGCGTCTCTATTTCAGCCGACACCATCGCATTGGTGATCCTACCACGCGGTGCAAGCGTACACAGACGGCGGACCGAGCCAGCGAAATCACGGAAGTTTCCCGGCCAAAGGGTTGCTGGGTCTTTGGCAAACGCCAAATACCTCTCGCGCGCATCCGTATTGAATCCAACATAGCTGCCTAGGTCCTTTTCACAACGGGCCAGCTCGAACAGCAGATTCACCTCGATATCCTCGGTGCGAGTTCGCAGAGCTGGCACGTTGAAGGTCCACGTGTTTAGGCGCGCCAGTAGATCATGGCGAAACTTCCCGTCCGCTGCCAGGCTTCGCAAATCCCGGTTCGCGCCAGCAATTAAGTGAAACCG
Source organism: Aliiroseovarius conchicola (assembly GCF_041403445.1). NCBI lineage: Bacteria > Pseudomonadati > Pseudomonadota > Alphaproteobacteria > Rhodobacterales > Paracoccaceae > Aliiroseovarius > Aliiroseovarius conchicola. The sequence continues at coordinate 147,463 of NZ_JBGEHL010000006.1, forward strand.
GCTTAAGATTTCGTGGTCGGACCCAAGGGGATAGAAACGGCCCGTTTCGATGGCGTGCAGCAGAACCGACTGCATATTTGGGTTCAGCTCATCCACATCGTCCAGAAACAACACTCCGCCATCAGCCTCGCGCAGCAGACCGCTTCGCTCGGTCCCAGCGGTTCCAAGATACGAACGTCGCTGGCCGAATAAGGTACCCATCGCATCTGGCCCATTCAATGTCGCGCAGTTCACGTGAACCAAACGTCCTTTGACCCGTCGTCGATCCAGTTTGAGGCTGTGGATGCGCTCCGCCAGCTCGGTTTTACCCGTCCCTGTTTCTCCCAACAACAAAATAGGTTCGTCCGAGTTGCTGGCAACAAGCTCGACCTTGTCGATCAACTGATTATATTCCACATTCCGCGTCTCGATCCCGCCCTTGAGCTGGTCACTATGTTCTCGCGACAATTGGTCAAACCGTTGCTGCAAAGCATTGTATCGGCTCAGGTCCAGATCAATGACGTCGAGCTTTGGCGCGTCCTCGTCCTCTCCGGGCGGTCCGGTTTGGATCAGTCGCGCGGGCACGTGGCGGCTTTCCGTCAGTAGGAACCAGCAGATCTGGGCGACATGTGTGCCCGTCGTCAGATGAACATGATATTGCTCACGCTCATCATCAAATCCATATGATCGCGCGAAATCAAACAACTTCCCATAGACCTCCTGAAAGTCCCACGGGTCAGTCAAATCCAGTTGTTGAAGTAATACCTCTGTTTTGGGGGATGCCTCCTCAATCTCGCGTTGAACTTGTTTGGCGAGGCGATGAAACCTCATGTCATGAAGAATTTCGAGCCGGTCCACCTCAAAATGATCGTGACCGACAAGGCTAAGCGTTGGGCGCCACCGGCGCTTTTTTCCCATATCAAGCTTCGTACCTAGAAAGCCGATGACGACATTCTTCATATCACTTATCCATATCGATAAATTACTATACTACTTGATAGTGCACGCGCCGATAGAATTTCGCAATGGCCAATTATAACAATTACATTCAGTGGGTTAGCTCATTTTCAATTTCCTCTCGGCCCGCCAAGCTCACCATGCCAAAACACTCTTGTCAAAACGAAAGGACAAGACAAATGGCAAACAAATCCGTGTTTGCATCGATGAAGGGCCGGTTGCTTCCAAAGGCGACTGCAAAGAACGCCGAGGGCGCTCCGGCCTACTCTTATTCCGATGCGCATGCCTTGGCGCAAGTTGCCGTGACCGGCACTTTCGGCGGTATGTTTTACCAAGACGCACAGGACGAACTGGAATACGTCGTCGACGTTGCTGAAGCCGTTACACCTGAGTATCTGGCGCAGGCTGCAATCTATGCTCGCAACAGCGGCCATATGAAGGATATGCCAGCTGTATTGCTGGCCATCTTGGCACGTCGCGACCCAGTGTTGTTCCGCGCAGCCTTCGGACGCGTGGTTGATAACGGCAAGATGCTGCGTACCTTTGTGCAGGTTGTCCGTTCCGGCCAGACAGGGCGTAAATCGCTGGGCTCCGCCCCGAAAGCGATGGTGCAAAACTGGTTGAACACCGCGTCGGACCGCGCGCTGCTTTATGCCAATATCGGCAATGACCCGTCGTTGGCTGATGTGATCAAGATGGTGCACCCGAAACCGGAAACCATGGAGCGGGAGGCGTTGTTTGCCTGGATCGTCGGGCGGCCGTGCGATACGGCACGGCTGCCACAGGCAGTACAGGACTGGATGGTATTCAAAGAAACCGGGAAAGGCCCGGTACCGGATGTTCCGTTCCAGATGCTCACTCAGCTTGAGCTCACGTCCCATCAGTGGGCGCGGCTGGCACGCAAGGGTTCGTGGCAGATGGTTCGCCAGAACCTGAACACATTCCAACGTCACGGTGTGTTCGGCGTGCGTAAGAACGTAGACCATGTGGCTGCGCTTCTTCGCAATGCCGAGTTGATCGCCAAGGCACGGGTCTTCCCGTACCAGTTGATAGTCGCCGCGCAGAACGTCGCTGCGGATATTCCGCACGAGATCGTCGATGCGTTGCACGACGCGATGGAAATCGCGGTGAGCAATGTGCCGAAGATCCATGGCCAAGTGGTGGTGTGCCCGGACGTGTCTGGATCCATGATCTGGCCGGTGACAGGGTATCGTCCCGGGGCCACCTCGGCTGTGCGACACGTCGATGTGGCGGCTCTCGTGGCCGCAGCGATGAGCCGCGCAAACCGAGGGTGCCAGGTGCTACCGTTTGACTTTGATGTACGTAATATACGTCTACGTCCGCGCGACACGATCCTGACCAATGCCGAGCGCCTAGCCACACTGGCAGGTGGTGGGACAAACTGTTCTGCGCCGCTAAAATGGCTGAATGATCGTGGGCGTAGCCCGGATTTGGTGGTGTTCGTGTCAGACAACCAATCGTGGGTCGATGCCCGCGCTGGCGGGCAAGGCACGGCAATGATGATGGAGTGGGAAGCGATCAAGCGTCGGAACCCGAAGGCCAAATTGGTCTGCATCGACATCGCCCCGTACGGGACCACGCAGGCGCAGACGCGCGACGACGTGCTGAATATCGGCGGGTTCTCGGATGCGGTCTTCGACCAGATCGCGGCATTTGCCCACGATCAGACCGGCACGGAGTACTGGGTTGGCGAGATCGAGAAGATCGAAGTGTAACCCCTCGGGCGGATGACCGCCCGGGGAATACAGAAAGGACTAAGAACCGGCGAATGCAGACGGAATTACAGGTAGAGCACTGGTCAAAGAACAGAGGTCGCGGGCTCGTATCCCGCCGCGCGCTAGCGTCGTAGCTCAGGAACATGTTTCGTCACAGACTTGTCGCCCGGATCATTTTGGAAGGTAGCTCAATCGGTAGAGCAACGGCTTTTGGTGCCGTAGGTTGCAGGTTCGAGACCTGCCCTTCCAGCCAACATATTCAGGCGGAATGCCTGTGGGACTACACCTGTTATGTATATGTCTCACAACCAAGCTTGTCCGCCTGACCCAAAATGAAAGGACGCATCTCGGCGAATGCCGGTGGAACTACAGATTGTTACTCTCTAGGTCGCGGGTTCGAATCCCGCCATCGCGTGTGCGATGTAGCTCAGATGGTAGAGCAGGATGTTTCGCCAGACCCTTGTCGCCGGGTTCAGATGATCGGTTGTAGCTCAGTTGGTAGAGCGCCTGACTGTTAATCAGGATGTCGCAGGTTCGAGCCCTGCCAACCGAGCCAGAACATACCCGGAGGAATGCCCGTGGGAGTACATCGCTTCAAACGACCGCCGAAAGGCCTCTCACGAACAACTTGTCCTCCGGACTCGAACAAAATGAACTGAAAGAAATACCCCGGCGAATGCCGAAGGAACTACATTGCTGCACCATTCCGAGGTAGCCGAGCGGGTTCAACTCCCCTCCTAGCAGGCGCCCAGACGGCAAACGCATCTGCCCATTCAGATGCGGGGCGGGTCTCGGTTGTTTCTTCACTTTTGTCGTCGGGACCAGAATCTACGAACGGAATCGAAAAGATGAAGCCAAGACACTTGTCGGATTTAGAGAACGCGCTGAACCGGGCACACTGGACAGTCTGGGATCGATTTGAAGGCGAGGATCATCGAGATCCGGCATGGTGGCTATTGGCCCGACCAAACGGATCATCATCTGTCGTCCTGGTTTTTTTCTGCAACCCCGAGCTAAACCACCAGACCATCATGGATTCCCATGGCGCACGGACAAGAACCCAGCCCGCCGCTGAAATCCACTTCGCACAGGGCACTTCTTGGCCGAGCGAAATTACAAAGTTCATGTCGCAGTTGGAAACTGCGGCGAAGGAGCGAGAGCGATGACTGAACAAGACAAAAACTACCCCGTGACCGGGGACCACTTGAAACACTGGGGGCACCGCCCCGGCAAGCAGTTTCCTGCGCTGTTGGCGAAAGCCAACGAAATGCGCGCCGAAGGGTTCGGGCTGGTGCGTATCCGGCAGGAACTGAACGGCGAGATTCCTCCCGCTCCGGTGACTATGGATCTGCGCGCGGCCGGTGAAGTGCCGTTTCACGAAAACATAAATGCGGACCATCCGGACGAGGAGGACAATGTCTCCAAAGTCCGCGAGACCATGACTGCGCTGATGCGTACCCCAACAATCGAAGCGGGAGTCATCATGCCCGACGCCTGCCCGGCTGGTCCTGTGGGTACCATCCCGGTAGGTGGTGTTGTCGCCACACACAATGCAATCCATCCGGGGATGCATTCAGCTGATATTTGCTGTTCGGTCATGATCACCGATCTGGGCAATGCAGATCCCAAGACAGTTCTGGATGCAGCCCAGTCGATCACCCACTTCGGGCCCGGCGGGCGTCCTCAGGGCAAGCGTTTCACCACCTCCCTAAAGCTTCTGGATGCTTTTCGCGAGAACCCGTTCCTGAACAGCCCCAAGATCCTGCGCATGGCGCAAGAACATATGGGGACACAGGGCGACGGAAACCACTTCCTGTTTGTCGGACGGTCGCGCAAGACTGGGCGCACGGCGATGGTGACGCATCATGGCTCGCGCGGGCCGGGGGCTGTGCTGTACAAGCATGGGATGCATGTGGCCGAAAAGTTCCGCAAGGAACTATCGCCGCAGACCGCGAAGCAGAACGCTTGGATCCCGGCAGATACTGAGGAAGGTCGCGACTACTGGGATGCGCTGCAACTGATCCGTAAATGGACCAAAGCCAACCACAATGCGATCCATCAAGCGACGGTCGAAACCGCGCGCGTGGGCGATGTTGGCGAGCGGTTCTGGAACGAGCACAACTTCGTCTTCAAACGAGGTGATCTTTTCTATCACGGCAAAGGGGCGACGCCTGCTTGGGACGGGTATGCATTGGACGCGACGGGGCTGACACTCATTCCACTGAACATGTCCGAACCAGTGCTGATTGTGCGCGGCAATGATGCGGATCACGGTCTTGGCTTCAGCCCTCACGGCGCGGGGCGCAACTTCTCGCGTTCCGAGCACAAGCGCCGGATGGGGTCGGTCACGCCTGAACAAATGCTGAAGGCAGAAACCGAGGGCTTGGATATTCGGTTCCATGCCGGTGGCGTGGACGCGTCGGAGCTGCCGTCAAGTTACAAAAAAGCCGACAATGTGGTTGCCCAGATCAAATCCTATGATCTGGCCGAGATCGAAGATTACATCGACCCTTACGGCTGCATCATGGCGGGGGATGTACCACCGGTCTGGAAGGGCAGAAAAAAAGGGCGCCGGTGAACGGACAGGTGCTTTTTTCCGCGCTTGCCCACCAATAGGCCAGCACTCCACGAAAAGCGCACTACTGAGCCGTCATTTAATGCAAAAGATGGGTGCACCTAAGCCACCAGAGGAGCTGTACATAGGTCGAAGAGAATTTACTGGAGCGGGCGGCGGGAATCGAACCCGCGTCATTAGCTTGGAAGGCTAAGGTCTTACCACTACACAACGCCCGCCCAGTGAAGCTAGGACATATTTCATGGGTATCAGGGCGTCAAGAGCGTGCGTGAGACGAAATCGTCCGATAGTCGTGGTTCGTCCGCCGAGTCTTCTCCGGCTGCCCGATCATGTGATCTAGCGCCCCAACTTGCCCCGTCCCGCCCGCGCCCGATTCTTCAGCCAATTTGATCGTAACGAGACAATCAAATCAGGCCTGGCCTATGACGCACGAGCCGAGACCTCGCTGCAGGTCCACGATCGACATACCACCGGCATAGGTCGAGAACAGACGAACTCCCTTGGCGACAATTGTGTTCTTGACTGCCACCTATACGTACACCGAATTCCTCAAGGAACACCGCCAAGCAGGTTTGATGTCCAAGGCATAGATCGCGTATATGCTCCTCCGCGCATCGCAGAAACCGCGCTCAAAAATCCAAATTCTCAACCGACAACGCGTTTTGCTGGATGAACTCCCGGCGGGGTTCGACGACGTCGCCCATCAGTTTGGTGAACAGGTCGTCAGCTTCAGCCAGATCATCAACTTTCACCTGCAAGAACGTGCGCGCCTCTGGGTCCAGAGTGGTTTCCCAAAGCTGGTCGGGATTCATTTCGCCAAGACCTTTATAACGTTGCAGCGTCAGGCCCTTTTCACCCTCAGCCAAGATTGCTTTCAGAAGGTCGATAGGCCCCTGTACAAGAAGCTCGCGCTCCTTGCGGGACAGCCTCGCCGTGTCGCGATAAATGTCACGTGTGTCCTTGGACACTTCGGACAGACGGCGCGCCTCTCCGGAGCGTAAGACTGCGCCATCCAATGTGCGAATTTCCTCGACCCCGCGCAGGACACGCGCCAGTCGAATGCCATGATCCTGAGTGATCCGGCCCTGCCAGCCGCGCTCATATTCAACCGCAACTTTATCCAGACGCGCGGCCACACCTTCGGCAACCGCCTGTAGATCAGCATCTGCACGGCCCGGATCAAAAGCACCGGCAAGCGCAGCCTGCTCCAGAATGTTGCGTGGGTAATGCGTTGGGAACGCATCCAGAATGCGCTTGAAATTGCGCGCGCCTTCAACGATGCGTGCAAGGTCCGCGCCGGCGATCTCTTCCCCGGTGGCAAGACGCAGCACTGTGCCGTCGATCCCTTGCTCAATCAGGTAATCCTCGAGCGCTGTTTGGTCTTTAACATAGACCTCAGACTTGCCGCGGCTGACTTTGTAAAGCGGCGGCTGCGCGATGTAGAGGTATCCACCTTCGATCAACTCCGGCATCTGCCGGAAGAAGAAGGTCAGCAGAAGTGTCCGAATATGTGCGCCGTCAACATCGGCATCGGTCATGATGACGACTTTGTGGTAACGCAGCTTTGCGATGTCGAATTCATCCCTTCCAATGCCGGTGCCCAATGCAGTGATCAGCGTGCCAATTTCCTGACTGGACAGCATCCGATCAAACCGCGCGCGTTCGACGTTCAGGATTTTACCGCGCAAGGGAAGAACAGCCTGATCATAACGAGACCGACCCTGCTTGGCAGACCCTCCAGCCGAGTCACCCTCGACCAGGAACAATTCGCGTTTGGCCGGGTCACGTTCCTGACAATCCGCAAGCTTTCCGGGCAAAGAGGCCACATCAAGCGATGATTTCTTACGCGTCATCTCGCGCGCCTTGCGGGCGGCCTCGCGGGCCAACGCTGCTTCGATGATCTTACCCACAATCATCTTGGCGATGTTGGGGTTCTCATCAAACCATTCTTGCAGCTTCTCGTTCATCAGGCTTTCAACAGCTGGACGAACCTCGGAGCTTACCAGCTTGTCCTTCGTCTGAGACGAGAACTTGGGGTCGGGGACCTTGACCGACAGCACACAGGTCAGACCTTCGCGCGCGTCATCTCCGGTGAAGTTCACCTTCTCTTTCTTTGCAAGCCCAGATGAGTTCGCATAAAGGTTAAGCGTACGCGTCAGCGCCCCGCGGAAGCCAGCAAGGTGTGCACCGCCATCGCGCTGCGGGATGTTGTTGGTAAAGGGCAGCACATTTTCGTGGTAACCATCGTTCCACCACATCGCCACCTCGACACCGATATCGTCCTTCTCGCCGACAACAAAAATGGGCTCTTCCATCAACGGAGTCTTGGAGCGGTCGAGGTATTTCACAAACTCTTTCACGCCACCTTCGTAGTGCAGCTCAGAGACCAACTTCTCCACTGGGCGTTCGTCGGTAATGATGATGCGGACACCGGAATTCAAGAACGATAGTTCGCGCAGACGGTTCTCTAGCGTCTTAAACTGATACTCAAGGTTCGAGAACGTATTGGTCGACGCAAGAAAACGAATTTCGGTTCCAGTTCGATCGCCACATTCGCCAACGACGGTCAGATGCTCGACCGTGTCACCGTGCGCGAACTTGGCATAATGTTCTTTTCCGTTGCGCCAGATGCGAACTTCCAGCCAATCGGACAGAGCGTTCACAACAGAAACACCTACACCGTGCAGGCCGCCCGACACCTTATAGGAATTCGAGTCAAACTTACCGCCCGCATGCAACTGTGTCATGATCACTTCGGCCGCTGACACGCCTTCTTCCGGGTGGATATCTACGGGAATCCCGCGTCCGTTATCATAAACCGACACTGAGCTATCGGCGTGGATTGTCACCGTCACCGCATCCGCATGACCAGCCAAAGCCTCGTCAATTCCGTTGTCCACGACCTCATACACCATATGGTGCAGGCCAGACCCGTCATCAGTGTCACCGATATACATACCGGGGCGCTTTCGAACGGCTTCTAACCCTTTGAGAACTTTAATAGATTCGGCACCATAATCGGCACCGCTTTGCACGTCATCAGCCATGAGGGCCTTCCTGTTGTTCGTCCCGGAAAATATAGGGGTTTTCGGGGGTAATGTCACCTATCCGACACAAGATTTGGTGTCAAATACAAGGGGCGCTGGATTAGGTAAATGGAATAATCAATCCAACCAAAATCAGCATTGTTCCAGCCGCCAAATTCATCCTTCGCAGCGCGTTCGGGGATGACAGCAACCGACGTGCCCGATCTATGAAAAATGCCAAGATCAAATTGCCGACAAGTGGCACGACGAACGAAGCAAATCCGATCGCGACAATGTCCGGGGCGGATAGACGCGACAGATCAAAGAACCCAGGCAGCACGCCCATGTAAAACAGGATCGCCTTCGGATTGGCGATGATCACAATCAACCCGGCAATAAAGCCCGCCCAGATGCCGGGCCGTGTCAGCTTGCGATCCCCCGAGATACTGGCATCTGCCGAGCGAATGATGGTTATCCCAAGCCAGATAAAAAACGCCGCTGCAACCAGCCGGAGCACCAACATCGCTCCGCCGACGCTTGCCGCCACCCACCCCATTCCGAGGGCGGCGAGCACAGACCAAAAGATATCACCAATCGCGACACCCATTGCCAACGGCCACGCCTGCTTGAACCCACCGGACAAAACACGCGCAACAAGGGCAACCCAGACAGGGCCGGGTGTCAGGAACAGGACGAATAGCCCAAAGACGTAAAAGCCAAGTTCGGCGGAAGTGATTGTCACTTCAACTGCCCGTCGTCATCAAGCGACCAAAACGGATTCATGGCGTATTCCCAAAGGTGCCCATCGGGGTCGGCGATATAGCCAGAATAACCACCCCAGAATACCTTTTCAGGGCGCGCCACCTCGGTCGCGCCAGCTGCCAGAGCCTTCTCGAACGCGTCATCAACTTCGGCCTCCGTGGCAAAGTTCTGCGCCAGTGTCATGGCCCCAGTTTTTAGGTCTGCGATGTCTCGGCGGGTGTCTTTAGCCAAACCGTCCAGCGTATAGAAGCCGAACTTCATACCGTTCATGTCGTAAAAAACGACCATTTCATCCTCGGTGCTGGACGGAACCCATCCGATAGCCTCGTAAAACGCCCTTGCTCTCGCGATTTCTTTCACGCCCAAGGTGATCAGCGTCACACGGTTGGTTTTCATCCTAACACTTCCTCCACAAGCGAGGTGCCTTCGACCTCACTGACTTCAAAATGGCTCGCCCGGTCCCCAAGTTCTGCGAACAGCTCGGGACCAGTCCCTGTCATAAATGCTTGCGCCCCCAACGCACAAATTTCGTCATAGAGGGCCGCGCGTCTGCCCGCATCCAGATGTGCGGCAACTTCGTCCAACAGCAGGATGGGCGGCGCCCCAAAGCTTTGCGCCAAGGCGCGTGCGTTGGCAAGGATCAGGGACACCAAAAGCGCCTTTTGCTCGCCTGTTGAACAATCACGCGCGGCGATGCCCTTGGCAGCATAGATTGCAGCCAGATCCGTCCGATGGGGACCTACAAGCGTGCGCCCTGCCATCAGGTCGCGCGGGCGGCTGGCAGCAAAAGCATCGGCCAGACCTTCGCTATCCTCAGGTAACTCTGCTTCGTCGGCTTGCGCCAGCGAAAGCTCAGCCGTCGGAAATGCTGTTTCCGCCTCGTTCTGAGCCGCTCCCAGCTGCGTCAAAGCAGCGACCCGGTTGGATGATATTGCGACTCCAGAAGCTGCCATTTGCGCCTCAAGCGCTGCGTACCAATGCTCGTCCTTCTGTCCGTCCTTCAAAAGCCGGTTTCGCTCGCGCATTGCCTTTTCATAGGTCAAAACCGCCTCGGCATGGGTCGGCTCAAAACTCATGGTGATCCGGTCTAGAAACCGCCGCCGTCCGTCAGCCCCTTCGACCCAAAGGCGATCCATCACCGGTACCAGCCACAGAATTCGAGCAATCCGTCCCAAGGCGACCTGTGGTGCAGGCTTGTCATCAATCCGCACTTGACGTGCTGCGCCTGCTTCAACCCAGGTCTCAACCTCATGTACCTGATGCAGGCTTTGCAACTCGGCAGCGATTTTCCAACCCAAAGCCTCCGGCCGCCGGATCATCTCGTCCACTGTTGATCGCCGCAACCCACGCCCCGGCGACAACATTGAAATCGCTTCAAGGATGTTGGTTTTACCCGCCCCATTGCGTCCATAAATGGCAACGGGTCGCCCATCCAACGACAAGCGCGCCACCCGATGGCTGCGAAAATGGCTGAGTGTCAGCGCCCGCAAGGCCAGCATCACCCGGCGCGCCTCATTTTCTTTCTGAAAATATCCCCGCCGGAGGCATAAAATCTATGCGCAGCTTTGGTCACACACGCATCGGCATGACGACGTAAACGGCGCTGGTGTCGTTGCCTTCACGCATCAGGGTAGGATCGCCGGACGAGTTGAACATGAACACGGCATTCTCGCGGTCGACCTGACTTGCGATCTCCAGCAAGTATTTGGCGTTAAACCCAATCTCCAATCGCTCATCGCCATAGGCAACGGCAAGCTCTTCCTCCGCCGCACCCGCATCTGGTGCATTCACAGAAAGCACTAAGCGATCCTCGTCCAACTGCAACTTAACGGCCCGCGACCGTTCACTTGACACCGTGGCGACACGATCAACCGCTTGCGCAAACTCGGTCGCGTCCACTTCCAACTTGCGCGTATTGCCGGTGGGAATGACGCGTGTGTAGTCCGGGAACGTCCCATCAATAACCTTAGATGTCAGCGTAATCGCGGGTGTCGCAAAGCGGATCTTGGTCTCGGACACTGAAACGGCGATGGTTGCATCGTCATCATCCAAAAGCTTACGCATCTCGCCCACTGTTTTCCGCGGAACGATCACACCGGGCATATCCTCGGCACCGGACGGCAAGTCAGCATCAATGCGCGCAAGACGGTGGCCATCGGTCGCCACGCAACGCAGCACTTTACCGCCATCCGCATCTGAGACGTGCATATAAACACCGTTCAAGTAATACCGCGTCTCTTCTGTGGAGATCGCAAATTTTGACTTGTCGAATAAACGGCGCAGAACTGGCGCGGGTGCAGAGAAATTCGCTGAGTATTCAGAGGACGCCATGACCGGGAAATCCTCTTTGGGCAACGTCGCCAAAGAGAAGTTCGAGCGACCAGCCTCGACCGACAGACGCCCAGTCGCGCCATCATCAGTCAATTGCACCAGCGCACCATCAGGTAGCTTGCGCACGATCTCGTGCAAAGTCACAGCTGAAACGGTCGTTGCGCCGGCGCGTTCGACCATGGCATCGGTCTTGTCTACAACTTCGATGTCCAGATCAGTTGCGCGGAAAGATACCGCGTTGCCTTCGGCTTCGATCAACACATTTGCCAGAATTGGAATGGTGTTTCGGCGTTCTACAACTGATTGCGCCTGTGCCACGGCCTTAAGAAGCGCGCCGCGTTCGATACTGATCTTCATGTCCCACTCCTGACAGATACCGGGACGGGGAACATAACACGCTCACCGCCCGGCTCAATTCGTTATTCGGAATGTCCGATTCTTTCGCGGGCGGGTCAAGGCTTTAGCGGCCGATTTCCCACCAATTCAGGCCCTCTCAGGCCTCCAAAGCGCGGCGCAGAAGCTCCAGATCTTCTGCAATCTGCTCATCCTTGCCTTTCAGCTCATCAATGCGCTTGACGCCATGCATGACCGTGGTGTGGTCCCGGCCCCCAAAACGTCGCCCAATCTCTGGCAACGAACGTGAGGTCATTTGCTTTGCCAAATACATCGCGACCTGACGCGGACGTGCGATTGTCCGCACGCGTTTCGGACCAATCAGGTCGGACAGGCGGATGTTGTAATGCTCGCTGACCTTGCGCTGAATTTCTTCCACCGTAACTTTGCGATCTGATGCGCGAAGAATGTCGCCCAGACAATCCTGAGCCATCTCCAACGTAATCTCGCGGCCGATCAAAGAGGCGAAGGCAAAGAGGCGCATCAAAGCCCCTTCCAGAACCCGCACGTTGGACGAAATTCGGTGCGCCAAATACTCAAGAACGCCATCGGCAATCACCAACCCCTCGTAATCCTTGCGGAACGTGTTGAGTTTGGTTTGCAGAACGCCCAACCGAAGTTCATAATCGGTCGGGTGCAGGTCCACCACAAGCCCACACTGAAGGCGGCTCTTGATCCGATCCTCAAGATCTTTGATCTCACCGGGCGCACGATCAGCCGAGATAATGATCTGCTTGTTTTGATCCACTAGCGCATTGAACGTGTGGAAGAATTCTTCTTGCGTGCTGTCTTTACCGGCGATGAACTGAACGTCATCAACCATCAGAACATCAACGGACCGGAAAAGCTGCTTGAAATCCATCATCTGCTTTTCTCGGATCGCCTGAATGAAACGATACATGAACTGTTCGGCAGACAGGTAGACCACGCGCAATTCTGGCTGGCGCGTTGTCATCTCGTGCGCAATGGCGTGCATCAGGTGGGTCTTGCCAAGCCCAACGCCGCCATAAAGAAACAGCGGGTTAAAGGTGACAGGCCCACCCTCGGCGACGCGACGCGCGGCGGCGTGGGCCAACTCGTTTGGCTTCCCAACGACAAAATTATCGAAGGTAAAGCTCTTCACCAGAGGGGCCCCTGGCAGTTCATCTTTCCGAGCGGGCTTTGCAGAAACTGACGTGACTTGTGCAGGCTGCGCTGCCGCGGGCTCAGTATTTGCCGGTCGCGTAGGAACTGAAAACTCAAGTCGAGTGACTTTCAAGCCTTCACTGTGCATCTGGCGCAAGATCTTGTCGCCAAAATTACGGTCGACCCAATTTCCCATGAAATTCGTGGGGACAAGGAAGGTCGCAACCCCCTTGTTCAGCTCCGCAAATTCGAGCGGTTCAATCCAGTTTGTATAGTTGTTCTGCCCAACAGTTTTTTGCAGCTTGCTTCGAACAAGTCCCCATTCTTCGTTCGTCATGTCACCTCGACCCGGATTTCATTATAGCTGACCAGCGGCAGCCTATTATCAAACATATCGACATTCAGGGCGCCTCGGCGCCCGCAGCCACAACACAAACCGAACACCCGCCTCAACCGGGTGCGCCAAACACAAAGCAACCTAGGGGCAAGTCTATGCTTGCCGCATCGGTCGCCCGTCCGGGCGTAGAGACATGACAACAACTCAGCCTGTCGAACCAATAGTGATCCGACGTCCGCTGCACGCGCAGACGAAACGCCAACCCCCAAGTTGGCTTTGCGTCTCTGCGCAGAATGAATCAGAGAACTTCTGATTCATTCATTAAGTCAAGGTATTAACCTTATTGTTCAAGGGTTTACCCCTTGATTATATCATAGTCCCAAGTCAACGATGTGAATCGCTGAATGCAAGCTAGCAAGCTGTCTGCGGAGCACGCAATAGAACTTCGCGCTTGACTCATTCTTTCCGAATGCGAATCCCAAGCGGCTTGCACAAATGCAATTTTTGGGGCCTGAAATGCGAGCGGAGCGTGCCCCGGGGGACACGCTCCGCTAGATTTTCAAAACCAGTCTTTCGACCAGTCGAAGTCTTAAGCCATCGCTTTCAGGCGCGATGTCAGACGCGACATTTTACGGGCCGCTGTGTTTTTGTGGTAAACGCCTTTGGTCACGCCGCGCATCAGTTCGGGCTGGGCCGCTTTCAGGGCTGAAGCGGCTGCGTCTTTGTCGCCGGATGCAATCGCTTCTTCGACGTTACGCAGATAGGTGCGAATGCGCGAACGGCGGGCTTTGTTTACTGCGAAGCGACGCTCGTTCTGGCGGGCGCGTTTTTTTGCTTGGGGCGAATTTGCCATGTGTCTGATCCCTCTTTCGGGTGTGTATATCGTTTCAAAAGCTGCGCATCAGCACCCGACCGGGTTCAGAACCGGTGATTCTGGCCAAAGCGGGCCTCACGCGCATGTATGGGCTGCCCTTTACGGCAATTCTGCCGCAAAGGGAACCCAAAAAAGTGAACTTACTTGTCGCGGAACTGGGGTTCGCGCTTTTCAGTAAAGGCGGCCATGCCTTCTTTCTGATCTTCGGTGGCGAAGAGCGAATGGAATAGCCGGCGTTCAAACAAGATACCTTCGGTCAGCGGCAATTGCTCTGCCCGGTTCACGGCTTCTTTGATGGCCATGACCGTGATCATGGACTTCTCGGCAATCTTGGCGGCAGCAGACATTGCTTCGTCCATCAGCTTTTTGCCCGGAACAACACGGCTGACAAGTCCGCTGCGTTCTGCTTCTTCGGCGTCCATAAAGCGCCCGGTCAGGTTCATGTCCATCGACTTGGCGCGACCAATCAGCTTGGTCAGGCGTTGCGAGCCCCCCATGCCGGCCATCACGCCCAGGTTTACCTCGGGCTGGCCAAATTTAGCGGTGTCCGAAGCAATGATGAAATCGCACATCATCGCCAGTTCACATCCGCCGCCCAGCGCATAGCCGGAAACAGCAGCAATGATCGGCTTGCGAATGCGCATGATCGCATCTTCTTCTGGCGTAAACAGATCTCCCGCGAAAACATCGACGAAGCTTTTCTCGGCCATCATTTTGATGTCGGCCCCGGCGGCGAACGCCTTTTCCGATCCAGTCACAACAATGCAGCGTACTTTGTCGTTCTTCTGGCCATCTGCCAGTGCGTCGCCAAGTTCGCCCAAGAGTTCGAGGTTCAGAGCGTTTAGCGCGTCGGGTCGGTTGAGCTTGATCAGACAGATGTGATCTTCGATCTCAACGATAATATTCTTATAGGCCATGGTTCCCCTTGCCTTTGTCCGTGGTGGTCGGTCCTAAGTCGTAAGCATGCAAGCTTGGGTGATCAAGCTATCTTTGGCATTGCGCACAATAGAAAGTTGAACGACCCGATTGCGTGATTCGCTTGATTTTTCCAGTGCAACCCTGCGTCACACAGGGTTCGCCTTCGCGGCCATATACCCGGAAATTATGCTGAAAATAGCCTAAATCACCGTCGGCCTGGCGGTAATCTTTCAAGGATGACCCGCCGCTTTCGATCGCCTCAGAAAGCACGTCACGGATGATTGGAACAAGCGAGGCCGTGCGACCAACTGACAGCCGCGCTGCTTTCCGTGCTGGATGAATCCCCGTGCGGAACAGCACCTCACACACATATATATTGCCCAGGCCCGCGATGATTCCCTGATCCAGAAGTGCAGTTTTAATGGGCGAGTTGCGGGTGCGTAGAGCACCTGTCAGATAGGTCTCATCGAAGTTATTACCCAAAGGTTCAGGCCCCAACACCCGGATCAACTTGTGATCTTGTAGTGCATCTGTGTCACAAAGATCCATCGCTCCAAAGCGCCGTGGGTCGTTGAAGGTGACACGGGCACCGTTGTCCATATCTATGACCACATGATCATGTTTTTCGGGTGCCGGGTGTTCATGATGGAACTTTCCCATCTGATGGCCTGAAATCAGCATTCGCCCGGACATTCCCAGATGGGTGATCAACGTCTCGCCCGTATCAAGATCAGCCAACAAGTATTTCGACCGCCGCCCAAGCCGCAAAACCTTCGCGCCTGTCAACCTCTCAGCCATGCGATCGGGAAAAGGCCAACGCAGCCCTTCACGTCGAATTTGTGCCTGTGCGACCCGGGCACCTTCCATAACTGGGGACAGGCCGCGACGAACCGTCTCGACTTCGGGTAATTCGGGCATCTCGTCCGCCTCTCCATTGTGTGCCACCATTCGTCACGATATGAGGGATCAATCGTAAGGAATGGGCAAGCCCAATGAACACCTCGAAGAAAAAAACCACCCATTTCGGGTTCCGCACGGTAGATGAGGACGACAAGGCCGGTATGGTCCACGGCGTCTTCACCAACGTCGCCTCGAAATACGACATCATGAACGATGTGATGTCGGTCGGCATTCACCGTGTTTGGAAAGACGCGATGATGGATTGGCTGGCACCGCGCGCTGGCCAGCGGCTTTTGGATGTTGCAGGTGGTACGGGCGATATCTCGTTTCGTTTCGTTGGCCGCGCGCCCGATGCATCGGCCGTCGTTTTGGACATGACCGAGTCGATGCTGGTTGAGGGTAGCAAGCGCGCCGAAGCCGGCAATCTAGCAGATCGTTTGGACTGGGTCGTCGGTGACGCAATGGCGCTGCCGTTCGAGGATAACAGCTTTGATCGCTACACGATCAGCTTCGGCATTCGCAACGTGACACGGATTGCGGATGCTCTGTCCGAAGCCTACCGCGTGCTGAGACCGGGCGGGCGCCTGATGGTTCTGGAATTCAGTCAACTTCCCAATGATGGGATGCAGAAGCTCTATGACCTCTATTCCTTCAACGTCATTCCGCGCATGGGCAAGCTGATCGCGGACGATGCTGACAGCTATCAGTATTTGGTCGAATCGATCCGCAAGTTTCCCGATCAGGACACGTTCGCGCAGATGATCAAAGATGCGGGTTTTGACAACGTAAAGTATCGCAACCTGTCTTTGGGCATTGCCGCCCTTCATTCAGGGTGGAAGATCTAGGATGCGCGGCCCTCACAATATTTGGCGGTTGATCCGAACTGGTGCGACCTTCCAGCGAACCGGCGCGATGGGCGTCGTTCTGGATGCGATGAACGCGCCGCCCATGCTGCGGCTGGCCGCGCGGGTCGTTGGATTTCCGTTTTCATGGCTTGGCAAGAAAGGGGATACATCCCTTCCGCCTGTTACGCGCGCGATCACAGCGCTGGGCCCTGCCTATATCAAGTTCGGACAAATCCTGTCGACCCGTCCCGATGTGGTCGGGGCCGAGATGTCCGACCAGTTGCAATACCTGCAAGACAAGCTGCCGCCCTTCCCCTCTTCCGTTGCCAGACAGATGGTCGAGAAGGAACTGAACATCAAAATTGATCAGGTGTTCTCGGAGTTTTCAGAACCGGTTGCGGCGGCTTCCATCGCGCAGGTTCACAAAGCACGATTGGCATCTACCGGCGAAGAAGTCGCAGTCAAGGTCCTGCGCCCAAACATCGAACGTGCGTTTCGCACGGACATTGACGCCTTCCACTTTTCCGCCGGCGTCATCGAATGGCTGCTGCCATCTACGCGTCGCCTGCGTCCCACCGATGTGGTCGAACACTTCGAAGGGGTCGTAATGGGCGAGCTGGACTTGCGACTGGAAAGCGCATCGGCCAGCGAATTTGCAGAGAATACCGTGAATGACCCCGGCTTCTTCGTTCCGAAGGTGAATTGGGGTCTGTCGGGCCGGTCGGTCATGACCTTGGGCTGGGGCGAAGGCATTCCAGCCAACGATCTGCCCGCGATCCGCGCCTCCGGCCTTGATATGGATGCGCTGGGCGAACGCGTTCTACAGCTGTTTTTATCCCACGCCTTGCGCGACGGTCTGTTTCACGGGGACATGCACCAAGGGAACCTGAAGTTTGCCGCGAACGGTGATGTCATTGCGATTGATTTCGGGATCATGGGGCGGATCGATGAATACACACGCCGCGTCTATGCTGAAATCCTCTATGGTTTTATCACACGCGATTATCGCCGTGTTGCCGAGGTGCATTTCGAGGCCGGATACGTCCCAGCAGACCAGAATGTCGAAGAGTTCGCCCGCGCCCTGCGCGCTGTGGGCGAGCCGATTTTCGGAATGGACGCCACCCAGATTTCTATGGGTCGCCTTCTGTCATATCTGTTCGAAGTGACCGAGAAGTTTGGTATGGAAACCCGCACCGAGCTTATATTGCTACAACGCACCATGGTTGTTGTCGAAGGGGTGTCGCGATCGCTGAGCCCCAACATCAACATCTGGCAGGTGGCGAAACCAGTTGTCGAAAGCTACATCACAAACTCGATCGGACCGAAGGCTTTGGTGAGGGATCTGATCAAAACCGCACGAGTACTGGCGCGGTTTGGGCCGCGATTGCCCGAATTGGCAGAGGCCGCATTGATAAAGCAATCCGCGCCCGCCCCAGATATTGACCGTGCCCGCCCGCTCCGGGCAATGAGCTACGTCGCCTTGGGCGGTGGACTCGCATTGGCCGCTGTTTGGGTGTCAACTTTGCTGTAGTTCAGCAAGTTCCAGATCGGCCATTCCTTCATAAGCCAAATCGCCTAGTGCTGTTTTCCAACGACAATAGGCAGCCATTCGCCAGTGGAACAGCGGCTCTAAGACGCGATACCGGGCGACCGTCTGCATATCCTGATTGTGCGATTGATATGTGACCAGAAAACTCTCGATTTCAGTCGCGGTCAGTTGGCGGCGGCCATATACGACCTGCATCGCAGGCGACAGAAACATTGCCAAATCGGCACAAGGGTCGCCGATCACCGGGCATTGCCAGTCAATCAACACGAGCCGCCCGGGGCTGGCTAGGATATTGCCCGGCACGATATCACCATGAAGGAACGCTTGGCGACTTGTCGGTCCCACCGCCACATCGGGAGGCGGTCCCAGATCATGGCCCGACTGCGCGAGCATGGCCAACCCGTCTGCTATCATCGTTTGGGAGGTAAGGGTGACCTCGGGCAGTCCTGCTGGTAGCGGTTGCTGATGCAGACGGGCCATCAGCCTCGCGACGCTCTGCACATCCCCATTCCAGGTCGGCCCCTCAACATGGCGATAGATCAGAGACTCACCAAAACTGGTATCCTGAAAAGCGACAATTTCAGGGGCGATCCCTGACCTTTCGAGCGCTTGCAAAGCCAAGGCTTCGCGCGTTCCGTCATTGGCAAAAAGGGGTGTAGCCGTGTTTGGCATGAAGAGCTTGCACACCAGCCGTGTTCCATCATGCATATCGACGCGCCAAATGGGGTTTGTTCGTCCGCCATCCAGTCCATGCCAGTGCGCATTCATCGGGATCACGCCAGCATCCGACCAGATACGTTTAAGAGCATCAAATGTGGTGCTGGCCAATTGCCTTCGCATACACTGCATCCCGCTACTAGGTCGGGCCAAACTATGGCCGAGCCAAGGGCACGACAAGGGTAACTTTATGGCTCGCGAATTGCTGCAACTTGATCGGCTGCGACTTTCTGACCACTCTCTAGAACTAACCAAAGATTGCCGTCCGCACTTTGAGTTTCGGTGATGCGGCTGAAGGCTTCGACGGGATCGGATGACAGATGCCGTCCTGCACCCATGCTGATCAACTCGAACGAATATACACCCTGTGGGTAAGGCGTTCCCCCCTCGTCCACACCGGCCCATTGGATAGGTTCGGAGGACAGCGGAATCACGCGGTTCTCTACAATTGTGCCTGCCTCGTTTTTCACCACCAATCGCGTCTGATCTGCGCCAGATGCAGGCTGAGGAACCAATGTAATTGGTGTCTGGTCAAACAACACAGGGGCGGCAACGCGGGCCTCCATCCCAACCCAGCCAGCGATATCCGACAGCCCCATCAGGCCAAGTTTGGCACCCAGTCCCTCCAGAAGGTCATTGGTCATAACCTGTTGTTCAACGCCTGAGAAGGTCGCCAATTGAACCGCGTAGTCGGAACCTTCGACGGGGTTAAGCGGATCTTGATTTTCCATTTGTGCGGTCAGCATTTTCAGAAATGTCTCAAAATCCGACGATATCGCCGCCCCCTCTTTCTGATCAGGCTGCGTGTACTGCGCGGGTGCAGCCGTCAAGGCGGCCGGCATATTTTGGGTAACGTCCATGTTTGTTGCTCCTTATATCCTGATGTCCACGCCGGCAGTTGCCGCACCAACCAGCCGCGAATCTGTGGCTAGTTGATCCTCTGTCTTGAAAAGAAAGGTCGCGGTTTCTGGTTCCGGATCGTTGCTTTCCTGTTGATCGCCAGGTGCCGTATCACCTTGTTGCTGAAACGAGAAATTGACGTCCTCATAACCCAATTCTTTCATATCTTGCGCCAGCAATTCGATGTGGCGGCGCATTAGATCCAGCGTCTCAGGCCGTTCTACCTGCAAGACCACGTTCATCGTGGTTGCATCCGACTGGAACGTCATGCGTAGGCGTCCTAGTTCTTCGGGATTGAGCGTTAACTCGACGGGCTTGTCAGGAAGCGTCCGCGCAATTTCAACCAGCTGGGCAGAAATGATACGCGGAGCATCTACCCCGATCCGTGCGGGCAACGCTGTTCGTGTATCCGCTCCTTGCGCGACAAAGGCATCGTGGAACTTCTCGTCTGGTGTCAGATGCACATTCTGGTCAGACAGCTCACTCCCTGCCTCTATGGGGTTGTAAATACCGGACATGATGGAGGGTGACGTGTTGGTTGATAGGGCAGGTGCGGCTTGAGTCGAAACCGCTGTGTTGCTATCGATTATCGACGTCGTATGCGTTGGTGTTTCTGGGCGAGCACCGGTCTGGCCCGTCGCTTTTGTGTCCGCTTTTAGTTCCGGGTTTGCAGATTGATACGAAGCCGAATTGATCGGCATATCGTGGACCCCACGTGTCGCTCTGGAGACTTGATTATGAGTGATCTGCATTTCTACGCGATCAGCGGGTGACGAACCTCCGAGTTCCGCATTATTTGAACCACTGATTGATACGGCCATATCCAGTGACATCCGCCCGAGAGTCAGCAACGCAGCAGTGCGTCCTGCGTCAATGGCAGAGGCTTGCGGTCCGCGCGCTGTTTCACCAGCAATCAATGACACTTCTGGTGGATCCAGCATTACGGTCTTCGTGCGATCGTCTAGCGAAAGATGGTGCGAATCCACAAAAAGCGTTCCGCGTCCTGGATTTACGAAACCCTTGGCAGGAACTGCTGTCTGCGGCAAGGATCCTGAGCTGGAAACCTTCTTGGTTTGTTGGTGGGGTTCAATGCCCGTTCCGGCCACACTTTCCGGATTGAGAGGCGACTCAGTGGAAGGTTGTGCAGACAATGGCACAGTCCGTTGCGCGCCATTTGACCGAATCTGCGCATCGGAATTCGAACTCGTTTCCGCTGGGACCGCTCGCGTTGTTCCCGTTTCATATTGCGGGATCAGCAAAGCTTCTGATCCGTATTCCGCATCGCTCGTATTCTTTGGGCCCGCTTTCAGAACAGGCTTGATGCCCTGCTCGATCGGTACTGGGCCAAGGGCAAACACGGCACCATCCATCTCGTGTTTGTCGCCAGACACGGGTATCTGTCCTTTGCTCGCCGTTCCCGGTTCGCCAATTCCAGCAAAGAGCATCGCATGGTGTAGTTGCATTCGTGTTTCCGGGTGTTCTGACTCCGATACGCACAACATTGCAGACCGAAGTTACCAGTTCTTTACCGCTTGATGGGATAAATGGGAAAATTGTCAGTATTAGAAAGGACCAGGCATGGATCCTGTAACCACGACCAGTCCAACGACCAATCGCGTGTCCACGACACACACGGGTTCGCAAGATGCGCGCCTTATGGCGGTGGCACAAAAGCTCGAGGCAAGTTTCCTGTCCGAGATGTTGAAGTCCGCGGGGCTTGGGCAGGCGCGCGACGCGTTCGGGGGAGGCGCGGGTGAAGACCAGTTTTCGTCATTTCTACGACAAGCACAGGCCGAGGAGATGGTAAAGACGGGCGGCATTGGTCTGGCCCAATCGTTGTTTGAGGCATTGAAAGAGGCAGAGAATGAAGCACGCTGAAACAAACTCTGCGTCGGTTGATCTGCTCGACCTACTTGATCGCGAACGCTCATTGATTCTGTCGGGCGATGTCGAGAAGATAACGCGACTTCTTCCCGAGAAAGAACGGCTAATGGCCGATCTAAACGCGTCGGTGGCGTCCGCCGAAATGTTAGAGGAATTACAAACTCGGGCTGACCACAATCAAACCCTTCTTAGTGCCGTCGCACAGGGAATACGGGCTGTCCAGAAGCGCTTGGAGGCCTTGCAATCCGCACGATCTGAACTCCGGACCTATACCAAGGCGGGGCAGGCGATGAACCTATCCGCACAGCAAACAAGTATAGAGAAGAAGGCATGATTTCGGCGGAGTTGTTTCAAATTGATGGGAACAAGCCTAGGCGAGTTTAGATTTTCTTCAGAGGTTTCATCGCATCGTTTTCAGGCATCCTGAGGGGGTGGCGCGTGCCGCAAATCGGCATCGCAATAGTCAGAACGGCTTTGAAATTCCGCCAAGACGGCGGTGATGAAATCTGGCGCAAAGCGTCAATGACTGAAGGAAAAAACCTATGTCCAGTATACTGACAAACAACAGCGCCATGGTTGCGCTTCAGACACTGAAATCCATCAACTCCAACCTCGCGAGCACACAGGCGGAGATCTCCACAGGTAAGTCCATCGGATCGGCCAAGGACAACGCGGCTGTGTGGGCGATATCGAAGGTGATGGAAGCGGATGTCAAAGGTTTCAAAGGCATCTCTGACAGTCTTTCGCTTGGCGAAAGCACAGTAGCCGTCGCCCGTCAGGCATCGGAAACTGTGACCGACTTGCTGACGGACATCAAATCCAAGATCGTGGCCGCCCAAGAGGACAATGTCGATCGCGGGAAAATCCAAACGGATATCGTTGCACTACGTAATCAGATCAACTCAGTCGTTGGGGCGGCACAATTCAACGGACTAAACCTAGTTGACGGTACTCAGGGCGGAACCAACACCAACGGAAATGTGGGTGTTGATGTACTTTCTTCACTTGATCGGCAGGCAGATGGTTCGGTCGTCACAAGCTCGATCGGTGTAGACGCACAGAACCTATCGCTGACGGCTGGTACAGCTCTTACAACGGCCGCAGCGTCTGTCGGGACCGACACAGGTACGGCAGGTGTTATTGATGCGAATGACGGGGGCACCAACGACTCGATCACCCTCGATACGTTTGCCTTCCTGGACGCGTCAGGTGGTGCGACTGGTACAGCCGCTGTCATGCCTGACGCGGCAGGAGTTGATACGGGAGTAAACACCGGGCTGGTTGTGGGCGACCAACTGTCGCTGACAATCGGGACAGTGCAGGGTAGCTATGTTGTAAAAGAAGGCGATACTGCGGAATCGGTCGTTGCGGGAATGAAGAACGCACTGATCTCGCAAGGCCTGGACGGCAACAGCTTCACCATGGACATCGACACCAACGCGGCTCAGTTGGAAATCACCAATGAGACCAACGCCGACATTGCATTCTCGTTCAGCGCCTCGCGCGGTTCGGGTGGCTTGTCGGGCCTTACCACGATGGATGTATCGACCAGCGGGGGTGCTGATGCAGCACTTGGCGCAATCGAGAACATGATCCAGACCTCAATTGATGCCTCAGCATCCTTTGGCTCGGTCGAGGGTCGCATCGAAATCCAGTCAAACTTTGTCGGCAAGTTGTCGGATTCACTGAAGTCGGGCATTGGCGCAATGGTTGATGCGGACATGGAAGCGGCATCTGCGCGCCTACAGGCACTCCAGGTGCAGCAGCAGCTTGGCACACAGGCGCTATCAATCGCCAACCAGGCGCCACAGAACATCCTGTCGCTGTTCCGTTAAACAATAGCGAGGGCGCTAAAAATGGCGCCCTCCTATAGGAATTCAAAATAAACCGTCACTGGAAGGAAATCCCCGTGTACGCAGCTGCACAGGCCAAAACGGCCTACAATTCCTCTTCTCGCGCACCGTTGCGCACCTCGCGTGGCACCGAATATGAAGCCTTCGCAAAGATTACACATCGATTGCGCCGGGCCACAGCATCGGAATTTCCGCGCCTCGCCGAAGCTCTCCATGAAAACCGCAAACTTTGGACCTTACTGGCAGCTGACGTCGCCGATGCGGGTAACGGGCTGCCTGACGAGCTGCGCGCGCGCATCTTCTATCTTGCAGAGTTCACCGCAGACCACAGTCGCAAGGTTCTATCAGACGGCGCCGACACTAACGTGCTGGTCGAGATCAACACCGCAATCATGAAAGGATTGCGCCAGAAGGAGGGCATCGCATGACCGGACTTGTGCTGAAACTCAGCCCAAAGGAACGCGTTTTGATCAATGGTGCGGTCATAGAAAATGGTGATCGACGCTCGCGACTTTCGATTGTGACCCCGAATGCTAATATCCTGCGCCTTCGCGACGCGATCCATCCTGAGGAAGCAAATACGCCGGTTCGCAGGGTCTGCTATATCGCGCAATTGGTTCTGTCTGGCGATGTTGAGCAAGAACAGGCGCGATTGCAGATACTCAGGGGTATTGAACAGCTTAGCCAGGTGCTGACAGATACTGACAGCCGCGAGCTGTTAGCCACGGCGACCAGTGCGGTGCTAGATAACCAGTATTACTTTGCGCTCAAACATCTCCGGGCCCTTCTGCCGCGAGAGGAGCGTCTAATGGGTGCGCGCGCGTCATGACTTTTCAACCCGTCATACCGATGGGCGGTGCCGCCGGCTGGGCCTTTCTTCAGCGAACTCAGGCGGCGCAACAGCGTGCATTCGATGCGTCGCCTGTAATCGAGAGAGAGACGGCATACTTTAACGACAAAATCGGTGAAGTAAAAACCAGCAGCGATCTTATCGAAGATCAAACCCTATTGCGCGTGGCGTTGGGGGCCTTCGGGCTGGATGACGACATAAACAACACCTACTTCATCAAGAAGGTGTTGGATGATGGCACGTTGGACACTGGTGATTTGGCCAACAAGCTCTCGGACAAACGGTATCTGGAGTTCTCTAAAGCGTTTGGCTTTGGGGATTACGGGATACCGCGGACACAGGTTTCAGATTTCGGACCTGAACTTGCGACGGCCTATCGACAAAAGCAATTTGAAATCGCTGTTGGCCGACAAGATGAAACAATGCGGTTGGCCATGACTGTTGATAATGAACTGACCAACATTGTTGATAGTTCCGGTTCTGCAGACACAAAATGGTACAAGATCATGGGTAATCCACCGTTGCGGAAGGTATTTGAAACAGCGTTTGGATTGCCAAGTTCATTTGCCGCGCTCGATCTGGATCAACAACTCGCCACTTTTCGAGATAAGGCGGAACGATATCTGGGTGCGGCAGAAGTTGATCAATTCACTGAGCCGGGCAAGAGGGACGAACTCAACCGCTTGTTCCTTGTCCGGTCGCAAATCGCTGCCGGCGCTGCCGCCATGTCGGGTGGTGCCATCGCGCTTACATTGCTTCAAAACGCTTAGAAACACGCATTGATATCCGGTCCAGGAGGTCAATTTTATCTTCAAGAATCATTGAAGCCGTCCCGAAAACCGGTCTCCCTCCTTGCGGTGGAGCACTAAGAGTTGGACGCATTGGCGTTTTTCAGACGCTTTCAGCCAACCTTGCAAAGCTCGCCGCACTGTTATCAGGTTCAGATTCCGTTAAAAGCGCATCAAGTGCCGGCCACGCAGCAATCGCTTCGTCGAGGGCTGGATCTGACCCTGCCGCATATAGCCCGGATTGAATCATCATTTCAGATCGGCTGTACAGACCCAACAGCTTTCGCCCTCTCGAAATTAAAGCGTTCTCGTCATCGGTCGCGGCATCAGGAAGCGCGCGCGACACCGACCTAAGAAGATCGATCGCCGGGAAGCGTCCGCGTTCCGCAATTTTTCGATCCAGCACCACATGGCCATCAAGCACACCGCGCAGAATATCGGCAACGGGTTCTTCCATGTCTGATCCCGCGACCAGAACCGAGAAAATAGCGGTAATGTCGCCTTCTCCCGCGGTTCCGGGCCCGGCCCTTTCACATAGGGTGGTTATTTGCTGGGCAGTAGAAGGAGGAAAGCCCCGCAAATTTCCGCTCTCACCGGAAGCCAACGCAATCTCGCGATGTGCTTCGGCATATCGTGTGACGCTATCAGCCAAGAACAGTACGTGACGCCCCTGATTGCGGAAATGCTCGGCGACCGTCATTCCGGCCCATCCACAGCGTCGCCGAACCATTGGAGACTGATCGGACGTTGCCGCAACTACAACCGCTCGTTTCATTCCTTCGGGTCCAAGAACTCGATCAACGAACTCTCGAACCTCTCGGCCTCGTTCGCCGATTAAGGCAATCACGACGACATCTGCCTGAACTCCGCGCGCCAGTTTTGCCAAGAGTGTGGATTTGCCAACGCCAGAGCCTGCAAACAATCCGATGCGTTGCCCGCGAACAATCGGAAGGAACGTGTTAAATGCGGCCAGCCCGGTTTCTAACCGTTCACCCAATGGCCGCCGTTCCGTGGGGTTGGACACCTCACCTCTCAGTGGCGTCGCCGTGGCGCCTCGCAAAATTGGGCGTCCATCCAATGATCGTCCCATGGGATCTATTACACGGCCGATCCAACTGTCATCCGGTGCAATTTCGGCCCGACCTTCCAGGTTGACCTGATCGCCGATCTGAAGGCCTTCGACATCCCCGTCCGGCAATACGGTCACAGAATCGGATGACAGGTTCAGTACTTCACCCATGCGCGGGCGGCCCGAACTGGGTCGAATCTCGACCAGATCGGCCTGTGCAGCCGCGGCAGACAACCCGGTGATCCGCAATGTACCTTGACCAATCTCAGCGATGCGCCCGACGTCAATGACAGGTTTTACCGATGATAGCTCTGCTGTCAGCTGCTCTAAACCGATCCGCGCCATGTGTTCCTCCGTTTTGATCACTGAAACTGTTTTTAAAGGAATCAGGGTTAAGCCTTGGTTGAAGCCAATCGAGGGAGAAGCCCCGATGTTTGAAAAACTGAATATTTTTTCCAAGGCGGCCGGGCTGGCGCAGCACGCTGCCTTACGCCAATCGGTGATTGCACAGAATGTCGCAAACGCCGACACGCCGGGATACCGCGCGCAGGACGTGAAGCCCTTTGCAGACGTCTTTCAACCGGGCGAAGCCGCCCATATGCGGCATACGCGGGCCGGGCACCTTGACTTAGGCGTGGCCACTACACCCGACGACCGACCTCACACCGTTTATCGCCCGGGGGCTATGTCACCCAATGGGAACTCGGTCACGTTAGAGGCCGAGATGATGGCGTCGGCCGAGGCTAAGCGCGATCACGATTTGGCACTTGCTGTCTACAAAACGTCACTTGGCGTTATGCGCAGTGCGTTAGGTCGCAGGTAAGGAGATCGGATCATGAATGACCTTAGGAATTCAGTCGCAGCTGCCACGTCAGGGATGCAAAGTCAGGCAGAGCGCCTACGATTTGTGTCTGAGAACATCGCCAATGCCGACACCCCCGGGTATCGCCGGAAAATGTCGAGCTTTGAGGCTGTCTTGGAAGGTGGACAGAAAACTGGCGCGGTCCGCGCGGGGCCTGTTTCGCTGGATCAGTCCACTTTACCGATGATCTACGATCCCTCGCACCCGCTGGCAGACGCTAAAGGCAATTATCAGGGATCGAATGTCGATCTGGTGGTCGAGATCGCAGACGCACGCGAAGCACAGCGCAGCTACGAAGCCAATCTAAAGATGTTCGATCAGGCCCGACAAATGTCGCGCGGCTTGCTTGAACTGTTGCGCCGATAGGAGGGTCACATGGACATCAGAACGACACTTGCCTCACAGCAATATGCAGCATCAAAACAAGCTGCGCAGCCAACGGCGCAAGCCGAACAAACCGCGAACTCGTTTTCAAGCGCTGCCACAAGTTTCGCCCAAACTGTCCAAAACGGCGAGCAAACCGCGATGGCGGCGCTGTCGGGCAACGCAGACCCACACGCTCTGGTTCAAGCCTTGGCGCAGACAGAGCTCGCCGTCGAAACCGCTGTGACCGTGCGCGACAAAGTCGTCGAAGCTTATCAGGAAATTCTAAGGATGCCGGTCTAATGATGGATGAGTTCATCTTCTATGACACACTGCGCGCCGGGCTTTGGATCGCCGTTGTGATTTCGCTGCCGATCTTAACCGTCGCCTTGTTCTCGGGCCTGATTGTCGGCCTCTTTCAGGCCCTGACATCCATTCAGGAAATGACCCTTACTTTCGTTCCGAAACTCGTTGCGATCCTTGTCGTGTTCTGGGCCAGCATGGGATTCATGACCGAAACGCTGGTCGGCTTCTTTCAACTGCGGGTGATCCCGCTGATCGCAGGGGGCTGATCATGGACAACACGATCTATTCAACGCTCACGCGGCAATCCGGTTTGATGCAAGAGATGCAAAGTGTTGCCAACAACATCGCCAATGCTTCAACCACTGGGTTCAGGCGCGAAGGCATCATCTTTTCGGAGTATGTGGATGCGCTTGCCCCCGGTGATCCGTCTTTGTCGATGGCCACAGCAAACGTAAGAGCACTGAGCTTACAGCAGGGCGCATTGACGCAAACCGGTGGCACGTTCGATTTTGCAATCGAGGGCGAAGGTTTCTTCATGGTCGAAGGCCCAACAGGGCAATTTCTGACGCGTGCGGGCTCGTTTACCCCATCGGCAGAAGGTGAGCTATCCACGCCAGATGGTTATCGATTGCTCGATAGTGGCGGATCGCCAATTTTCATTCCACCAGATGCAAAATCCGTATCCCTCGCGTCCGATGGCACTTTGTCAGTCGATGGACGCGCGACGGGCCAGATTGGGCTCTATCAACCAATTAGTAAGGACGACCTTCAACAGCGCGATGGCGTACGGTTTGAGGTGACTGGCGACGTTGAGCCCGCCTTCGACGATGCGGTGATCTTGCAGGGTTTTGTTGAAGGCTCGAACGTCAACCCAATCGTCGAAGTCGCTCGAATGATCGAAGTCCAGCGGAGTTATGAGCTGGGCCAGCAGTTCCTTGAAAAAGAGGATGAACGTATCCGGTCGGTCCTAAAGACCGTCGGTGGATAAGGAGTTTTCACGATGCGCGCACTGAATATTGCAGCAACCGGCATGCTCGCTCAGCAAATGCGAGTCGAGACGATTTCCAACAATCTGGCGAACATGTCGACCACGGGCTACAACGCCCGTCGCGCTGATTTCGCTGATCTGCATTACCAGCAAATGGCTCGTGCTGGCACCATCAATGCCTCGGATGGAACGACGTTGCCGACAGGTATTCAGCTGGGGCTGGGCGTCCGGCCGGCTTCAGTGTCGATGCTGGTCCAACAAGGCACGTTGGCACAAACCAACGGCAATCTTGATGTCGCCATCGAAGGCAAAGGGTATTTGGAAGTTACGCTTCCGTCGGGTGCATCAGCCTACACACGGGACGGCGCACTGAAACTGTCTGGCGACGGCTTGATCGTCACCGCTGATGGATACGCAGTGTCGCCCGACATCACCGTGCCAACAGATGCGCGGTCCATATCGATCAATGCAAGCGGAGAGGTTTATGCCTATTTCGACAACGTGGTCGAGCCCGAGCTGTTGGGCGCATTCACCCTTGCTGGGTTTACAAATGAAAAAGGGCTTGAAGCAGTAGGCTCGAACCTGTTTCGTGAAACCCCCGCGTCGGGACCGGCATTTGTCGGCGCACCGGGCGAAGACGGTCGTGGCACGCTGCGACAGGGATATCTTGAGAACAGTTCTGTCGACGCGGTACGCGAGATCACAGAGTTGATCGAAGCACAGCGCGGCTACGAGCTGAACTCCAAGGTCATTACAGCCGCCGATCAGATGCTTGCAGCAACCACACAGGTGCGGTGATGCGGGTACTCTACACTCTGATTATCATATTTTTGACAACGGGTTACGCGCTGTCAGACATCGTGGTGGCAACGCGGAACATCAGAAGCAACTCGATTGTTCTGGAAAGCGATCTAAAGATCGTGGAAGGCGATCTGAGCAACGGTTTCCAATCGATCGAAGAGGTCAGCGGGCAAGAGGCGCGAGTTGTTCTTTATGCCGGGCGCCCCATCACACTGAATAACGTCGGCCCACCAGCCTTGGTCGAACGCAATCAGATCGTCACTTTGGCCTACATTACTGGCTCGCTTGTAATCCTGACCGATGGGCGCAGCCTGGGTCGCGCAGGTGTCGGTGATCGGATTCGTGTACTGAACCTTTCCTCACGCTCGGCGGTGACAGGATCGGTTCAAGCAGATGGAACAGTATCCGTCTCTCACAATCAATATTGACTTAATCCTGTAGGAGCTTTCATGCGGTATTTTCTTCTGGTGATCACAGTTTTTCTGAGCGCGTCAGCCTGCGCCCGATTGGATGAGGTCGGTAAGGCCCCGTCGTTCAACCCGGTTGAGATGGGTGCGGAGCACGTGGCGATGAGTTCCGCCGTACTGCCCCGCACCGCACCACCTAAGTCGTCGTTGACGCGCGCCTCACTGTGGAGCGGTGAACGCCAATCCCTGCTCGGCGACCGACGCGCACAATCTGCCGGGGACATTCTAACGGTCGTGATTGAAATTGACGATCGGGCGGAGTTCTCAAACACTTCGAAGCGCGCCCGCGCTGGATCCGAAGACCTGGGCATTCCGGACTTCTTTGGGTTGCCTCAGTCCATCGATAAGGACCTGCCGCAAGGCGCATCAATGGCCAAAGCCGTCGCGCTCTCATCAAGCAGTTCGTCCAGTGGAAACGGATCGGTGAAGCGCAACGAGAAGCTCGAACTTCGTGTAGCTGCGACTGTGCTGGGCACATTGCCAAATGGCGTTTTGAAAATCCAAGGCACGCAAGAAGTGCGGGTCAACTTCGAGCTCCGGGAGCTTCTGGTGACAGGATTTGTCCGTCCCGAGGACATTTCACGTCAGAACGAGATCTCTTACGACAAGATCGCGTCGGCGCGTATCTCGTATGGGGGCCGCGGGCAGATCACGGATGTTCAGCAACCTCGATACGGGCAACAGGTCGCCGACATAATCCTGCCGTTCTAGGGGGCCAAGATGAAGAAACTGTTCCCAATTTTGTTGGCGCTTGTCGGTTTGGGTGCTGGGGCAGGAGCCGGAATGTTCCTACGCCCCGAACCTGAGATGGTTGAGATCAATCCTTGCGGTGAAGTCGATGATGAAGTCGTGATCGCGGTAGCCGAGATGGAGGACGACGAGGTCCATTCCGATAGTGAATTCGTCAAAATAAACAACCAGTTCGTTATTCCGGTCGTGAACAACGACAAGGTGACCTCGTTGGTTGTGATGTCATTGAGCCTCGAGGTCAGCCCCGGAAATCTCGAGGCAGTCTATCTGCGTGAACCGAAACTAAGGGACGAGTTCTTGCAGGTGATGTTCAACCACGCGAACAACGGGGGGTTTGATGGCGTGTTTACACAAACTAGTCGGCTTACCAATCTACGACGTGCGTTGACGGAGGTTGCGACAAGCATTCTGGGCAACGTAGTTTACGATGTTTTGGTGACAAATATCGTTCGGCAAGATCAGTAGTATTGGGGCGGACACCTTAGAACCGCGTGGCGGCGAAGGGTGCGATATTGATCGCCGGCGCGGTGTGACAGGAAATATCCGCAGCGACCTCGGCGGTGCCGGCGGACTGGGTCAGGCCAAGATGGCCATGTCCGAAAGCATAGATTACCCGATCTGATCGGCCGGACGGTCCGATGACAGGCAGGCTATCCGGCAAGGATGGACGGTATCCCATCCACTGGGTCCCGTCTTTCAACTCGATGCCAGGGAAGAAGCGTTTTGCTTTCTGCACAAGTGTCCTTGCTCGTTTGAAGTTCGGCGGCAGCTTTAGCCCGCCCAACTCAACAGCCCCTCCGACGCGTAGACCATCGTTAATCTTCGACATTGCGAAGCCGTGAGACGAGAATGTCAGATGTGTTTTCAGATCCAGCGACGACTGAGCGAACGTCGTGTTGTAGCCTCGTTCTGTCTCAAGCGGGAAACGATCACCAATTTGGCGCGCCAGATGATGCGACCACGCGCCAGCACATATTACGATCTGTTTGGCGTGCAACATGCCATCATCGGCTATCAAGTCGACTTGATCCGCGTTGACGCTAAGACTTTGAATGTTGCAAGTCCGAAACTGTCCACCCATGCCCACAAACATCCCGGCCAGATGTTCGGTCCAGTTCAGGGGGTCTGTGGTGTTGTACCAGCCCGGTGTGAAGCCCGCATGCGTAAAGGTTTCGTTCAAACCGGGTTGAATTTCGGAAATCTCATTGGCGCTTTTCAAAAGGTCGAAATTGATACCGTACGCGGCGCGACGCTGCCACTTGGACGCACTGGCGTTGAACTCGGCGACGCCCTGATAAAGCTCTAACTGACCTTCACGGCGGATTAGAGCCGGGTCACCAAATCGATCCAACTGCCGCTCAAAGGCCTCGGAACAGTGCTGCTGCAAACTCGCCTGCGCAGAAATCGCATCTTCATAGCGATCTCTCCAGCTCGACCTCCAAAATCGGAGCATCCACGGCATGATCTGCAGCGCATAAGCTGGCGGCACGGACAGCGGCCCCAAAGGGTCCACCAGCCATTTTGGCGCTTTCTTCATGATGCCGGGGGTGGCCAGCGGGTCGATCGCTGGAAAGGCGAAGGCGCCCGCGTTGCCGCATGAGGTTTCCTTGGCAATGCCCTTTCGATCGACGAGCAACGGATTACGCCCGCGCGCTTTCAGCTCCAGTGCGGTGCTGACGCCAATTATACCAGCGCCGATCACAACAATATCGTAAACTTCAGACATCGGCATTCCGATCAGGCTGGTGGTAAATGTGCTGTGACAGTTTCAGATCACTCAAGGCGGCGGGTCAAGATGCCGTCACGAAATTGATCCGCGTTGTCGAAATATAGCTGTGCGTCTGATGTGACAAATGCCTGTCCCTCGATCGTCACGATAACACCGCCATTCGCACCCTCTTCATAGCGGGCTTTGTAGGTGCTTCCGATGACACTTTCTTGCGTCCAAAGCTCTCCAGGTGAGAGCACACCATCTTCGGCAAGGCAGGCAATCTTGGCCGACAGCCCTGTGCCACAAGGCGAGCGATCATAGGCGCCCCCCGGACAGAGAACAAAGTTTCGACCATCCGAGCCGCCCGGGTCCGGCGGCCCGGTGAACTCGATGTGGTCGATCTCGGCCTCTCCTTGACCAGTGATCTGCCTAGCCTTTAATGCGCTGCGAACTTCAAGTGCTACGGAAGTTAGTTTTGAGATATTCACAGGCTTGATTTCGAGTTGATCAAGCGGCGCAATGAAGAACCAATTGCCACCCCAAGCGACGTCGCCCGTGATCTCTCCGAGCCCGTCGACATTAAGCGTTACACCCGCCCGATGACGGTGGCTTTCGACATTGGTCACCTGTACCGTGTTGCGATCCAGCAGGTCGACGGAAACGATGCCAACAGGGGTTTCAATGCGGTGCTGACCCGGTGCGATCTGCCCTAGATGAGCCAGCGTCACAGTCAACCCGATGGTCGCATGCCCACACATGCCAAGATTGCCGACGGTGTTGAAATAGATCACACCAGTCACGCAGCTTGGATCTGTCGGGGGCACAATTAACGCACCGACCATTGCGTCATGACCGCGGGGCTCAGCGATAGTTGAAGTGTAGAACTCTGGATATTCGGCGCGCAATCGGACGGCACGTTCAGCCAGCGATCCCTTGCCCAGGTCGGGACCTCCGTTAAGGATCACGCGCGTCGGTTCGCCTGCGGTATGGCTGTCAATTACGCGCATTCCGCCACAACACCCCCCTGCGCGGACCAGTCAGCGTACCAGCTTTGAAACAACCTAAACTGAACTTCTGCATAGTTTCGTTGTGCATCTGTCAGCTGGTCAGATTCATTGAATTGAATGCGGTATGCGTTATCACCCGTCATGACCATCAGATGCTTGTAGTAGAGCACCAAATCTGGACCTTCGTCAAAACTTGAAAGCACACCCAAGGCGGCCTCAAGCTCTAAGGCCTTTTGCCGTGCCTGATGATCCCCGCTGGCGGCCCGTTTGCACAGCGACACAAGATGTAGAACCTCGCGTGGCAACACGTTCCCAATTCCTGTAATCGCGCCGGTAGCGCCGCAGTTCACATACCCATGATAGACGGCTGTATCGACACCAATCATAAGCGTCACATCGTCATCCTGAGAGGTGATATTCTCAGCCGCATAGCGCATATCAGCAGCCCCGCCGAACTCTTTGAAGCCGATCAGGTTTGAATGCTCTGCGCGCAAGGCAAAGAACAGATCGGCGCGGGTGGCGAAACCGTAATACGGACTGTTGTAGATCACTGCCGGCAACTCGGGTGCCGCCGACAGGATTGCCGCAAAGTGGCTACGTTGCGCAGTCAGCGATGATCCGCGCGATAATACTCGGGGGATCACCATCAGGCCCTTCGCGCCAACTTTGGCGGCATGGGCGGCATGTGCCACGGCCATTTTTGTGTTTACAGCCCCGGTGCCAACGATGACGGGGATGCCAGCTTTGGCCAATCGCGATACCCCTTCCATTCGCTGTTCATCCGTCAAAAGCGGCCAATCCCCCATTGATCCGCAATAGACCACGGCAGACATGCCGGCCTCCATCAGTTCTTGCCCCTTGGAAACGAGGGCGTCAAAATCGGGGCGTCGGTCCTTTGTGCAGGGCGTCATCAGCGCGGGGATGCACCCCGAAAAAATGTTCGTGTTCATTGGAATATCCTGATGTCATTGCTCACGCGAGCGGTGGAATATTGTTGCCCAAATAGGTTTAGCTTAAATTGGATCCAATATGCAATACTGGATTCAATATGCTTCACCACCCGATCGTTGCCTGATAGGCTCCGCTGGAAAAGGAACCGCCCATGCCGCTCAAACCCGTCGATATCTCCAAGACTGCATCCGCCGCGACAATCATTTTCGAGGCCCTCAAAAAAGCGATCATAGAAGGCGAGATAGAAGAGGGTGCGCCGTTGCGGCAGGACGAGATTGCAAAGATGTTCAACACGTCCCGCATTCCAGTTCGCGAAGCAATCTTGCGATTGGAGGAACACGGGCTTGTCAAATCTCAACGCTATCGGGGCGCAGTTGTGTCGTCATTATCGTCGCAAGAAGCCGCCGAGATATTTGACTTTCGAGCCGTATTGGAGCCGCACGTCATCCGCCACGCTGTGCCGCGGATGACGCCCCAAATACTCAGTACCGCGCGTGGATATTGCGAGGCGTTTCACAGCGAAAGAGATCCCATGAAATGGGGCGACCTAAACAGATTGTTCCACGCGACGCTCTACGATGCCAGTGAGCTGACCTATCACCTAGAGGCCATTGACGGTGCGTTGAACCGGATTGACCGCTACCTGCGGGCGCAACTGGTGCTTAGCAACGGCATGGGGCGCGCGAACGAGGAACACATGCAAATACAAGCAGCCTGCGAGCGCGGTGACGCGGCGGAGGCCGCCGCCCTCACCGAAAGTCATATCCTCGGCGCGCGCGAAAGTCTGATCTTGCATCTGTCATCACTGCAAACATGAAGCGGCGTGCGATCACCTTGTCGGCCGACTAGGCCCGCAACGCTTTAATCTAGGAACACTGCACCCTTCATCGTATCGGGTATTGGTGCACCAAGCCGCGACAATATCGTTGGCGCGAGCTGCAACTGGCACAATCGTTCGTCGAAATCTGGACCGGTCGCCGGTCCGAAATAATATAGCGCCACGTCCTGTTGAACATCCTCGCGGCCCCCATGGTGGCCCCGGTCTGTTTGTCCATGATCAGCAGTTACGATGATTTCGTATCCATCAGCGCGCCAACGGTCTATAAACAATGCCAATTGTTCGTCCGCTGCAAAGCAGGCGTGGTCCATCTCATGACACTCATGCCCAAAACGATGCCCCATACTGTCCAGTGTGCAGGTGTGCAAAATACCGTAGTTCAGCTTGAAGCGCTCGCTGAGCATCGTGAGTGTGGCGAATAAATCTACGTCTGCAGGCGTGGTTTGATTGACCATACCGTATCCAGTCATGGTGTGAAAACGCCCATGATTAATGGATTGGCTTTCGGGTTCATCATACTCAATGTCGCGCACCAAATCGAAAGGGGCGCGATTGAAGAACTCGGACCAGAAGCTGTGTGTCACGGCACCGGTGACACCACCTGCCTGACGCACTTGGCTAAAGATATCAGGTTGGCTCAGGCGAAAGACATTGTTGTTACCCGTACAGCCATGTTCCTGCGGCGTGACACCGGTATGGATCGAGGCATAGCAACTGGCCGACGTTGACGGCAGGGTTGCCCGCATTTTCCAACGCTGGGCATGGCCGGTGTCCACCCAACCTTCCAGATTTCCAAACAGACGACGCCAGTTTCTCCACGGTACACCGTCGAGAATAATCAAAAGCAGCTTGCGATCCATGCGATGACCCTGCGTATTTCAATATTGGTTAATTTGAGGAACTGACGTACCCGTCAGTTCCCAGCGCTTTCCATCTTGCGATGCTTGACGACTTCTTCAAGCCAACCCAGACGCATTTCGGGCACCGAGCTGAGAAGAAGATCCGTATAGTCGTCAAACGGCGGCGACAACACCTCGGCCTTCGGACCATACCGGACGACTTTACCTTGGAACATGACCGCGATGCTGTCAGCGATCGCACGGACGGTCGCGATGTCGTGGGTAATGAACAGATAGGCGACATTCTCGATTTTCTGCAGGTTTTCCAGAAGTTTGAGGATGCCATCCGCCACCAACGGATCAAGCGCCGAGGTGACCTCGTCGCAAATGATGATCTTTGGTTTGGCCGCCAGCGCTCGTGCAATACACACACGTTGCTTTTGTCCGCCGGACAGTTCGGCCGGGTAGCGGTCCATGAACTCGACACCAAGCTCGATCTCATCCAGCAGTTCAACAATGCGCTTGCGCTTTTCTGCACCGCGCATGCCGAAGTAGAACTCCAAAGGTCGACCAATGATGGTGCCCACGGTCTGACGTGGGTTCATCGCGACGTCTGCCATCTGATAGATCATTTGCAGCTCGCGAAGGTCATCCTTGGTACGACCCTCAAGATCGGCAGAAAGTTCGCGACCATCAAAGATGATCTTGCCGTCACGCGGGGGCAGTAGCCCTGTGATCACACGGGCGGTAGTCGACTTTCCCGACCCGCTTTCCCCAACAACCGCTAGGGTTTGACCGGGGTGAAGCTCCATCGACACATCATGAAGGACGTCAAAATTTGTACCTTTATAACGTGCCGTCACGTTTTCGACCCGTAGAACAGGATTGTCTGTCGGGGCTTTGCCGTCGTGTTGGATTGATCGGACGGACACCAAATCGCGCGTGTACTGTTCTTTCGGCGAGTTGATGATCTGATCGGTCGTACCGTGCTCAACCATATCGCCCATGCGCAGCACCATGATCTCGTCCGAGACCTGAGCCACAACCGCAAGGTCATGCGTGATGTAAAGCGCAGCGACACCGGTGTCCCGAATGGCCTCCTTGATGGCCATCAAGACGTCAATCTGCGTGGTCACATCAAGTGCAGTGGTGGGTTCGTCGAACACCACCAAATCAGGTTCAGGGCACAAGGCCAGGGCCGTCATGCAACGCTGAAGCTGACCACCGGAAACCTGGTGAGGATATCGATCGCCAATATTTGCGGGATCAGGCAATCCAAGCTTGGTGAACAGCTCAACCGCACGGGCTTCAGCATCTTTCTTTGAGAACTTACCGGCATGAATCGAGGCCTCGATTACCTGCTCCATGATCTTCTTGGCAGGATTGAAGCTGGCTGCAGCAGACTGACTGACATAGGTCACCTCGGTCCCACGCAAGCTACGAAGATCTTTCAGATTCGTACCAAGAATCTCGCGACCGTTAACCCAGACTTTGCCGCCGGTAATCTCGACGCCGCCACGGCCGTAGGCCATGGAGGCAAGACCAATCGTAGACTTACCAGCCCCGCTTTCACCGATCAGGCCAAGGACTTTGCCTTTCTCCAGTTCGAAGGACACGCCATGCACGATCTCAATGTCACGCGCCTTCTCTCCCGGAGGATAGATGCGCGCACCGATCTTGAGGTCCTGGACTTTGAGAAGCTTATCGCTCATCCGCGGCCTCCTTTCAGGCTGGTGGTGCGGTTCAATACCCAGTCCGCCACCAAGTTGACCGAAATCGCCAATGTGGCAATCGCAACGGCTGGCACTAGGGCCGCCGGGATGCCGTAGACGATACCGTCTTTGTTCTCCTTCACGATGCCGCCCCAGTCCGCATTTGGAGGTTGAACTCCGAGACCA
This sequence comes from Aliiroseovarius conchicola, assembly GCF_041403445.1. Classification (NCBI taxonomy): domain Bacteria; kingdom Pseudomonadati; phylum Pseudomonadota; class Alphaproteobacteria; order Rhodobacterales; family Paracoccaceae; genus Aliiroseovarius; species Aliiroseovarius conchicola. The sequence goes on from NZ_JBGEHL010000006.1 coordinate 185,612, forward strand.
AGGAACGAAAGCGTCGAGACGAAAAGCACCGCAAAAATGAACCGCAAACCCATTTCAGCAACAAGTGGAGACAGCGCATTCGGCAAAATCTCACGGAAGATGACCCAGCGCCGACCTTCACCTCGGAGCTTAGCGGCTTCCACAAAGTCCATGACGTTGATATCGACCGCAACCGCCCTAGCCAGTCGATAGACACGGGTACTGTCAAGCAGACCCATAACCACGATCAAGACAAGCATCGTGACAGGCATGACAGACAGCACAACCAGCGCGAAGATCAAGGTCGGGATAGACATGATCAGGTCGACGAAGCGACTCATCACCTGATCGACCCAACCGCCGATAACGGCAGCAGTAAGGCCTAGTACGGAGCCTGTTACGAAGCTGATGATCGTAGCTGCGGTGGCGATAAAGATGGTCGTTCGCCCACCATAGATCATTCTGCTTAGAAGATCGCGCCCGATATTGTCGGTGCCCAACCAGTGTTCAGCTGAAGCAGGTTCCCAAACATCGCCCACAATCTCGGTCATCGGATACGGGGCAATAAGCGGAGCAAAGATAGCACCTAGAAAATAGATGCCGGTGAAAAACAGGCCAATAAGGGCCGCCGGAGGTATTCTTGTCATTTCGGGTGCCTCAGCCTTGGATTTGCGAGGATCGACACGATGTCAGCGATCATGTTGAGCCCGATATAGACAGCCGCAAAGATCAGACCACAGGCCTGAACGACCGGGACGTCTCGCTTCGCAACATGGTCAACCAGATACTGGCCCATGCCGGGGTAGACAAAGACCACCTCGACCACAACGACACCGACGACCAGATAAGCCAAGTTCAGCATGACGACGTTGACGATGGGGGCAATAGCATTCGGGAAAGCGTGGCGCGCAATGACCTGAAAACCGGACAGACCTTTCAGTTCGGCGGTTTCGATATAGGCCGACTGCATCACGTTCAAAATAGCGGCGCGCGTCATTCGCATCATATGGGCCAACACGACCATGGTCAGCACCGCAACTGGTAGCGCAATGGCGTTTAGCTTCTCGCCCAGTGTCATCGAATCATAAATCGTAGCCACCGTGGGCGCCCATCCCAGTTTCACGCCGACGTAGAACATCAGGATGTAGCCGATCAGAAATTCAGGAACCGAGATCGAGGCGAGTGTGACCGCCGAAATCAGTTTGTCGGGCCAGCGTTCGCGGTATCGAACAGCCAAAAGCCCCAGAAAAATAGCCAGTGGAACAGCGACAACAGCGGCCCAGAACGCTAGGAACAAAGTGTTTCCCAATCGCGTGGACAGGCTGTCGACAATGTCTCGCCCGTTTGTCAGCGCCGTACCAAGATCACCTTGGAGCGCCGCGAAGAGCCAGTCAAAATAGCGTGTAACAGCGGGTTTGTTCATACCCAGCTCTTCACGCAGGTTTGCAAGGCTTTCAGGAGTTGCGGCTTGCCCCAAGATACTTTGGGCAACATCGCCCGGTAGGATCGTCGTACCGACAAAGATCAATACCGAAGCGGCGAGGAGAAGAAGGATGCTCAGCGCAAGGCGCTGAGCAACGAGTTTCAGGATCGGATGCATCGTGGACCCTTACGCGTCCAGCCAGCATTTGATCGGCGCCCAAGAATACATAAGGAATCCGTTGGGATCGTCTTCGTATCCTTGAACTTTGTTCGTGATGCCATCAACGAAGTCGTTGAACATCGGGCAAATTAAGCCGCCCTCATCACGAACCAGCATCGCCATGCGGGCGTACATCGCCTTGCGTTTTTCAATATCAAGCTCGCCACGCGCTTTAACAAGCAGGTCATCGAATTCGGCATTCTCAAAGCGCGTGTCGTTCCAGTCAGCCTGCGAGTAATAGGCGGTCGTATACATCTGATCCTGGACTGGTCGACCTGACCAGTAGGACGCACACCAGGGCTGCTTGTTCCACACTTCCGACCAATAACCATCGGCTGGCTCGCGCTTTACTTCGATGTTGATGCCTGCCGCTTTCGCGCTTTGCTGGATCAGCTGAGCCGCGTCGATTGCACCCGGGAAGGCTGCATCCGAGACGCGCAGAATGATCGGGCTGCCGTCGTGGCCAGATTTCTTATAGTACTCTGCCGCTTTTTCCGGATCATATTTGCGCTGCGGGATGTCCGCATCAAACAACGGGTACGCTGCGTTGACCGGGAAGTCGTTGCCGACAGAACCGAAGCCACGGAGAATCTTGTCAACCAATTCGTCGCGGTTCACAGCCAATTTCAACGCCATGCGCAGGTCGTTATTATCAAACGGCGCAGTATCAACGTGCATCGGGAAGACGTAGTGCGCACGCCCGGCTACGTTCTTGATCTCTACGTTTGGTGCGCGACCCAACAGGCTCGCGACCTTGGGATCGACAGAGTTCACCATGTGAACCTGACCAGATTGCAGAGCGGACATACGCGCGGTGTTGTCATTGATCACCAGAAGCTCGACCTCATCCACATGGCCGCGGTCGGGATCCCAATAGTTGGCGAATTTCTTGAACCCGTGGCGCACGCCTGGTTCATCAACCTCTACGGTGTAGGGACCAGTGCCGATACCAGCACCGGGATCATCAAAACCACCGTTGGGCTGAATGACAAGGTGCCAGTCGGCCAACAGGTAAGGAAGGTCAGCAGAGGGGTTTTCCATGGTGATCGAGAACGTGTCACCATCCGCTTTCATGCTTTCGATGCCACCGAGCACGCCCAAAGCACCGGATTTTGAATCTTCGTTTGCGTGACGCTCGATTGTTTTCAGAACATCATCGGCAGTGACTGTTTTCCCGTTGTGGAACTCAACATCCTTACGGACCTTGAAATGCCACTGCTTTGCGTCCGGCGTACTTTCAACGCTTTCCGCGATCCGCAATTCGATCATACCTTCAGGTGACACGTCTACCAACTGGTCACCATACAGGCGCAGGTTCATCCCTGGAACTTGCGTCGCGGCCGGAGCCGGGTCGAGCGTGTTGGTGCTTTCACCACCCAACATACCCAGCTTGAATGTCCCACCTTTAACCGGCCCAGCCGCTTGCGCTGCCGTCGTTAGCATGGTGCTTGCGGCGGCGGCGGAAACGCCCAGCGCGCTGGCGCGACCCATAAAGTCGCGGCGAGACATCTTGCGAGATGCAACCTGCTTGGAAAGATATTCGAGTTCGTTGGACATAAAGTGCTCCCTAGTTGATAGATGCGTGCCTTTTTCGGCCGCTTATTCTTCGGTTCGCCTGACAGAGTTGACCAGATGACTGCAATGCGCAAGGCCAGATACCGACTTTGCATCCCTATTTTCCGACACTTATGTAACGTTAACATCGCAAATCGGTTGAACGGATCAAATAAAAAAGGTCGGGACTGGTCCCGACCTTTTTTTGTTCTTCACGTTGATTTTATTAGAAATTCAGAGAAATGTCCCTGTGGTGAGCGGAACATGACGCCATGGCAAGGGCCTGTTCGCGTGTGAACCGGTCCTGCACGCGAACACCCAGTGTATCCCGGATCGCATCCAGATACTGAGTGATCTGGGGTCGCAACTGGGCCTCAGCTGTCATGCGCCACACCATCTGAGAATCGAACTCTGCCACAGCCTTCTCATACGCTTTCAACGCCTTTTCGCGGTCGGGTGACTTAGATTTCAGCGCCTTTCGAGCTTTGCTAAGCGCGCTCTTTATATCGCCAGCCCCGTCGATCCGACCGAAAGCTTTCGACAGTTGGTTCACGACCTCTTCCGCATCTTTCTCAGGCACGGTTTCAATGGTGTCTTTCAGGTCGCGAAGCTCGCCCTCAAGCGCGGCGAATTCAGCGTTGGCGTCAAACACTGACAAGAGCGCCAGCGGTTCCTCGTAAGCTTGATCCGCCGCCCGACGATATTTCGCACGCGCCGAGTTTTCCGCCGTCGTCAACTCAAGGAAAGCTGCGTTGGCATCTGCCCAGCTATCAGGAATCTGGCCCTCAAGATGCGCGATCTCAGCATTCAGCGCAGCAACGTCTGCTTTCAGTGCAGTCCGCGCCTCCGCTTCGCTTTCTTCGCGCATACGGCTAATGCGGGTTTCCAACTTGCCAATCTCTGACTGAGCGCGACGGATTCGTTTTTCAACACCACGCACCTGCCGGAGCTGAGGACGATAGTCGTTTGCCGCTGCTTCAACATTGGCTGCGGAGGTGAAAGCAGTCTCTAGCTCTGTGATCGCGGTCTCAGCGGACGAAAATCCGCCAGAGAGGCCTTTCGCCAAATCCTTGGGCAAGATCGACAGGTCCATCGCCTGCGCGGTGGCCACAGCATCTTGAGCGACCGTACTTTGCGATAACTTTTCGCCAACATAGTCCTCGACGCAGAGCTGCAGTTTCGGATTTCGCGGTGGCGGGCTGCTTTCGGACAGAAAGCTGACTCGGTTTGGTAGGTAATTCACCAGCGGAGGATACGCCCCCACAATTGCCAACGCCGAGATCTGAAGCAAGATGAAGGCGATAACGCCTTTATACATCTGTACCGTTTTCACGATCGCTGGTGCCACACCGCGAAGATAGAACAACGCGAAGCCAAAGGGCGGTGTTAGGAAGCTGGTCTGAATGTTCAGGCCAATCATCACACCCAACCAAACGGCGGTGATGTTCGCCTCTGGATCCGACAGCAGAATCGGCGCTACGATGGGTACGACTACCACGGCAATCTCGATGAAATCGAGGAAGAAGCCGAGGATGAAGATCACCAGCATCACGATGACGAACTGTGTCCAGAACCCACCTGGTAGACCCAAAAGGAAGTCGCGGACCAACTCCTCGCCCCCGAAGGCCCGGAAGGCGGCGGTCAGCATGGCCGCACCAAGTAGAATGATGAACACCAGCGAGGTCGTCTTTGCCGTCTCCAGCATGACGCCGGCCAGAGTGTTCTCGATCTTGAGAACACGCCAACATGACCAGACCAACGCGACAAGCAACATGATCGTGGCGATGACACCAAGCGTAATGCCCATGCGGTCGCTGCTGTCATTGATCGACTTCACATTCATGTCGAAGTTCATCAATGCGAATGTCACAAGCAGCAGCGCGGCGATGGCTAGAAGCGCGGGATAATACAGCCCCCGACCACCTTCAGGTAATCGGTAGCCTGCCATAATCATCGCGCCTGCAGCACCAATCGCGCCGGCTTGGTTTACCGTGGCGATACCAGCGATGATGGACCCAAGGACCAAGAAGATCAGTGCCAAAGGCGGCACCAATGTGATCAGGACATTCTTAATGAATGACTTGTCATACTTGCCCTCATAAGGAACCGCCGGGGCCAGCTTGGGCCGCAGGATCGCATAGAACAGAATGTAGAGCATATAGAGTGCAACCAGCAGAATGCCGGGAATGAAAGCACCCAAAAACATCTCGCCCGCCGAAGTCGAGGCAACGTCGAAGACCGATGGCATGGACAATTCGCCGGTGGCCTCTTTGTGCAGTGCCTTTCGCGCGGTAGACGCCTGATCCGTGGCTGATGCCAACTGGTCGGCGAGGATGATTAGAACGATAGAGGGCGGAATAATCTGACCCAGTGTGCCGGACGCGGCAATAGTACCGGTCGCCAGCGATGGCGAATAATTGTTACGCAGCATGGCGGGCAGGGAAATAAGGCCCATCGCTACTACGGTTGCACCAACGATGCCTGTGGTTGCTGCCAAAAGCGCGCCCACGAACACGACCGAGATGCCTAGCCCACCCGGCACAGGACCGAACAGTTGCGCCATCGTGACCAAAAGGTCTTCGGCGATTTTTGAACGCTGCAGCATGATGCCCATAAAGATGAACAACGGGATGGCGATCAGGGTATCCCTCTCGACCTCCCAATAGACCCCCCTAAGGTTCGTCACCCCGGCCGATAGCCATTGGCCCGGCCCGCCCGAATGGAAATAGGCATCCGTAGAGCCGGCAAAGATGTATCCTGCACCGGCGGCAAGGCCGATGGTGATGATCGCAGCACCCGGCAAGGCGAACGCAACGGGATAACCCGATCCAAGGGCCGCAGCCATGATCAGGATCAGAAGGGCAAGGAAATAGAGTTCCATCTGTCGTGTCCTTAGTGCGATACAGGTGCGATTTCGCGGTGGCCGGGTTCATCCCGCATATCCGCCACCGCCTCAAGGAAATAGCTGACGAACTGGATCAGCATCGTGATGGCAAAGATGCCCAGAAAGGCCGCCATCTGGTACTTGATGAACATTCCGACACCGCCGGATTGCGTGATCTCGAAATTGGCAACCGGGCTGTTGATGATCGACGTTTTGCCATTAAAGCCAATGGCTAGGATCACCCAGACTGTGCTCATCCCAAGAGCGATTGATCCAAAAGCGTTCACAAACCCGCGTTTGGTGCGGCCAAAGCCTGCGTAAAGGACGTCAACGCGGACATGTCCGTCCTCGAACAAGGTGAAGGCAGACGCGAATAGGAACAGGGCGGCATACCAGTAGCGCACAAGATCCCCCATTAAGGCCTGCTCATAACTGAAAACGAAACGCGAAATGACAATGGCAAGTTCCGCGGCAACGATCATCAGCGCCAACCATGTGAAGCCTAGCGTTCGGGTGAAAGCGGCCAACACAAAGCCGACAAAGACAAGCGGCATATGGATATAAGGGCCGACCCAGCGTGCCTTGCCGAAAAGCTTGCTTGTCTCGGTGCCCAGCGTGCTCTCTAGAATGCCTTCGACGCGCATGAACGCGATGGCGCTATCGACAATGCCGACCAACAGAACAGTCCAGAACATGGCGCGGATCAGGTAAAGGTTGAACCTGTGAATGCTCATGGCATCCCATCGCAGCGACGTTGTCCGTGTGCTTCGCACATAGAAAACTGCGGCGATGATGGCGATGCCATAGATACCAAGCTGGAACCAACTTGCGCTTGTCGCTGCACCGGTAAAGACCGGCATAGCACCGGGCATATCATACCCTACCACCAAAGCGTTGTTGACCAAGAAGGCGAACAAGAAAGCCAGCATGCCCCATGCAAAACTGCGGGCTATGATCGCTGGTTCACCGTCGCGTTGAATGTCGATAAAATCGGATGCCATGTGCTCCCCCGGGAAACGGCATGACGGAGGCGTAAAGCAAACCTTCCGTCTTGTAAAAGAGCGGAGCCGAAGCCCCGCTCTGTTATTGGTTAAAAACCAAGCACTTACGCGATATCAAGCACGCGGTTACGCTGGTTCGTATAGGCCACTTCGAATTCGCCCATCATCGCGCCCATTGCGCGCAGCTTGGCTTGGAAATCATCATTGATCTTCATGGCCAGTGGCGAGTGATCGCGGGTTTCTTCAAACACTTCCTCAGCCGCTTCGCCGAACGCGTCCCAGACCTCATCGTCGAATTCGCGGATGACGACGCCTTGCTCGTCAACGAGTTTCTGCAAGAATTCGCCGTTCTTGGCGATCAGTTCTTCGTGCGACGCGGCGTGTTCTTCGTTACACGCAGCTTCCAGAACCGCTTTCTCCCAGTCGGTCAGACCGTCATACCATGCTTTGTTCATGCCGAAGGCCAAACCACCACCGGGCTCGTGCATACCTGCCGCATAGTAGAACTTGGCAGCTTCGTAGAACTTCATGAAGTAATCGTTGTACGGGCCAACCCACTCGGTCGCGTCGATCGAACCGGATACGAGGTTTTCGTAGATCTGCGAACCGGGCAGCGACACGGTCGAAACGCCCAACTTGGACATCACCTGACCACCAAGGCCGGGAATACGCATCTTCAGACCCTTCAGGTCTTCTGCACTGTTGATTTCTTTGTTGAACCAACCACCTGCTTGCGTGCCGGTAGAACCGCATGCGAGGGCCTTCAGGCCAAATTCGCCTGACAGCTCATCCCACAGTTGTTGACCGCCGCCAAACTTGATCCACGCGTTCCATTCTGGCGTCGTCATGCCGAAGGGAACCGATGTGAAGAAGTTGAAGGCCGGGTGCTTGCCGCCCCAGTAATAGTCAGCCGCGATATAGGCCTGGCTGTTGCCGGACGCCACTTCGTCGAAAGCATCAAACGCACCGACACGTTCGCCAGCGGCAAAGTATTCCACCTTGAAGTGACCGTCGGACAGAACGCCAATACGCTCGGCCAGACGCTGTGCAGATGTGCCCAGACCGGGGAAGTCGCGCGGCCAAGTCGAAACGATGGTCAGTGTTTTGCCACCTTGAGCAAGGGCGGGTGTCGCAATTGCAGTCGCGCCGGCACCAAGTGCTGCGCCTTTCAGAAACTTACGGCGTTCCATAATGTGAATTTCTCCTCCGAGTTTTCGATATTTTCTTGTTCGAACACGGGCCGACCCAAGGGTCAGCTCTGCGCTGCCGCCAATTACTACGTAGTTGTATGCAGATTTCAATTGGTATTTCTTCAAGTGGTAATAATTTTTTACCAATTTGCGGATTTTGGTTAATCGAGGACCATCACATATAGGTGCCTAGACCAGCGTAACATATTGATGACGGAAGAGGATTTCCCAGTCCACAATGTGCCCTCCTCACTGCTATCGCAACAAAGTGCCGCACCCTGATCAAGGGTGCAATGACATGCGCTAACAAAACTCAATTTAATTCCTCTTATGGACATTTCGTAAAATGAAGTATATTAAAGGAGCCTAGCGAGTCGGAGGCTACTGTGACTTCTCAAGATCCATTGCATCCGCAACTTGCACCGGGCATCGAACCCGAGCTTGGCGCTCTTTTGGGCGTGTTCTCGCTCCACAACTACCTTGAAACCCTTATGGACGAGGTAGATGTTTGCAACGACGTGCCGCATTTCGAGCGAAAGATTATCGTCTGGCTGGACCACCCCAAACGCCTTGGGGCGCTGGCTCGGGACATGAACATTCTTCCATCTACGATGACGACACATGCAGATCAGCTTGAAACCCGCGGCCTTGTTACACGCGAGCGTGACCCCAATGACCGGCGCGCGTGGTTGTTACAGCTGACCCCGCCCGGCTTGGAGTTGCGAGCCGAGATGGTCGCGAAGGCCCGCGAACTTTTTCGCGGCACGCTAAACCTGACCGAGGCCGAACTGCACAGTTTTTCGAAAGTCTCGCAGAAAATCCATTCGAACATCCAAAATATCACAACCTGTTAAGGACCGGCACATGAGATTGTTAAAACCCTTGATGGCAGCGACGCTGCTGGCGACCGCCCTACCGGCATCACTGGCTATGGCGCAGGAGGTGGTCAAGCCCGCCAAGCTGATGACGATCACCGCCAACGACCAAACATTTAACCGTGTCTTCTTTGGTAAGGTCGTTGCACGGCAAAGTGTTGATTTGGCTTTTCAGGTGGGCGGGCAAATCGTTGATTTCCCGGTGATCGAAGGGGAGCTTGTGCCCGAGGGCGGACTGATTGCCCAACTGGATCAGGAGCAATTCGCGCTCGCGCTGGAGCAAGCCAAGGTCCAGAAGGACCAAGCCAAACGGACATTGGAACGGCTCGAGAAGCTAAAGGGCAGCACTGTCAGTCAAGTCTCACTTGATGATGCGGCGACGCAGCTTAGCCTATCCGACATCGCGGTTCGCCAAGCCGAGCGGAACCTGAACAACACTACCCTTCATACACCCTTTGATGCCATCGTCGCATCGCGCAATGTCGGAAACTTCGTCACAATCAACGCAGGCACGCCGGTTGTCCGCTTGCATGACATGAGCGAAGTCCGGATCGAGATCGATGTCCCGGAAATCCTGTTCCAGACGGCGTCGAGAGAACAAGACGTCAAGTTTCTGGCCGAATTCCCCGCACATGACGAAGCGCTGCCAGTTGAAGTTCGAGAATTCAACGCCGAAGCTGCTGCCGCAGGTCAAACCTATCGGATCACATTGGGGATGGCCCCGCGCGAGGATCTGCGCGTGCTTCCCGGCTCATCCGTCGACATCCGTGTTTCGGCAACCCACGAAACGCCCGGTATTCTGATCCCAGCGCCCGCTATCGTGGCCGCCCCGGATGGCGCATTGTCAGTGATGCGCTTCACCTCTACAGACGGAGAGATTGGTACCGTTGAAGCCACTCCGATCACCGTCGAGGCCGGCTCCAACGGCCAGTTTCGCGTGCTGTCGGGGCTGTCGGATGGCGACATTATCGTTAGCGCCGGGGCGTCTGCATTAACAGATGGTGAGACGGTGCGCCGTTTTGCCGGCTTTGCGAACTAGGGGGCGATAATGCTTAACATCGCACGCGCCTCGATTGAGAAGCCGCTTTATACGTGGCTGATTATCCTGACTTTGTTCCTAGGCGGAATATCCGGCTTCCTGAATTTGGGTCGCCTTGAAGACCCTGCCTTCACCATCAAACAAGCTGTCATTGTAACGCAATACCCCGGTGCATCGGCCGAGCAGGTCGCGACAGAGGTGTCAGAACCTCTCGAGAGTGCGCTCCAAAAAATGGTGGAAGTGGACAAAGTCACTTCGACCAACCGACCAGGCGAAAGCCGGATCGACGTCGAGATCAAATCCACGTACCCGGCCGCCGCCCTGCCAGCCATCTGGACCAGACTGCGCGCCCGCGTAAGCGACGCGGCCCGACAACTACCAGACAATGTTCAGACACCATTCGTGAACGACAGCTTTGGCGATGTGTTTGGCCTTTACTACGCCGTCACGGCACCCGGCTTCACGGATGCAGAAAAGTACGAGTTTGGAACGTTTCTGCGTCGCGAACTTTTGGCAGTCGACGGTGTGGCGGACGTGGACCTCTCGGGTTTGCCCGAGGAAGCGATCTATATCGAACCCGATATGACCCTGACGGTAAATCTAGGCATCCCACCAAACGCGATCATGGGTGCAGTGGCAACCGCAAACTCTGTGGCTGCTGCTGGCTCCTTAGAAAATGATGGCACACGGATTAATTTTCAGGCCCCGGAGGGATCAGAAACGGTATCAGATATTGCCGCACTTAGTGTCGGTGTTAACGGTAAACTCTACAATATCGCCGACGTCTCAACCGTTAGCCGTGGGCGCGTCGACGTTCCCAGCCAGATTATTCGCTTCAACGGGCAAGAGGCCTTCACGCTTGGTGTTGCGGGCTTGGAATCAGAAGATATCGTCAAGGTAGGGCACCGCGTTGACGCTCGCATCGCCGAGCTGTCCAAAGACATTCCCTACGGCATTCAACTTCATCCGATCTATCAACAACATTTGGTTGTCGAGCAAAGCTCCAACGACTTTCTGGTCAACCTCGCCATGTCCGTTGGTATCGTCATTGTCGTGCTTGGGGCCTTTATGGGCTGGCGCGCTGCGATTGTAATTGGCTCCACTTTGCTTTTGACCGTAGTTGGAACGTTGTTGTTCATGTCGATGTTTTCCATCGAGATGGAACGCATTTCGCTTGGGGCGCTGATTATCGCAATGGGGATGCTGGTCGACAACGCCATCGTTGTGGCCGAGGGGATGCAAATCTCGATGCTGCGCGGACGCACCTCGCGAGAGGCTGCCGATGATGCTGCACGCAAAACACAGATCCCATTATTAGGAGCAACCGTCATCGGCATCATGGCCTTTGCTGGTATCGGTCTTTCGCCTGATGCAACCGGCGAGTTCATGTTCTCGCTTTTTGCGGTGATCGGTATATCGTTGATGCTGTCTTGGGTGCTCGCACTGACTGTTACGCCACTACTGGGCCACTATCTGTTTAAACGAGACAATCAAGACGCCGACGATGCCTATTCCGGTGGCTTCTTTAAACTCTACAAACGTGTGCTTGACTGGGCCCTGACCTTCCGGTGGCCCGTCATTGCGGGACTGATCGCCATTACGGTGGCGTGTTTCGTAGGGTTTGGATCAGTCAAACAACAGTTCTTTCCGAACTCAAACACGCCGCTTTTCTTTGTTTATTACAAACTGCCTCAGGGCAGCTCTATCGAACAAGTGTCGGGTGATTTGGAGGTCATGGAGGATTGGCTGTTGGAGCAGGACCACGTCGTATCCGTGGCTTCTTACGCTGGACGCGGCGCGGTGCGGTTCATGCTCACCTATGACGGTGGCAAGGACAACCCGAGCTATGGCCACTTGATCATCCGCACAGATGAGCTAGACGCCATTCCGGAACTGCAATCCCGGTTGGAGACCTTTGGTCGCGACACCTTCCCGACCGCGGAGTTCCGGGTACAGCGACTGGTATTTGGGCCGGGCGGAGGAGACCCGATTCAGGCGCGATTCTCGGGCAGTGATCCGGTCGTTTTGCGTGAGCTGGCCGATCAGGCGATACAAATCATGCAAGATAGCTCAACCAGCCTGCTTAATCTGCGCACCGACTGGCGTGAACAGGAATTGGTGATCGAGCCCACCTATGCAACCGAGCGGGCTCAAACTGCAGGTGTCAACCGAGATGACATCGCGACCTCTCTCTTGTTTGGTACTGATGGCTTGCGTGCAGGCGTCTATCGCGAACGGGAGCGCTTAATCCCAATCATCATGCGCAGACCGCAACCCGAAGAGTTCAATCTGAATGATCAACTTGTCTATTCCCCCGTGGCTGGGACATACCTGCCGATTGAACAGCTGACCAACGGGTTTGACTATCGCGTCGAAAACACCTTGGTGCAGCGTCGCAACAGGGTTCCAACCATCTCGGTTGGGGCAGATGTTGTACCCGATGTCACCGCCGCACAGGCGCATTCTGAAATACGGGCCGCGATTGAGGCGATGCCCCTTCCCGCGGGCTATACTTTAGAATGGGGTGGGGAGTTCGAGAACTCATCTGACGCGCAGGCAAGCCTTGGGGCACAATTGCCCCTCAGCGCGCTTATCATGTTCATGATCTCGGTCCTGCTGTTTAACGCGATCCGGCAACCCATCATCATTTGGCTTTTGGTGCCAATGTCGGTGAATGGCGTTGTGATCGGATTGCTTGGCACGGGTCTGCCGTTCACCTTTACGGCGCTGCTTGGGCTGCTCAGCCTGTCAGGGATGTTGATCAAGAATGGGATCGTTCTGGTCGAAGAAATCGACCTGGTCCGCGCTGAAGGTGTGCCCTTGCGGAAGGCAATCATCGATGCGTCAGCCTCGCGGGTCCGCCCAGTGGTGCTGGCCGCGGTTACAACCATCCTTGGCATGGCCCCTCTACTCAGCGACGCGTTCTTCGTCTCTATGTCTGTGACGATTATGGGTGGCTTGGCCTTCGCCTCAATCCTAACCTTGGTCGCCGCGCCTGTGTTCTACTATGTGTTCTTCAAGCGGGATGAGAAACGCGAGGTCGCGGACTGATTGTCGGTCACGAAAACAATGGCGCTGCCCTATCTGGGCGGCACCGCAAGCACCTATGGGGTATAGGAAAACTCGTTCGGAGCAGGGATTATGCTTTCAACGCTAGGTCCCGTGGGTCAGGATAGTCGCGCCACCCGACCTGTTCACCAGTTGTCACTCACCTAACAGACACAGCTCTGATAATTCGTAGTGTTCGTGTTCGAGCACTCTTGGCTGTCAGCGACCCGATAAACTGAAAGGAAAAGAGCATGATCAGATGCGTACGCATATGGACGGGTGACGACAACCAGTCCCATTTCGAAGAGGGTCAGATCGACCTCGGCGGGCGAGCGGACGGCAAGTTGCGCAGTGCGGATATGAAGGTGAACATCACCGCGCTGCAGGAAACCGCCTCGGGCGGAACTTTCAGCTGGCATAATGCCCCTGTCCGTCAGTTGGTCATCACTCTGAGCGGGACGTTAGAATTCACCACGCGCGAAGGTAAATCCTTTACCATCGCGCCCGGCGACATTCTGTTGGCAGAGGATACCGCCGGCGGAGGGCATACCTGGAAACTCGTAGATGACGAACCGTGGCGACGGGTTTATGTTGTGCTTGAGCCTGGGGCTGACGTACCCTTCATCACGCCGAAAGCGGTAACCACAGGAGGCCAAGACGGGTTTGGATCATTCTGAAAAGCCCATAGACATCGCCCTGATTGGCGCGGGCATAATGAGCACCACCCTAGCGGCGCTGCTCAAGGAATTGCAGCCTGATCTGAACATCGCTCTGTTCGAAAAGCTAGATGATGAGGCACAGGAAAGCTCTGGCGCGTGGAACAATGCAGGCACGGGCCATGCAGCCAATTGCGAATTGAACTACACCACCGAGGGGGCCGACGGAAACATCGACCTGACCCGTGCGCTCAAGGTGAACAGCGAATTCGACATGTCTCGCCAGTTCTGGTCCCATCTGGTGAGAACGGGCGCAATCCCGGATCCGGGTGTGTTTATCCATCCGGTTCCGCATATGAGTTTCGTCACCGGTTCCGAACACCAGGCTTTCCTACACAAACGCCATGCAACTATGAGCGCCCATCACGCCTATCAAGGCATGGAGTACAGCGAAGATGCCACCAAAATAGCGGAGTGGATTCCGCTTGTGATGGGTGGCCGCGACACAACTCAGCCTATCGCCGCCACGCGGATCGCCAATGGCGCAGATGTGAACTACGGCGCGCTGACATCAGCATTGTTGTCTCATCTGAACAGGATGGAAGGGTTTTCTGTCCGTTTCTCGCAAAAGCTGGAACATCTGCACCACAAGGATGATGGCGGCTGGCTTCTGTCGTTCCACGACGAAGACAGCGGCACCAAACACAAGGTCGAGGCTGGCCACGTCTTTCTGGGTGCAGGCGGTGGCGCGCTACCCTTGTTACAAAAATCGCGTATCCCCGAGGCCAAGGGCTATGCCGGGTTCCCGGTCAGCGGGCAATGGTTGCGCTGCTCGAATCCCAAGGTTGTGAACCGCCACACCGCCAAGGTCTACGGTATGGCCGCAACCGGCGCGCCGCCGATGTCGGTCCCACATCTGGACACGCGAGTGATCGATGGCAAACGCTGGCTGCTATTTGGTCCCTATGCTGGGTTCACAACCCGGTTTCTGAAGCAGGGTTCGTTGTTGGACTTGCCGGGATCGGTGCGACCCTCGAACTTTGTGCCGCTGTTGGCCGTCGCCCATGACAACTTCCCGCTTGAGGAGTATCTGGTGGGACAGGTCGTCCAAACCATGGAACATCGACTGGATGCCCTACGCGATTATTACCCGAAGATGGAGCCAGCAGACTGGGAGTTGTCGGTGGCCGGTCAACGGGTGCAAATCATCCACAAGGATCGCCCCTATCACGGCCGCTTGCAGTTCGGAACCGAGATTGTGCAATCCGCTGATGGTCGTTTGACCGCTCTTTTGGGGGCGTCACCGGGGGCCTCCACCGCCGTAGCCATCATGATCGACGTACTAAAGCAAAACCTTGGCGACGCCTTGGTCGACCAATGGCAAGCTAAGCTCAGAAAGCTGGTTCCATCTTTCGGAATCGATCTGACTAAGGATGCAGATTTAACGAGATCTATTCGCGCATCGACCGCCGAATGTCTTGGGTTGCACGGTTAGAAACAACCAACCTTAGTCCTTGGCACTGATCGAACCTGGTCCGTTAATCGTTAGCGACATAGTACTGAAAAAAGTGTGGTGCCTATTTACTGACACCACATACTAGACTTTCCACTCGGCATTAGTTTCCGCTTGGCCGGGCAAAAGTTCAGATACTAGAGTTTCGCTTTGAAGGTGCGGATAAGTCAGTCAGCCGATAACTGGCTACTCTCAATCTTCTTCTTCAGCGTCAACAGGTAACGCGGCAGGCGTGGACCGTAGAGCCGGGTCATCAGCGCGAGGTAGAGCTTGCCGAACGTCCCGCTAGGTGGCAGGTCAGTTTCCAGCCGATAGGTCACCTCGGTCCGATCTAGTCTAAGGGCCTTGAGGCTGCGATGTGATACCAGCCAGGGGTCAACTCCTGGGTCGGTCTCAAACGCCACGACATTGGGCCGATCAAGGACTTTGATCCGCGTCGGTGTGACCGTTTTCACAAACGGTCGGAACAATGTGGAGTATTCAGTGGCGAGCGTTCCGACCTCAATCGATCCGTCGACCTCCATCTTATCGACTTCATTGCGCCAGTTGGGGTCTTTGGAAATGTCCGAGATGTAATCGAACACTGTTTCAATTGGCGCATTGATCACAATTGAATTGACCAGTTTCATGCGAGTAGGCATGGCAAACTCTCTTTCTTGGATGGTGTGGCATGGCGGGTGCGCGCGCGCACCCGCAGTTGCTGCGTCACTCGTAGATTGTGAAGTAGTTGATGGGCGCCCACTCTGGCAGTGCCGCAGGTAGCTCAGGGCTCAAACCTTCGTAAGGTCCACTTCCATAAACAACTTCGCCATCCATGATCGTAAGTACTGATTGGATCGACGAGATTTCGTCGTCAGGGACAGTGAAGTAATCCGCGCTAAGTAGCGCCATATCCGCAAGCTGACCGGGTGCAATACGCCCCTTTTCGTCCTCTTGGAATTGGTGCCAGGCG